>CAZWIW010000011.1:0-32519 GCA_964634545.1 uncultured Rubrivirga sp.
CGTGCTGATGGGTGTGGTCAACCTCTCGAGGGATTCCACCTACCGAGAAAGCATCGCCCCCACGCGCGCCGATGCAGTTCGTCGGGCGCGGATCATGGTCGCGCAGGGTGCGCAGGTCATCGATATAGGAGCGGAATCCTCGCGATCCAGTGCAAGTCGGACAACAATCCAGGCGCAGATCGACTCGCTGGTTCCCGTGATCGAAGAACTCGCAGCAATCGGTATTCCGACTTCTGTGGAGAGCTACGAAATCGATGTGATTCGCGCCGGTCTCGCGGCGGGTGCATCGGTCGTCAACCTCACCGGCACGAGGAATGAAGGCGCCGTCTATGAAGCGGTCGCCGAGCATGGCGCTTCCGTGGTCATGTGCTTCACACCTGGCGAGACGGTGCGCGATGAGTTGGAGCTTCGGATCCCCGAAGATCCGATCCCGACCCTCCTCGAGCATTTCGCGCCGCGAATCGAACTGGCGCGTAGTGCAGGAGTGGCCAGTATCGCCGTCGATCCGGGATTGGGCTTCTTCTACAAGTCCGTCCTCGATCCGCAGGTGAAGATTCGCTACCAGCTGCGCACGTTGCTGCGATCCTTCGGGCTGCGCGCCCTGGGGGTTCCGGTCTGCGCCCTGACGCCGCAAGCCATCGAGGCATTCCAGGAGGAAGCCGCGATCGGTGAGGCGATTACCTCGGTGTTCGCCACCTTGGGAGGGGTAGGCATCTTGCGCATCCATGAGGTATCCCAGGTGGCGGCGACGTTGCGCCTGCTGGGCACAGTGGGTTCAGTGGGCACAGCCGCCGATCGCTGACCACCCACGCGTCACGGAAGGGTCCAAAGACCTTTCACCGGAGGGTTTCGTGCGCGACAATCATCACGTGTCCGCGAGGACGCGGGTGCACGTCGAGAACGTGAAACGAGGAGGGATCTGACTATGCCCCCACGGGAAAACGGCCGGGAGCGCTCAAGGGCCGATCGCGATGCTGCCAAGCACAAGCCACACCGCACGGAGGAACGCTTCTATAAGGCCAAGCACGATGCCCAGCACGCCTGCGAGGAGCTGCGCGCACGTATTCAGCGCTCGCACATCCACGATGCGGTGCGCAAGGAACTCCTCGACGCTGTCGCCTCGGCGGAATCGCAGATCAACGACGTCACCCCGAGCCGCTCGCACCCCGGTGCGCAGTTGCGCGAGTTGACCAAGGAGGTCGGGCACTTGCAGGTTGCGGAGACCTGGCTCGCGGGCGCCGACCGAGTGCTGGCGCGGCTCGGTTCCGACGGTCCGCGATCGGCGCGAGCGCGACTTGAAGAGGAAGTCGACACCGTGATGTGGCATGTGCGGGCCGGGGAGTGGGATGGCCGGTTGACAGCGGCGGTTACGGGACTACAGCAGGCGGTCAAAGACGCGGAGGCGCACGCGGCTCACGTAGCCCATGTACCCACGTGATCGATTGGCTGCTGCTCACCGGTGGGCGTAGTTCGCGTTTGGGGCAGGACAAGGCGGGCACTGCGGTGCTGGGCCGAACACTCCTGGAACGCGCGCAGCAAACCGTTGCGGAGGTAGATCCCACCGGTCGTTTGTCGATCCTGGGACCGGAGTACAGCGGCGGGCCGGCAGCAGCGGTGGTGGCCGCGCTTTCGCACTGCGAATCCGATGTGATCGGTGTCCTCGCGGTTGATATGCCGATGGCCGGCAGTGCACTTCGATCGGTCCTGCAGGCATTGGACGACGAGGCGGATGGGTGGATCCCGGTCGCCGAGGATGGTCGTCGACAGTGGTTATGTGCGCTGTATCGGCGTTCGGCTCTGCTTCGTGCTGCCGGTGAGAAGGATTGGACCGATCAGCCCTTTCATCGACTCGTCGGTGATATGGCATGCGTGGATGTCCATGTCGATTCGGCCACTAGCCTTCTGGATGTAGATACCCCTGCAGATCTCGCGCGCGCCAAGGCGCAGATTGAGGCGCAGGTCGAACAGTAGATCGAAGAGTGTGGCAATCCAAGAACGCCAAGCGTGCGAGGTGAGAGCGAGTGAATGAGGAGCAGGCGAATCGGGTAGCTCGGTGGATAGAGATCCTGACCGCGGAATTGGACGTACCAGCGCCGCAGGATCTGTCCACCATCTTGGACATCGCCAAAGACGCTGCGCACTCGGTGGAGCGTCCGGCCGCCCCGGTGAGCACGTACATGCTCGGTTATGCGGTGGCGCAAGGTGCCGATCCTCGCGTTGTGGCCGAGGCGATCGCCCGCTTGGCGCAGGAGTTCGATGTCTGACCTTTCCTGGCAGCAGGCCCGGGAAATTGCCGGGTCCCTGCTGGCTCCCGATTCCGCGGAGCGCATACCGATCGCCGACGCGCAAGGCCGCACACTCGCCGAGCCAGTATCAGCACTCGTTGATCTGCCGGGGTTTGCCACTGCTGCCATGGATGGGTGGGTGGTCTCCGGCCCAGGGCCTTGGAAAGTGATGGGGACAATCGATACCGGCACGCCCGCAGCACAGGCCCTGCAAAGCGGAGAAGCGATGCGCATCGCGACCGGTGGGGCAGTGCCGGAAGGATCCGATGCCGTCATTCCCTGGGAGATCGCACAGTTCGACGGGTCCGTCGTTACTGCACAACTCCCCGACAAGTTGCACATTCGCCCGCGCGGTGAGGAATGTGTGGCCGGCGATGTCCTTGCAGGTAGGGGCGACGTCGTCAATCCTGCTCTGCTCGGCTCACTGGCTGCTGCGGGAACAGATGAGGTGTTGGTCTATCGCTCACCGACATTTGCTGTGCTGGTCGTCGGTGACGAAGTTGTCGAGGGGGGAATCCCCGGTCCCGGCCAGGTCCGTGACGCACTGGGAGTGCAGCTGCCCGGATGGATTCACGCCTACGGCGGTCGGCTGACGGAGATACGCCGGGTGGGTGATGACGCCGATACTTTGAACTCGGCTTTGCGTTCGGCCATCGAGCACGCCGATGTGGTCATCGCAACGGGCGGAACGGCGCGCGGGCATCGCGATTACCTGCGTTCCACCTTGGATGCATTGAATGCGCAGGTACTCGTCGATGGAGTTGCAGTGCGTCCGGGTCATCCGATGACGTTGGCCGCTGTGCACGGGACTCCAGTTGTCGGCCTTCCAGGGAATCCGCTGAGTGCGCTCGTTGCGATGGTGACACTCATCGAGCCGATGATCGATGCCTGGAATGGTCGGGCAGGCCGCGCCATGCCACGAGTGCAGATGGCCGAGGCGATCTCCCCGTCACACAAGCCGCTCACCCGCTTGATGGTTGGCCGTCGCGAACTCGGTGGTTTTCGTCAAGTACAGCACGTGTCTTCTGCGATGCTGCGCGGCATTTCCCATGCCGACGGCTGGGCTGTAGTGCCGCCCGAAGGGGCGATGCAAGGGCAGACCCTTGACTGGATCCCGGTGCCGTGGATCCGTCAGGTCAACGACGGCTCGTAACGAGGCGACCGGCAGCCTTTTGCAACTTGGTCGATCCCGTCAACTCCTCGGCCATGAATTCGCGAAGTAGGTCGATCGCCTTGAGCACCTTCTTGCTCCGCAGCGAGTAGAAGACACTCGACCCGTCACGATCAGCCTGAACAACGCCGCGCTCGCGGAGAATTGCCAGGTGCTGGCTGGTATTGCTTTGCGAAAGATCCAAAGCCGTTGCCAACTCGTTGACTGTCAGCGGTCCGTACCGCAACTCATTGATGATCAGCAGACGTTTCGGATCGGCGATCGCCTTGCAGATGCGCGCGTGAAGATCATGGATCTCCAACTCGGTCTGCTTGTCCATGAGCGATCAGCCTATGCCATTACACGGTCGTCGAAGCTGCACACTGGTTCTTGCCGATCTCTAGGGTCTCGATCTCTTCGGCGGAAACTTGCTTGCCGGAGTTGACCTCGCGAATGGTGTCGTAGAAGTCGGGTGCACTTGGGAGGGTGCCGACGATCTCTTCGACGAACTTCACCAGATCCTCTTCGTTGAGCAGCGTCGATTCGAATACCTTGCCCAGCGTGGTCTTGACCATGCCGTCTTCGCCCATCTCCTCGGCACTGGACCAGTGCGCGGGTAAGACGGTGGTGGCGGGGTCGAGCGGGCGCAGTTTCTCGTTGACCGTGTAATACAACTCGCGGGCGAGTTCGTCGGCTTTGCCGGTGAGATCCGGGCGCCCTACGCCGCGAACGAAGACGGTGTCTCCGGTGAGCAGCAGGTGCCCGGGGATGTGAACGCATGTGGTGCCAGGGGTGTGGCCGGGCATCTTGATGGCGAACGTGGCGACGGTGTGACCACCTAGATCGATTTCGGTGCCGTCCACCAGCGGCTCGTTCGGCCAGGGAATGGAGCCGCCAGCATCTTCCAGTGGCAGGTGGTAGGTGGCGCCGACCTTCTCGGCGAGTTCGGGTCCACCACTTACGTGGTCGGCGTGAACGTGGGTGTCGATGACGTGGGTGATGGTCATTCCCTCACTGGCCGCGAGTTCAATGTAGGGATCCGGGAAGCGGGCCGGATCCACCACGATGGCATCCTTCCCGGGAACGCCGATCAAGTACGACAGGCACGCTTTCGATGGCCGCAGGATCTGCCACCCGACAACCCCCTCAGGCAGGCACTCCAACGGTTCTGGCACCAGCAGTTCGGCCCACGCCGCTGTACCGCCCTCGAGGTTGCGGGCCTCGACTCCCTCGTCGGACAGCATGTCCAGCAGCAGGCCGCTGCCATTGCCGTGAGCGCACACCACCACGGTGTCGGCGGGTACCTCTTGCACGAGGTCGTCGATGCCCTCGACGGCCATCCAGATGGGCAGGTTGCGGGTCGGTACCGGCGCGGTTCCTTCGACCTGCCAAGCCGCGAACTCGTCTTGGTTTCGAACATCGAGGATCATTGGGATCGTTCCCTCAGCGATGCCGTCGTAGAGCTCGCGGGGGGTGATGGTTCCTGGCATGGCTACCTCCTGGACGCCCCCGGTCGGCTATCCGGGTGCATTGGCATATGCGCAGACGCTAATACGCGAATACCGCCCGGGGGAAGCAATTCCCCGAAATTTGAGGGAATTGACCGGAAAGCCTTGCCTAGGGGTGTCCGGACATCTAGCGTGCACCTAGAGCCCTAGGAGAAGCCATGAGCGAAAACCACGTCAATACCGAACCTGAGTCCATGACGATCATCGCCTTCAGCGGTGACCTCGACAAACTCTGGCCGACGATGATCCTGTCCTCGACCGCGGCGGCCAATGGAATGGACGTCACGGTCTTCTACACCTTCTGGGGTCTGTTCCCGCTGGTGAAGGACGATGTTCGCGTCACTGGATACGACGCCATGACCAAGATGCTCGCCGGCATGAATGCACCGGGCATGAAGAAGGCAAAGCTGTCAAAGATGGAAATGGGCGGCATGGGTCACTGGATGATGCGAAAGGTGGCCGCGAAGAACAATCTCATGCCGCCGGAGGATCTCTTCGAGATGTCGAAGGACATGGGCGTGAATATGTGGCCGTGCCAGATGACCATGGACCTCCTCGGCATCGAACCGAACCAGATGGTCGATGGCCTCGGAGAACCCGTCGGCGCAGCGACTGCATTGAAGAAGATGGCCAATTCGAACATCAGCTTGTTCATCTAGGAAGGTTGAAAATCATGGAAGCAGCGAAGACCACGGTCGATGCCAAGGGGCAAACCTGTCCGATGCCGGTACTGATGTCGGCTAAGGCAGCGAAGGAACTCGCACCAGGTGAAACGATGTTGATCGAAGCCACCGACAACGGCGCGCGCTCTGATATCCCCGCGTGGGTCGATCAAACGGGAAATGAACTGATCGAGTCGAGCGAAGAGGGCGGCGTTATGCGCTTCCTCGTTCGGAAGAAGTGACCTGAGTGCGCTACGGCTTCGCTATCGATCAGCGCACGTGCATCGGGTGTCACGCCTGCACAGTCGCCTGTAAGACCGAACACGACATCCCTGTTGGGCAATTTCGCACCTGGGTCAAATATGTAGACAAGGGCGAATACCCGAACACCACCCGGGAAATGGGCGTCATGCGGTGCAACCACTGCACCGACGCGCCCTGCGTGAAGGGGTGCCCCACCAATGCCCTGTTCATCCGTGACGACGGCATCGTCGACTTCGACAACGAACTGTGCATCGGTTGCAAGATGTGCATGCAGGCTTGTCCGTACGACGCCATCTACATCGATGCGAACACCAACACGGCAGCGAAGTGCAACTTCTGCGCGCATCGCATCGATCAGGGGCTCGAGCCGGCCTGCGTGCAGGTTTGCCCAACCGAGTCGATCTGGATGGGCGACATCGACGATCCCACGAGCGGGATCAGCAAGTTCTTGAGCATCGAACCGGTCAACGTCCGCACACCCGAGCAGGGAACGCGGCCGAACACTTATTACGTTGGGGCCGATTCGACCGTGCTGGATCCGATGGCCGCCCCGGTCAGTGGTAGCTACCTGTGGGCCAACGCCGATCCGCTCCGTCTCGAGACAGCAGCCGAACTGCCGGGCGACCCCTTGAGCAACGCCCGGCTCACCTTGAACACCTCCCACCCCCGACCTTGGGGCTGGAAGGTCTGGACGTACCTATGGACTAAGTCCATCGCGGCAGGCTCCCTTGCCCTCGCGGGTCTGATCGTGCTGTTGCTGGGCGATACCAGCGCACTGGTCAGCACGGTTGCGCCGCTCCTGACCGAGGCGTTCTTGGTCATCACCGCGGCGCTGTTGATCTGGGATCTCAAGCAGCCTAAGCGTTTCATCTACCTGCTCGATCCCCGCAAGATCAACAAGACATCCTGGTTGGCGATCGGCGGGATCTTCCTCGGGCTCGGCGCAGCCATCGGTGGAGTCTGGTTCCTCATCGGTGCCGCAGACCTGCTCGGCATCGCCGACTTCACCAGTTGGCTCACCTGGTTGGCTTGGCCGGCCATCCCGGCGGGTGCGATGGTCGCCGGCTACACGGCCTTCCTCTTCGGACAGGCCGAGGGTCGAGACCTGTGGCAATCACCCGTGCTGTTCTGGCATCTGTTGGCGCAGGCGGCCATGGTTGGGTCCGGAGCGCTGCTGGTCATCGGTGCGGTCATTGGAACCGACGCCGCGACCATGCAATGGCTCGCCTGGGCGCTTGTTGCCGGTGTAGGGGCGCATCTGCTGATCACCGCGGTGGAGTTCGGCGGCACGCACAGCACACGGAATGCGGAAATGGCAGCCCACGCCATCACGCATGGCAGGTACCGCCTGCAGTTTTGGGGAGGATCGGTGCTACTGGCGATTGTCGGCGCCCTTGTCGCGCTGCCGACCGCTCTGGGAGGTGCCATCATCTTTGCAGCGATCGCCGGCCTGATCGTGCAACCTGCACTCATCTTGCACGAGCGGGTATTCGTGATGGCCGCTCAAGACCCGCCCCTGTCCTGACCTACATCTGCCGACCTACATCGAGAACCAACGATCGAGAGGTAAGAATCGATGACCCCACGCGATCCAGAGGCCATGCAGCGGCCAGCCGCGACACCCGTTGGTCCCGATAATCCCGAGCACTACGGGCTACGTATTCGCGAGACGGTGTCCAACTACCCACCGGTCGAGCAATGGGACGACGTTGTCATGTACGACGCCAAAGCCCATCCGCGCAAGGTGGAAAAGCACTACATGCTGGTGCCGACCACCTGCTTCAACTGCGAATCTGCCTGCGGGCTTCTGGCCTACGTGGACAAGGAGACCAAAGAGGTCGCGAAGATCGAGGGCAATCCCGCTCACCCAGGTTCGCGTGGACGCAACTGCGCCAAGGGACCGGCGACCATCAATCAAACATCGGACCCTGAGCGAATCCTCTACCCGATGAAGCGCGTGGGTAAGCGCGGCGAGGCGAAGTTCGAGCGCGTGTCTTGGGACGACGTACTCGATGACGTAGCCGGCCGCATCCGCAAGGCGATCGAGGAAGAGCGCCGCAACGAGGTCATGTACCACGTGGGTCGGCACGGTGAAGATGGCTTCATCGAGCGGGTTCTGCTCACCTGGGGAGTCGACGGAAACAACACCCACACGAATATCTGCTCCGCTGGTGCGCGGTTCGGCTATTCAGTGTGGGGTGGTTACGACCGTCCGTCGCCTGATCACGAGAACGCGAACGTCATCTTCCTCATCTCGGCGCACTTGGAGTCCGGGCACTACTTCAACCCGCATGCCCAGCGCATCATGGACGCGAAGGTCCGCGGAAATGCCAAGCTCGTGGTTCTCGATCCCCGCTTGTCGAACACCGCTTCGCATGCCGACGAGTGGGTGCCGGTCTGGCCGGGCAGCGAGGCTGCACTGCTGCTCGCGGTGGCGTCGTACTTGATGCGAACCGATCAAGTGGACTGGGACTACATGCATCGTTGGGTCAACTGGAAGACCTACATGCGCGAGTTGCACCCGGACCGCTCGGCCGAGGACTTCGAGGTTTTCAAGCAGACCCTCACCGAGGACTACGCGCAGTACAGCTTCGAGTTCGCTGCTACCGAGTGCCGTATACCGGTCGACCAGGTGGAGCGAGTAGCCAAGATCGTCGCGGGGTGCGGGGGCAAGATGGCCGCGCACACTTGGCGTGCTGCCTCGGCCGGCAACCTCGGCGGCTGGACAGTCGCCCGAGCGTTGTTCTTCCTGACCGTCCTCACCGGCAGCGTCGGTAAGAAGGGTGGCACCAGCCCCAACGGGTGGAACAAGTTCATCCCGCACGGCCCGACCATGCCGGGTGGCCACGACTCGTGGAACGAGTTGCTGTGGCCGAAGGAATTCCCGATGTCCACCAACGAGTTGTCCATTTTGTTGCCGCACTTCCTGATGGAGGGCCGGGGCAAGGTCGACACCTACTTCACCCGCGTCTACAACCCGGTCTGGACGAACCCCGATGGTTTCTCCTGGATCGAGGCGCTGTCCGATGAGGATCTCGTCGGTTGTCACGTTGCGATGACGCCCACCTGGAACGAGACAGCGGTGTGGGCCGATTACGTCCTGCCGTTCGGGCACAGCACCGAACGTCACGACACCCAGTCCTATGAGCAGTACGCCGGCAAATGGCTGGGCTTCCGGCAGCCCGTTCGCCGCGTCGCGTTGGAGAAGATGGGCGAGAAGATCGGTGATACCCGCGACGCCAACCCCGGCGAGGTCTGGGAGGAGACCGAGTTCTGGATCGAACTCTCTTGGCGCATCGACCCCACCGGATCGTTGGGCATCCGCAAGTACTACGAAGCACCCGGCCGACCGGGGGAGAAGGTCACCGTCGATGACTACTACGGCTGGATCTTCGACAACCAGGTTCCCGGTCTGCCGGAGAAGGCGGACAAGCTCGGGTTGACGCCGCTGGAGTACATGCGCAAGTACGGTGCGGTCGAGATCGCCAACGGCCTCTACCGGCAAGACGAGCGACCGCTCACCGAAGCCGAACTCGAAGGTGCGGAAGCCGACGAAGAAGGTGTGCTTCGCAAGCCCTACACACCCGAAACACAAAAGCCGCTGGTCGGCGAGCCGGGATCGGTGGGTGTGCAACTCGAGGACGGTTCGAAGGTTGCCGGTTGGTTGACCCCCTCGCGCAAACTCGAGTTGTTCTCGCCTTCGATGGATTCCTTCGGTTGGCGTGAGTACGCAACCCCGTGCTACATCACCTCGCACGTTTCGCACCACGAACTCGATGAGTCGCTAGGCGAGATGGTGCTGGTGCCGACCTTCCGGTTGCCGACGTTGATCCACACCCGTTCGGGAAATGCCAAGTACCTGAACGAGATCTCGAATAAGCACCCGATGTGGATGAATCCGATCGACGCGGGCCGGTTGGGCCTGGACACCGGTGACATGGTGCGCGTAACGACCGAGATCGGATACTTCGTGGCACGAATCTGGGCAACCGAGGGCATTCGTCCGGGCGTGAGTGCGCTCTCGCACCACATGGGACGTTGGCGCACCACCGACGATGCCGGTAGCCGGTGGGTTACCGGCAAGGTGAACGTCGGCAAGCTCGAGGACGGGCGTTGGCGGCTGCGTTATGTCGAAGGCATCAAACCGTTCGTGAGCGAGGACTCCGATTCGGCGCGCATTAACTGGGAGGACCCCGGAGTGCACCAGAACCTGGCGTTCGCCGTTCACCCGGACACCTGGTCCGGAATGCACTGCTGGCATCAGAAGGTCCGGATCGAGCGGGCGCACGACGAAGACAAGTACGGAGATGTCGTCGTCGATACCGACAAGTCCCGCGAGGTCTACCGCGAGTGGATGGCCAAGACCCGACCCGGCCCGAACGCCGAAGGCCTGCGTCGTCCGCTATTCATGATGCGCAACGTCATGCCGCAGGTGCGCGCCTACTACACCAACGACAACTAACCCCTCCCTCCCCGATGCGGCGTCTGGCGTGGCCGCGGAATCGTTCCGATTCCGGCCACGCCAGACACCGCATCGGGTTCGTGTCGGTGGCATGCTTTGCGCGTGCTCGAGCCGCTGTGGTCCCCCGGAAGTGATCGCGGTGCGGCTATGCGTCGTTGGCTCGCGGCGGCGGGGGTAGCGAACTACCACGACGCCCACCAGCGCAGCATCGAAGATCCTGCCCGCTGGTGGTCGTGGGCCTGGGACGAATGCGGGATCGTCGGTTCGCAGGGCGATGTCGTGATCGACGGCAGTGCTGTCGGCAGTGCAGTCGGTAGTGCCCGCTTCTTCCCCTACGCCCAGCTCAACGTGGTGGACACGTTGCTTACTGGGCCTACCGGCGAACCCAGCGATGAGGTCCTGCTCGGGGTGGATGAATCCGGTTCGCGAAGGTCGTGGACACGGAATCGATTGCGCGAAGAAGTCGCTGCAGTCGCCGAGGCGATGCGTGCTGCAGGAGTCGAACCCGGTGACCGAGTGGCGGCGTGGACACCGAACGTCCCCGAAACTCTCATCTGGGCACTGGGAGCCCTTTCCATCGGAGCCGTTGTGTCGACGGCATCAACGGACTTCGCCGCGCAAGGGGTCCTGGATCGTTTCGGTCAAATCGAGCCGGTGTTGTTGCTGGTGGCCGGCGATTACACGTACGGGGGAAGAAACTTCGACTTGCGCGGTGAGGTGAGCGTGGCGCTGGCGGAGTTGCCCTCAGTTCGTCAGGTGGTGGTGCTCGGTGAACCGTCTGCGGATTGGACCACCTCGGCGATGTCCTGGGAAGCGTGGTTGACACCATCGCGCGGCGCCGAGTTGGTGACAACTCCGCTGCCATTCGACCACCCCGGGTTCATCCTGTTCTCCAGTGGAACCACGGGAGCACCGAAGTGCATCGTGCACAGTGCGGCAGGCGTACTGCTCAAGGACCTGGCCGAACAGCGCGTGCACCTGGACATTCGTGCCGGGGATCGGGTCTGTTACTTCACCACCTGCGGCTGGATGATGTGGAACTGGCTGGTCATGGCTTTGGGCACGGGGGCCACGGTGGTGCTCTACGACGGTCAGCCGATGTACCCCGACCCCGACCGCCTGCTGCAACTCGTTGTAGACGAAGGTCTGACCTTTCTCGGTGTTTCCGCCAAGTACATCGAATCGCTACGAGAACAGGGCATCACGCGGAATGAGGGTGCGATGCCGAGCCTTCGAACAATCGCCAGCACCGGCTCGCCACTGGCCGCCGAATTGTTCGAGTACGTCTACACATCGATCGATCCGTCGGTTCATCTTGCCTCGATCTCCGGGGGTACGGATATCTGCGGCTGCTTCGTACTCGGAGTACCCACCGAGCCGATCTATGCCGGACAGATCCAAGGGCCAGCCTTGGGAATGGACGTTCGGGTGTTTGACGACGAGGGACAACCGACGGACAACGGAATGCGAGGTGAACTCGTCTGTTGCACCCCGTTCCCCTCACAACCACTCGGCTTTTGGGGAGATGACGGATCACGCTTGCACGACTCGTACTTCGCACGCTTCCCCGGAGTGTGGGCCCATGGTGATTTCATCTCGCGGACTGCCCAAGGGGGTTTCGTCATCCATGGTCGATCCGATGCCACGTTGAACGCCCAGGGTGTGCGAATCGGAACCGCTGAGATCTATCGAATCGTGGACGCGCTGGACTTCGTGAGCGAATCAATCGTGGTCGGACAGCGGCAGGGACTCGACACCCGAATCGTGCTGTTCGTGGTGACGCGCCAGGGCGCCGACCTGACCGATGAAATGCGTCGCGAGATCGCTCGTGCCTTGCGCCAGCAGGCGAGCCCACGGCACGTGCCGGCGGAGATCGTGCAGGTGCCGGCGGTTCCGCGGACGATTACCGGCAAACTCGCCGAACTTGCCGTGACCGACATCGTGAACGGTGATCCGGTCCGCAACACCAGCGGTCTGGCCAACGTAGGAGATCTTGAGGCGTTCGAAATGTGGGCGCGAAGCGCCTAGGGGCGTAGGTGCGCCGGTGGGGCAGTGGTGCTGCGTACCACTAGCTCCGGTTCGAGAACGATGGAACGACCCTTGATCTTCTTGCCGTCCATGCGGTCGAATAGCCGCTCAGCGGCCAGCGCACCCATGGCGTTGAGCGGCTGGGAGATGGTCGTCAAGCTGATACTTCGCAGGGCTCCAATGGAGACACCGTCGTAGCCGATGATCGACACGTCATCTGGGACGGACAGGCCATGCTCCAAGCAGGCAGACATGACCCCGAGCGCCGAAATATCGTTGCTGGCGAAGATCGCGGTCGGGGTCTTGGCAGTGCTCAGCAGCTCCCGGGTTGCACGCAACCCACCTTCGTTGGTCAGATCTCCCGCGTGAACGCTGATCTGCGCTTCGAGACCAGCGGCGGTCATCTCCTCTCGGTAGATGCGCTCACGCACAACCGAGGGTTCCAAGGATCCGCCGGAAATGTGCGCGATCGCCGTGTGGCCGAGGTCGAAGAGGTAACGCATGGCCATCCGGGCACCGGCTTCGTCGTCGGAGGTGACCGAATCGATGCCCGGTCCGTTGATGCCCCGCAAAGTCAGGACCACGGTAGGCACGTCGGAGGCCAGCGAACGAACGGTGGATCCGGACATTCGGTGAGAGATCAAAATCAATCCCTCTACTTGGAACTCCAGCAACTTGGCTAGTTCACCGAACTCGACCAGCGGGTCACGCTCACCGGATACCAACATGGTGTTGTAGCCGCGTTCGCGGATAACAGCGTGGGCGCCGCTGAGCATCTGCGGGAAGATCGGGTTATCGATCTCGGCCATGTTGATGCCGATAGTCCGGCTCCTGCGGTCCGCCAGGCTGCGCGCGGTGGCATTGGGTCGGTACCCCAGTTCCGCTGCTGCCCGTTCGATCGATTCACGACTAGCGTCACTGACCTTCGACGAGCCGCGCAAGGCCAAGGACACCAACGATTTCGACACCCCGGCGCGAGCCGCGACGTCGTGGATCGTTGGCTTCTTGTCATTCATCTCGAACGTCTCGCACGGTTATGGTGCCGCCCTCGCGAACGGCGATCTCGCACGCGATAGCTGCGCGAAGCGATTCCGTGGCGGCTTCCGGTGGACAAGGATTCGTAGCACCCGCGATCAGATCCACGAAGGAACCGGTCTCCGATCGGAATGCGGCTCGGAACCTGTCGATGAATCCGGTGTACGGGTCCTGATCAATCGGTACTGCTGGATCGTCGAGAACGTGCAGCGGTGTGCGCGAGGTGATCCCGGCGCTGATGGCATCGTTGCTACCGAAGATCTCCAATCGCACATCGTGACCGCGAGCATCGTGTCGGGAGCCGCAGATCGACGCCAAGACCCCCGATTCAGTACGGGCGACGATGCGAGTCGTATCAAAGTCCCCGAACTCGGCGTAGGGGCCTTCACCCCGGATTTGCGCTGCCGCTTGCACAGTTTCGATGGGTGAGTCGGTGAGCCAGGCGACGAGGTCGAGGTCGTGAACGTGCAGATCGCGGAAGATTCCTCCACTTCCGGGCAGGAAGAACCGATCTGGAGGAGTGTGGTCGCGTGAGGTGAGCGAAATGTCGTACAGGGTGCCGATTTCGCCACTTTCGATGGCTGATCGAGCCTGCCTGATGGCCGGGTCGAAGCGACGCTGGAAACCGATTTGCAGTGGTGCGCCGCTCGCTGCTGCAAGGGCGCAGATGTGCTCGGTCTCCCGGAGTGTCAGCGCGATCGGCTTCTCGCACAGCATCGGCACGCCGCGCTGCAGCAAGGCTTCCAGCAAATGCGCATGCGCATCGGTGGCAAGGGCCATCACGTAGGCATCGGCGTCAGTGGTGGCAACCTCTTCCCAGGGAAGTGGGCGGGCACCGAGATCGGCGGCTAGCTTCTCGGCCCGCTCGAAGCTGCGATTGGCAATGAGCAGTTCGGTCACCCGCTCGTCAGAAGCGAGGTCTTCGGCGCGGATGCCGCCCATCCGACCAGCGCCGATGACTACTACTCGCATGATGCGCACCTCGATTATCTGCTTGCCTGTTGGTCGCCAAGTGTGACACGATCAGCCGGCATTTTGGAGCGTTCCAAGGAGAGGGCAGGATGAGCCCCGAAAGTCAGGACTTTCCCGCGGTGATCACCGTTGGGCGGGTGAGCGTCGACCTCTACGCGCAGGAGGTGAATGCTGCCTTCGGCGATCCACAGACGTTCCGCAAGTCGGTAGGTGGTAGCCCGACCAATGTGGCCGTTGCAGTGGCCCAGTACGGGCATTCGGCCGCAGTCGTCACCAAAGTCGGAACCGATGCCCTCGGTGATTACGTCATCAATCGGCTCGGGGAGTGGGGGGTGGACACGCGGTTCGTCGGGCGCGATCCAGCCGCGCTCACGCCGGTCGTCCTTGCTGCGCTCGCCCCGCCCGAGGATCCGCAGATCATCTTCTACCGTGGCGCGGCCGCCCCCGACACCACCTGTCTGCCCGATGATGTTCCCCTTGAGGCGATCCGAGGTTGCCAGGTGTTCTGGATGAGCGTTGGAGCGTTGGCGCAAGGCAGTACCGCGCAGGCATCCTTCGAGTGGTTGGCCGCGCGCGGGCGCAGCCAGGGGCGGGAAACGGTCTTGGACCTCGATTACCGACCCTCCATGTGGCCAGACATCGAAACGGCTCGAGCAGCCGCTCAGCGAGCCATCGCAAACAGTTCCGTCGTTGTCGGCAATCGGGCCGAGTGTGAGATGGCGTTGGGAATCGACGAGCCTGACGAAGTAGCCGACCGACTGCTCGCCGATGGCGTGCGGCTCGCGATCGTCAAGCTCGGCGGCGGGGGAGTGCTGCTCGCCGATGGAGACAATCGAGTGCGCATTCCACCTTTGAATATCGATGTCCTATGCGGACTTGGTGCCGGCGACGCCTTCGGCGGAGCGCTCGTGCACGGACTCATCGAAGGCTGGAGCCTGGAGCAGATCGGGCAATTCGCGAACGGGGCCGGGGCGTACGTGGCGACCCAACTCACGTGTGCGGACGCCATGCCCAGTAGTGACATCGTCGAAGACATCATCGCCCGAGGAGGTACCCGGTGAGCGGGATCGATAGGAAGTCGTACGGCGAAATCATCGAGGCGAGGGTTCGGGCTCCCGAATCGCTACGCACGGCCCTGACTTCCCGCCGCCGCAGAGAACTCGTCGGTTCCGATGGCAACCTGTTGATCGTTGCGGTGGATCACACCGCGCGCGGGATGCTCGCAGCCGGCTCGGACCCCTTGGCCGTTGCCGACCGCTACACGCTGCTTGATCGGGTGGTGCGTGCACTCCAGGTGCCCGGTGTCGACGGCGTGATGGCCAGCGCGGACATTTTGGAGGAATTGGCGTTCCTCGGGGCCTTGGACGATGTCTTGGCAATCGGAACAATGAACCGCGGCGGAATTATCGGGGCCCGGTGGGAGCTCGACGACCGGCTTACCGCCTACGACCCCGACCACATCGAGGAATACGGTCTCGACGGCGGCAAGACCTTGGTGCGGATCGAGGACACCGACGCCGGTGTCGCCCGTACGTTGGAAATGGTTGCTGCCCTGTCCACGGAGATGGCCGACCGCAAGATCATGAACATGATCGAGCCGCTGCCGTACCTGATCGATGAGAATGGCCGGGCTCGGTTGGATTCATCCGTGGAACGGCTGATCAAGGTCGTGGCGATCGCCTCCGGACTTGGTTCGTGCTCCGCCTACACCTGGCTGAAACTCCCCGCTTCTCCCCGGATGGCCGAGGTTGCGGGAGCGACAACGATGCCGATCGTGATGCTCGGAGGCGATCCTGGTGCCGATGCCGCGCGCACCTTCGCGGGGTGGCAGGCTGCCATGGCCGAACCGAACGTCCGGGGCTTGGTTGCCGGGCGAGCGCTGGTGTATCCAGAAGACGGCAATGTGGAGAAGGCCGTGACAGCGGCCGCGCAGATCGTCCATCCAAGTGAAGGGAACGAGGGCAATGGGTAACGAATCCTCCTGGTTCATCCCCGCCGGCACCGCCGCACAGGGCCGTGCCGATCTGCGGATCACACCCGAGTCCGCGGGCTGGACCTACTGCGGGCAGTACGTGTTCACCCTCCGTGCCGGAGATCCCGCTTCCTTTGCTTTGGAAGGCGAAGAGGGTGTCTTGGTTTCGCTGTCGGCTCGGGACTTCGTCGTCGTCGTCAATGATGAGCGCTTCGAGATGCGTGGGCGCGAGGGAGTCTTCGCGGGGGTTTCGGACTGGCTGTACCTGCCGGTGGGTTGCCAGGTGAGCATCGAGGGTGATGCCGGTGAAGTGGCTATCGTCACCGCGCGCGCTTCGCGTTCTTTCCCGGTGCACTACGGCAGCGCTGAATCGGTTCCGGTGGAGGTGCGCGGCGCGGGGCGATCGACACGCCAGGTGAACAACTACGCCACCCCAACGTCCTTCACGGAAGCCGACAAGATCAACGTCTGCGAGGTGCTTACCCCGGGCGGTAACTGGTCATCCTGGCCACCGCACCGGCACGACGGCATCGGTGATTGCGTCACGAACAACGAAGAGATCTACTACTTCCGGATTGGCCGGGAAGATCGTCCACACGGCGATGCGACCGGCAGCGGGCTGTTTCGGCTTTACACCGTAGATGGGCGGCACGACGAGACGCTCACCATTACCGACGGCGATACCTACCTGGTGCCCGAGGGGTACCACGGGCCAACTGTCGCGAACCCGGAATACCCCATGTACTTCCTCAACGTGCTTGCCGGACCGGGTGAGGATCGCACGATGGCGTTCTGTGACGATCCCGACCAGCACTGGATTCGTGAGTCGTGGGAGAACCAAGAACAAGATCCGCGGCTGCCCATGACGTCCGCCGCCGGCCGAGTCAAGTGATCGGGGAATGACCATGAAGAAGAACGTCGGTGTTGCCGTGCTCGGACTCGGCTGGATGGGGCAAGCCCACAGTCGCTCCATGCTGCGTATTCCCTCGCTGTTCCCCGAACGCGCGGTGAGTCCGTCGTTGGTGGTGTGTGCCGATACCGAGGAGAGTCGGCGGGTACGCGCCGTCGAGGACTTCGGTTTCCAGCGCGCAACCGATGACTGGCGCGAGGCGATCGCAGCCGATGACGTCGATGCCGTGTGGGTCACCGCCCCGAACATGCTCCACCTGCCGATGATCGAAGCCGCGACAGCCGCGGGTAAGGCGGTCTTCAGCGAGAAGCCGATCGGTGGCAAGCCGGAACATGCCGTGCAGGCGTACCAACTGGCGCAGGCAGCGAACGTCGCCACGGGGGTTGGATACAACTACCTGTGGGCGCCCCTGGTGATGCACGCGAAGTCGGTCATCGACTCCGGTGAACTCGGTGAGATCACGCACTACCGGGGTCGCTTCTTGTCCATGTACGGCAGCGATGAACTCGGACTGCTCACCTGGCGCTTCTTCCTCGAACAGGCCGGCTACGGAGTGACGAGCGACATCCTCAGCCACTCGGTTTCCCTCGCGCAGTACCTCGTTGGGCCGATCACCGAGGTGACCGGGATGCGCAACACCACCATCACCCACCGTCCGATCGCTCAGCCCGGCGCCGGCCACTACGGACGCGGCAACCCGGAGGACCCCAAGGGTGAGGTGGAGAACGAGGACTTCGCCTCGATGTTGTGCACGTTCGCGAATGGCGCGACCGGCACCTTCGAGTCCTCACGCACCATGGTGGGCCCCGAGAGCCAGAACGCCTTCGAGGTGTACGGCACCAAGGGAGCGATGGCCTGGAACTTCGAGACGATGAACGAACTTCGCTACTACCGCCTGACCGACGACCCGAGTTCGGGCTTCACCACCATCTACGGCGGCGATCGCTTCCCCTTCCACGGCGCTTTCGTGCCCGGGCAGGCGAACTCGATCGGCTTCGAGGATCTGGTGGCGATCGAAGACCACGTGTTCTTGGAGTCCCTTGCCGGTGGCGATCGGTTCAGTCCCGGCTTCCGGGAGGCCGTCGATGTGGTCAGCGTGCAGCAAGCGCTCATCGATTCGTGGACGTCGCGTCGCTGGGAGCCCGTCGTCGACCTCGCCCCCTAGCCGTTTCCTCCAGCCCCTGGGCGATTGACCGTCATTCGTCCAGCCTGTCGCTACTCGATCGATTTTCATCCAGGCTATGGACGATCGGTCGTTATTGACTGGATTGCTGGCTGATCGACCGTCATTCGTCCAGCCTCTGGACGAAACGGCGGGGGTTGGTGGGCTTCTTGTCCGGCCCACGGTGGCGAGTGTGTTCGCGTGTAACGCGCCGTAACGAGTTGGTAACGCATCGCTGCAGGGGCTTCCCAACGCCCGTGTGAGGCACAACACTTGCACCCCATTGGAGCGTTCCAATCCGCTTCCGGTCGAACGGGGATTCCGACCTTCGGACTCCCTGTAGGTGGCGGGAGGGCGCTGTGATTCGACGACGCGTCCTCGAGGCGCCTAGGAGGTCATTCATGAAGGTTGGCAAGCTCGCCATCGCCGCGGTTGCGGCGTCGGCACTTGTGCTGGCGGGGTGCTCGAGCTCCGACAGCGGCGATAGCGCGGCAGAGTCCACGGACGACGCCGCAACAAGCGAGGACTCCGGTTCTGACGATTCCGCTGGTGATTCCGGTGGCGGAGACAACTCGCAGTACAAGATCTGCATGGTCACCCACGGTGACGGCGGCGGCTTCTGGTCGGTTGCCAAGGCCGGTGCGGACAAGGCCGCTGAGGATCTCGGTGTGGACTTCTCCTACCAGGAGACCACTAACGACGCCCAGCTGCAGGCGCAGCTCATCGAAGGTGACGTGTCGGCGGGATGCCAGGGCATCGCTGTCTCGGCTCCGAACCCCGATGCCATCGCGGGAGCGCTGCAGATCGCTGAGGACGCTGGCGTTTCAATCGTCACGATGAACTCCGGCAGCGCGGTCTTCAAGGACCTCGGTGCCTTCACCCACGTGGGTCAGGATGAGTTCATCGCGGGCCAGGAAGCCGGCATCAAGTTCCAGGAAGCTGGCGTAACCAAGGTTCTGTGCCCGATTCAGGAGCAGAACAACATCGGTCTGCAGGAGCGTTGCGACGGTGCCGCTGACACCTTCGGCAACGTGGAGAACCTGCAGCTCTCGGCTGGTCTCGCCGACCTCGCCCAGAGCCAGGCTGAAATCCAGGCAGCCCTCGAGGCTGACCCGGAGATCGACGGCATCTTCGCCCTCAACGCCGACATCGCCACCGCTGCCGCTCTGCCGGCAGCCGAGGCCGTCGGTCGCGACATGGTGATCGGCACCGTCGACCTGTCCGGCGACGCCGTGCAGGCCATTGCCGATGGTGAGCTTGCGTTCGCCATCGACCAGCAGCAGTACGCACAGGGCTACATGTCCGTCGTGCTGCTGTACCTGAACCTGCTCAACGGCCATGAGCTCGGCGGTGGACAGCCGATGTACACCGGCCCGGGCTTCGTTGTTCAGGACAACGCGGAGTTGGTCCAGGAACTGGCAGCCAACGGCACGCGCTAGTGAGCGAGTCGGGGGGTGGGACTTCAGGTCCCACCCCCCGACGTCACTCTCAGCCTGAGGAGGGTTCAGCTGAATCCACCCCAGGACCCGCAGAACCTCGCTACCTTTCTCAAGGACCACCCGAAAGCAATCAGGGGAAAAGATGTCGACTACCACGGCGGTTGATGACCGCGTAGCAACGACTAGTTCGATTACCCGGATCATGCGCCGACCGGAGATCGGTGCGGCGATGGGTGCTCTCGTCGTCTATATCTTCTTCGCGTTCGTCGATCAGACCGGGACCTTCTTCTCGCTCGATGGCACTGCTCGCTGGACCGACGTGGCCTCGACCTACGGGATCATCGCCGTGGCAGTGGCGATGTTGATGATCGGCGGTGAGTTCGATCTCTCCAGTGGAGTGATGATCGGCTCATCCGGTCTGTTCGCTGGACTGCTTATCACCGAATACAACGTTGCCGTGTGGCCCGCGATCTTGCTGACTTTTGCGTTTGCGGCGGGCATCGGCTTCACCAACGGTTGGCTGGTGGTCACCACCGGGCTGCCGTCCTTCATCGTCACCCTTGCCATGTTCTTCTCGCTACGCGGGATCAACCTCGGCGTGACGAAGGTTCTCACCGACACTGTCCGCGTTGCGGGTGTCGACGAGGGACCTGACGGTGGTGTCCGCTCTGGTTTCGCCAGCGCAGAGGCTGTGTTCGCGTCGACACTCACTCAATACAACTTCCGCATTGCGGTTGTGTGGTGGATCGTCCTCACCATCATCGCGACGCTTGTTCTCACCCGTACCAAGTTCGGCAACTGGATCTACGCTGTCGGTGGTGATCAGAACGCCGCGCGCAACGTGGGTGTTCCGGTGCGCCGTACCAAGATCATCTTGTTCATGTACGTGTCGATGTCTTCCTGCTTGGTCGGCATCATCAGTCTGACTCGACTGAAGTCCATGCAGGCCGGACAGGGCGTGACTCAAGAGTTCATCTTCATCATCGCTGCCGTGGTCGGTGGCTGTCTGCTCACCGGTGGGTACGGCTCGGCAATCGGCGGAACTATCGGTGCAGCCATCATCGGTATGGCCTTCATCGGAATTGCCTATGCGCAGTGGAACACCGACTGGACGTGGCTGTTCCTCGGCTTGATCTTGTTCGCTGCTGTGTTCACCAACTCCCTCATCCGCCGACGCTTCCAAGGAGCCCGAAGATGACCGAGACCACCACGAACGAATCAGCCGCACTCGCTCTGGAGAACGTGGGCAAGCGATTCGGAAGCGTCATCGCGCTGCAAGACGTCTCGATGCGGGTTCCGAAGCGACAGGTCACCTGCGTTTTGGGTGACAACGGCGCCGGTAAGTCCACACTCATCAAGATCCTCAGTGGCGTGCATACGCCTAGCGAGGGGCAGATGTACGTAGACGGTCAACCAACCACGTTCAACGCCCCGCGTGAAGCGTTGGACAACGGGATCGCGACCGTCTATCAGGATCTAGCCACTGTCCCGCTGATGGCTGTCTGGCGAAACTTCTACCTCGGGAACGAGCCCACCAAGGGGTTTTGGCCATTTCGGGGCTTGCGCACCAAATACGCGAAGGAATCGTGCAAGTCGGAGTTGGCCGAGATGGGTATCGATATCCGGGACCCAGACCAGCCCGTTGGCACGCTCTCCGGTGGTGAGCGGCAGGCGGTGTCGATCGCTCGCGCCATTCATTTCGGTGCGAACGTTCTCATCCTCGATGAGCCGACGAGTGCCCTGGGTGTCAAGCAATCCGGTGTAGTTCTCAAGCACATCCGAACGGCGGCCGAATCAGGAATCTCCGTCGTATTCATTACGCACAACCCACACCATGCCTACCTCGTCGGTGACAACTTCTACCTCCTCAATCGCGGCCGCATGTTGGCTGAGTACACCAAGGAAACAGTGTCGCGCGAGGAGTTGGTCAAGGCGATGGCCGGCGGCGCGGAGCTAGACGCATTGGCGCACGAACTCGGTGCGGAAGGCTGAGCACGAAGGCGCATCCAGCACTACGTCTCGACGGGGCCGCCCTTAGGGTTGGCCCCGTCGTTCTTGAGGAAGGGAAGCCTGCGTGAGTGTTCGTATCGGAGTACTAGGTGTGGGCCGCATCGGCAAGATGCACGCAGAGATCATCGCCTCGGAAGTCCCCGACGCGGCACTCGCCGGTGTGTTTGATGTCTATGAACCGGCTGCCAACGCAGTAGCAGAGCAACTGCGCGTTCCAGTAATGAGTATCGAGGAGATGCTGGCCTCACCCGACGTGGATGCGGTTGCCGTGTGTTCGAGCACCGACACCCATGTCGATCTGATCGAAAGAGCAGCGGCAGCGGGCAAGGCGATCTTCTGTGAGAAGCCGGTAAGTCTTGACCTCGAAGAGGTGGAGCGAGCCCTCGTTGCTGTTGAGCGCGCAGGTGTGCCCTTCATGGTCGGCTTCAACCGTCGTTTCGATCCCACCCATGCTGCGGTGCAACAGGCTGTGGCCGATGGACAGATCGGTGATGTGCACCTCGCGCGCATTTCCAGCAGGGACCCAGCCCCGCCGCCGATTGAGTACATCAAGGTCAGTGGTGGGATTTTCGTCGACATGATGATCCACGATTTCGATATGGCCCGCTTTGTTGTCGGTTCACCCGTGGTGCAGGTCTACGCGACAGGTGCGGTGCGGATCGATCCGGCGATCGGAGAGGCCGGAGACCTCGATACCGCGGTGGTCACGATGACCCATGCCGATGGAACCATCACCACGATCGACAACTCCCGTCAAGCGGTCTATGGATACGACCAGCGTCTTGAGGTTTTCGGCTCGACTGGGATGGCTGTCTCCGAGAATCCGATGAAGGATTCCGCGATGGTCTACTCGGCTGAGGAACGACGCGGCAACGTTCTTCCGTACTTTTTCCTCGATAGGTACACCGACAGTTACCGGCGGGAGTGGGATGCCTTCGTGCGCTACGTGCGCGACGGTGGTGCATCACCGGTGAGCGGAGTCGATGGGCGGGCACCGGTTGCCATCGGCATCGCCGCATGGGAGTCCTATCGCACCGGTGTTCCGGTGGCTGTCGACCGAGGCTGACATGGCATCGCGTTTCGATATCGGATCCTCGGTGCGTGAAGCGTGGTCCGAGCAGCAGGACGTACGGCGCTGGACTATCGCTGCGTTGCCGGCGGCTGGGCTGATCACCGGCTTCGCGCTCGCCGAAGCGGGTCTGCCGCGGATGTGGGCGGGTGTGGTGCTTGTTGCCTTCGGTGTGGTGGCGGCGGTGCTGATGGGTAAACGGGGATGGCCGTGGCGGGTGCCGGTGGCGGGAGTGGTGTACGCCGCAGCCTTCGCGCTGGCGCACCCCTTCGCGCTCATCGTCGGCACGTGGCCTGCGGTGGTGATCGGTGCGATCATCTCCGGCGCCGCGACCTACGAGGTGACCCCGCCGCGCTAACTGATACCAATTCCTGCAGTTGGCGTCACAAAACGGGAAGGTTTGTGACGCCAACTGCAGGAGTCGAGGGGAAGGGGCCGGGGAGTGGCCCGACTACGGCAACCAGGTGACCCGGCCGCTGGCCACACCGAACACACCGGAGACGATTCCCAGCGTGCCCGCCGCGGTCATCTCGGCCAAAGTCGAACTGGAGTTCTGAATCTGCTGGGCCTGGTAGCGGGCGTTGGCGGCAATGGCGTCGTTGGTGGTGGCGCTAGCTGGCAACGGCCGAACGGCTGGCGCGATGGCTTCCACGACGCTGTCGATGGACGGCGGTGGCAGTTCGCCGGTCTTGACGCTGTCTTCGGTAGCGACGACCGCACCACATTCGGTGTGGCCGATAACGGCGATCAGTGAAACGCCTAACACTGCGGCGGCGAACTCCAAGCTGCCGAGCCCCACAGATTCGATCGAGTTACCGGCGTTGCGGACGACGAACAGGTTACCCGGTGCCATGTCGAACATTGCGTCCGGAACCGTTCGTGAATCGGAGCAGGTGACGATCGCCGCGAAGGGTTCTTGACCCTTGCCGGGGGTGCTGCCCAAGGGGGAGTAGTTCCGCTGCACGGTTCGTCCGTTGGCGGCGCGGGTGTTGCCGCGCTCCAAGCGCCGTAAGGCAACCGCGGGGGAGACCGATGTTGAGCCTAGGGCCGTGGATGCTCCGCCGAGTGAGAAGGCGGCGAGGGCGGCCGCGGAAGCGCCACCCACGAGAAACGATCGGCGATTTACGTTCATAATCAGATCTCCCTCAGGCAAACGACGCATCCCCTCGGAGGCGCGGGAGACGATCGTCTGCACCGAGGATCCGGCAGTCAAGGCGAACCCGCCCTACGGGGCAAATTGAGGGGTTACCCCCTCAGATCGAGCGGCTTCGCGTTAGGCAGTGGGCGAGGGAATCGAGCCTGGCAACAAACGCTCCTCGATCACGGTGTCGCCATCGGCACGAACCCGGTAGGCGGAAGCATCGGAGTCAGGAAGGTCGGTCACAACCTCGACCGGCTCGGTTCCCCGATAAACGATTGCCACCCGATCATCGGTCGCGTAGGACATCGGCAGCACACCAGTGCGCACAAGTTCTTGCAGTAGTGGTCGTCGTTGTTCTTCGCTGTCGTAGTGGACTCCGTTCCCGTAGGGCAGGAACGCAAGTGCATCGGTAACCGGCGCAAGGTCCTTGCCGAAGGAGTCGGTGGGGCCGCCCACGTGCCAACAAATGGAACCCGCGCTCACCCCACCGAGAACAGTGCCGGATTCCCAAGCAGTGCGTAGCGCGGTGTCGACGCCGTGCAGTCGCCATAGGGCGAGCAGGTTCGCAACGCTTCCGCCGCCGACCCAGATGACGTCGGCCTTGTCTATTGCTTCGTCGACCGGTCGGTTGGGCTGGGGGAAGAGCGCGAGGTGGTCGACATCGCAGTCCGTGTCAGCGAGCGCGGAGTACATCGCGGCGAGGTACTGCGGGTCATCACCGGATGCGGTCAAGATGAGTAGTACGCGAGGACGATCGGCACCAGATAACTCCAGTGCCCGCTGGAAGATCCGCCCGGGGCGCATGACGCCCCACAGGCCGGTTCCGACGAAGCCTCCGCTGCTGGCGACGATGGTCCCGCTCATGCGGAGGCGTCAACTTTCGCCGGCGAGACCGCACAGCTCGTCATGCCCTTGAGTCGGATGTGCAGTGCCCAGGCCATCACGACGACGGAGGCGATGGCCAAGAACGGCTGGATGGGCGCGAACCAACTGATCGCCCCGGAGGTACCCAGTGCGAGCAGAACGAGCTTGTTGCACACCGGGCAACCCACGGCGAAGAAGGCGAGCAGGCCACCTGCGGTGCCGACCTTGGCAGCGGTATCGATCTCCTCGTTGCCCGGTTCGCGGACGTAGGTCGCGATCAACAGGCCACCGAGGATCCCGCTGAGCACTACCACCGGGTAGGACCACCAGGTGACTTCGATGTCTCGGCCGAAGATCGGATTGGGTATGACGGCCGTCGGCAGCGCCACGAGGGCGGCGACGATGACTCCGGATACCGCGGCGGTAGCCCACCGACGAGCGGACCATAAGCGCAGGGCGTTCAAACTCGACACCGGAGTAACATACCCCACCGGGTATACGTCCCGCAGCAGGATCGACCGGAAGAGGGGAGTCGCGCCATGAGTGCACCCGGCAGCGGCACCAGCGTGCATCACCACCCGGCGTGGTTCGGGGTGGTGATGGGAACCGGGGCCCTGGCTTTGGTGGCCGCCGCCCAGTCCGAGACCTGGGATCTGCCCTGGCTCGAGATCGTCGCCGCCGTCTTCTTGATCCTCGCCACGCTCGCTGCCCTGCTGCTATGGCCGAGGTATCTACGCCGGCTCACCGATCGCGAGAAGCTCGCAGCGGAGCTGTCCGACCCAGCCCACGGGGCCATGCTCGCCACCTTCCCCGCCGGGTTACTCGTGCTCGCGGTGGCGTGGGGCCGGGTGGGTGCGTTCGTCGTCGGAACGGACATCGCCGTGATCGTCGACGCCGTGCTGCTGGTAGTGGGAGCCTCGATAGCCACCGTCGTGTCCGCCTGGTGGGCGACCTCCATCGGGCGATCGGGAGTTGGACTCGAGGGCGTGAACGGCGGCTGGCTGATCCCACCGGTCATGAATCTGATCGTGCCGCTCGCGATCGTTCCGTTGATCACCGCAAGCCCCGGTCAGGCGCCCTGGCTAGTGCCGGTGGCGCTCGCGTTCTGGGGAATCGGCGCCATCTTGTTCCTGGCGTTGCTGGCGGTCCTGGTGGCGCGCTTGGCGTTCCGCACTCCGATCGCTGCGCCGATGGCACCGTCGTTGTGGATTCCCTTGGCCCCGGCAGGAGTGGTAGGCCTTTCACTGCTGCGGACTTTGCAGGCCGGCGTCGAGACAGGTGTCTTTCCCGAATCGATCGTGTCACTTGGCGTGGTCGTCTCGGCTGCGGGAATCGGATTCGGTCTGTGGTGGGCGCTATTCGCATGGTTCGACCTGGTTCGTGCCCGACGCGACGGCGTGCCGTTCCACCCCGGATGGTGGGGTTTCGTCTTTCCACTCGCCGCGATGTCCCTTTCCACCACCGCGGTTGGAGTAGTGGTGGGTGCGGCGCCGATCGAGATCGCCGGCACCGCGATGGCCTTGGTTGTGGCGTTCGTCTGGGGGTTGGTGGCGCTTCGCACGATCCGCATCTTGATTTCCGCGCGGACTCCGGCTGATCGCTGAGTTCGCCGACGTAGCATGGGATCAGCGCCTGCTGGCAGGAAGGCTGTCGGCGCGCGGTTACGTCAAGGAGTCCGCCGTGCGCGCTGATCCTGCCCGCATGCACAAACTCGATCCGCAGATGCTGGACTTGGTGCTCGGCTACGTGGCCGAGCGGCTAGCACTCGACGAAGCCCCAGTAGACGGCCTCGGTGATCGCGCCGCGATGCAGAGGGCACTCGCCGACGTCATCACTGAGGAACCGCATCCTGCTGCAGAGATCCTCGACATCTACATCGATCACTTGGCTGACACCATCTTGTCCGCGGATAGTCCACGCTTCTACGCCTTCATCCCTGCTGCCCCGACCAAGGCCGCACTGTTGTTCGACATGGTGGTCTCGGCGGCGTCTTTGCAAGGGTGCTCGTGGTTCGAGGCCGCAGGTGCCGTGATGGCTGAGAACTCCGCACTTCAGGTGATGATCGATGCAGCTGGCCTTCCGGAGGGCGCCGGTGGGACGTTCGTTTCCGGTGGATCTGCGGGGAACCTTTCGGCGCTTGTCGTTGCTCGGGATACTGCGCAGCAGCGCGGGCTTCGGGCAGGCACCCCGCATGTCCTGGTCAGCGACCAAAGTCATTCTTCGATTGCCAATGCCCTGCGAATCACCGGGATGCGTCCGATCATCGCGCCGACAATCGATGGTCGGTTGACCCGCGAGTCGATCGAGCGGACCGTTGAAGCGCACCCCGCGCAGGTTGAGGACATCGTTGCGATCGTTGCAACGGCGGGGACCACGAACGCCGGAATCGTCGATGATCTGGCCGCCGCTGCACACCTCGCCGAGGAACACCGCTGGTGGTTCCATGTCGATGGTGCCTACGGCGGTGCGGGGCTCCTGGTGCCGGAACTACGTGACATGTACGCCGGAATCGAGCGGGCGGACTCCTTGGTGATGGATCCGCACAAGTGGTGGTTTGCTCCTTACGATTCGGCGGCGTTGATATATCGCGATCCCCACCTTGCGCGTGCTGTCCACACGCAGGACGCCTCCTATCTCGATGTCATCCACGACGACGACGCCGCCGACCTGAACCCCAGCGACTTGGCCTTCCACCTGACCCGTCGCGCCCGAGGCATGGCGCTGTGGTTCTCACTCGCGGTAAACGGGTTGGCGGCTTATCGCGACGCGGTTCGCGCCGGTGTCGAGATCGCGCGCTACGCGGCCGACCGGATCTCATCCATGCCGCACCTAGAGCTTGTCCGGCAGCCGGAATTGAGCATCGTGCTGTTCCAGAGGAACGGCTGGGAGTTGACCGACTACGAGGCGTGGTCGCGACAACTCCTCGAGCAGCAAACGGCGCTGGTGACCGCGAGTGCTTGGTACGGCGAACCGGTTGGCCGGTTAGCGTTCCTTCACCCGGCTACCACTACCGAGATGGTGGACGAGGTTCTCGACAGTCTCTAGGTCCACCGGTTGATCAGACGCCAGGTAGCTGGAAACAATCCAGCGGCCAGGACGATCTTGAAAGCATCGCCCAGTAGGAAGGGAACCACGCCCAGGCTCAGGGCGGTGGCCCAAGACGCGTCGATGGCGAACTTCAGATACGTGACACCGATCGCGTAGATGGCGATGTTTCCCGCGACCATCAAGCCGGCCATCCGTATGGGAGTGCGGGTGGCACCGCGTTCGGCCAACCGCCCCACCAGACCTGCTGCCACGATGAACCCCAAGATGTAGCCATAACTCGCCCCGCCCCACCCGGATGAGCCGGCGGAGAACCAGGGAACCCCCGCAGTGCCCGCCGCCGCGTAGACGACCATCGAGGCCATGCCTCGCCAGGTTCCCAGCGCCGCACCGACCAGTAGGACTGCGAAGGTCTGCAAGGTTAGGGGAACGGGTGTGAAGGGCAGCGGGATCACCACCTGGGCCGAGATACCCACGAAGGCCGATCCGCCGAGCACCAGGGCGATGTTGGCCGCCTTGGTCGAGGCGATGTAATCACCGAGGACTCGGGGTGCCGGGGTGGCGATGGCCATGGATTCCTCCTCGAAAGGTGCCTCGTGCGGGCAGCCGCGCAGCGAACCATACCGCTGGGAACCTCCGGGTTACCCCGGTCTCGACCTTCTCGGGGTACCCTGGAGGCTCCTTGCAGGGTCGATCCGTCTGGGATCGCTGCTGGATGAGGACGCTGGGGAAGGCGACCCTCGATTCCAGGAGGCGATATGACGGTCGTGATCGATGCCCGCCGGGGCGCGGACACCTCGCATGCGCGGGGTGTCCTATTCGTGCATTCCTGTTCCACTGCCGTCACCCCGCATTTGGAGTGGGCCTTGGCCCGCGTGTTCTCCACCAGCGTCGACATCGATTGGGCGATCCAGCCCATCGCGCCGGGCAGCCAGCGGGCGGAGATCGTGTGGCATGGCCCGCACGGCACGGCCGCGAGAATCGCCAGCGCGCTGGTGCCGTTCTCGACTATCCGCTTCGAAGTCACCGAGGAGCCGGTCGAGGGCCGTGAAGGCGAGCGCTACGCCGTCACCCCGAACCTCGGGCTGTTCCGAGGAACGATCGGTCAGCACGGAGATGTGCTGGTGCACGAGGAGCGGTTGCGCAGCCTGATTACCGGCGCCCGCGCGGGCGGGGAGGAATCTACGTCGGAGGTCTTGGAAGAAATCGATCGACTCATCGGCCATCCGTGGGATGAGGAACTCGAGCCATTCCGGATGGCGCATGAAGGTTCTACTGTGCGGGTTCTCCACGAAGTTGTCTGAGCGAACGACGACGCAACGCAATCGTCAGTCCGATCGCGACCAGCGAAACGAGTAAATAGATCGCATCGACGACCCCGAATTGATCTGCAACGCTCGCCGCACAGTTCGCCGCCAAGACAACGATCACGAACCAGAAGTACGTGGCTTTGCCCCGCGGAAGGTAGTAGGCCGCCACCGCCGCAAGGACGAGCGCAGCTAGGTTGACGGCCGACGCCAGTCCGACCCCCACCAGTACGGGGGTGGAAAGCGTCCCGGCCTCCACAGCCGACGACACGCTGGCCGACGACAGGTAGAACCAGAAGGCAGCGAGCGCGCCGATCAGGGCTGCTGCTGCCAACCGCAGTCGAGCGGTTGTCACACGGCGCAGGTCATGTCTGTGCCGCAGCACAGCGGGGACTTGATCTTGCCGTGACCGTTCGGGCACACCGAGATCGCGACGTTGGTGCCGTCATCGAGGACGAGGACATCGTCAACGAGGGCAGCATCACACGCACCGCAGGTGGTGTTGACCGACATTCCGCAACTTGAGCAGGTGTAGAGAGCCATGGCGAAAACCTAGTGCCTAGGAGGACTTCCAGTCGTGCTTCTTATGCGATCCGTCGCAGAATGGCTTGTCCTCACTGAAGCCGCAGCGGCACAAGTAGACGGTGTCGGCTTCCTTGATGACGTTGCCGTCGGTGTCCTTGACGACGACGCCACCGGCGACCTGGTTCGGGCCGTCGGGTAGGGGCGTGATGATTACGTTTTCTTCGCTCATGGGCGCAGCATGGCACGGAGCCGATCGCAGGGCGCGGCGGCGTCCGCCAGTTCCGCTGTCGAGCGGAGATTCCGATCTCTACAGCAGGCCGTCGCGGGTGAGCTTGTTCAAAGCCAAGTAGCCGGGAACCGTCGGTACCCAGAAGGTGATCAGGCGGAACAGCAGCACCGCCGAGACGGCCGTCCCGGCATCGAGCCCAGCCGCAGTCAGTCCGGCGGACAGCACCGCCTCCACCGCACCGAGTCCACCGGGCGTAGGGGCGGCTTGGCCGATGGTTGCGCCGGCGAGGTAGACCACGGCGACGGCCACCACGCTGAGTGTGCCGCCGAACGCCTGCACGCAGGCGAACAAGACGGCGATGTAGGACAGGTTCAACAGCAAGATGCCGCCGATGCCCTCGGTCAACTTGGCCGGTCGCTGCGCGACCGTGATGAGACGTGGCACGACTTCTTGGATCAGTGGGCGGATGCGCCTGGTGATCTCCTTTCGGACGCGCGGGACGGCCAGCAATGCCAGCACCACGACCGCGAGCGCGCCCACGATGATCACCGCCGAGCGCGGGGGGTCGAAGGTGAAGTCGGTGGCGGTTCCCGCGGCGATGGTGAAGCCGAGTAGTAACAAGATGTGCACGATGAAGGTCATGACGCTGGTCACGCCCACGCTGGCTGCGGCAAGCGCCGGATGCAGGCCGGACTTCTGCAAGTAGCGAACGTTGATCGCGACGGAGCCCAACGTGGGCGGTGACACCAACACGGCGAACTTGCCGGCGACTTGCGCCATCAGCGTGCGGGTGAGGCGCAACTTCTCCGGAACGAAGCCCGAGAGCGACCACGCCGATCCGAAGAAGGTCAAAATGCTCAGGACACTTGCGGCGACGATCCATCGCCAATCGGCGGTGGTGACCAAGGTGACGAGATCGACTTGAGCCAACTGCGAGAGCAGTACGTAGCCGGCGATCGTGCCTACTACAACCAAGATCAGGGTGCGCGGCTTGATCCGCTCGAACTGGATCGTCTCTTCATCGGCACCGGGTCGGATTTCCACCAGGCGATCGCGCAGCGAGACCATCAAGCCCTTGTGCTTGCGCATCTGCGAGCGAGTGGTGCGTGACAGTGCGACGGGCTGCAAGGCGGGTAGTGCGCGGCTAAGTCGATCCAAGCCGAGTACCGAGCGACCGGTGTCCACGGCGCGGTCCACATCGCTCAACATCGCCAACGTGCACAGTGTTTCCGCGACATCGATACGCATGGACACATCGCTGGCGGCAACCCCACCGGTGTCGTGTCCGATCAACCACACGGTGCCGTCCGCGGCGCGCAGGAAGTGGTCCGCGTTGAGCGATCGATGGGAGATCTGGTGCTCGTGGAGGGCGCGAACGGCCTTCCACGCGCCGGTGAGATCACTATCGGTCACCTCGGGCAGTTCACTGAATCGAGTGGCTTCGATGTGTTGATAGGCGAGCACGCAGGAGTCCGGTCCCACCTCAGAGGCCAGTAGCAGTTGCGGTTCGGGTGCGCCGGCTGCCTGCCCCGCATAAGACACCAAAGCTGCGTGCTCGAGGGCGCGGCGCATGTTGAAGGTGGAGTTCCCTGGCTCTTCACGTAGGCGCAACGAGGTCCAGATGGATCGAGCCAGACCAGCGCCTTCGAGGTCTCGGTCCAGCACGGTGATTTGGAGCGTTTCACCGCGACGGGTGGTGCCGGTGTAGCGGCGTCCGCGCTTGGTCGATTCCTGGGCGCGCAGCATGACCACCGGGAATCCGCCGCGGTCGAGAGCATCGGCCACTTCCACGCCGCTTGGACGTGTGGTGGGAGTGCCGAATGCGTAGCGAACGGCGAGGCCGAGTGCCCAGCCGATGGCGAGCGATGCACCGAGACCGGCGACGGCGATCGTGGCGCTGAGGATCGCGACGATGATCAGCGAACCCATCACCAATGACGACAACACGTTCCACGGACGACGGCTCATCAGGCGTGACGCGGTGATGAAAGCCAGCAGCCCGCCGAGAATAGGTGTGGTTGCTGCGTTGTTGGGATTAGCTGACCCGGTAAGTGTGATCAGCAATCGGGCGTCACCGAATTCCGAGACGAGGATCGAAGCCCCGGTCAAGACGACGGCGGCGACCAGGAGAGCCACCAGCGCGTCGAACAATTGACGAACGCGACGACGCACGATCAAGGCGATCGCGCCGCCGATCGGCAGCAGCAGGGTGCCGATGCCGCCGATGATGTTCAAGACAAGAACGACGCCATCGGGCAGTAGACGTGCTCCGCCGGCGAGGTCCTCTTCCAGTCCGGTGGCGGTGCCGGTGGCGAACCAACCGAGGGCGACGGCGGCAGCCGCCAACAGGAGTGCCAGGGCGAGGCGGGCGAGGTCGAGTGGGCGGCGCAGCCGACGTGGAATGACGCCGTCCTCGATGACGATGGTGCCGCCGGGGGTGACGCCATCGACTCCCTGGCGGCCCTGTCCGGGTCGTCCGG
>CAZWIW010000012.1:0-31208 GCA_964634545.1 uncultured Rubrivirga sp.
TGAACATGGCTGCGTTAGCGCGTCCGGTGCGGATCGTCGCGAAATCCTCGCGTGCTACCTCGATCGCCTTGTCCATCTTCTCGGTCGCCTCGAGAAGAATCATGTCGATGTCGTCGCTCACTGGATCTCCTTCGTCACGATGAGACTAACGTCCCGATGCGCTCGCCCCGCGCGGCGCGGGCGATATTGCCTTCCTCGAGCAAGTTGAACACCACGATCGGAAGTTTGTTGTCCCGACACAGGCTGATCGCCGTCGCATCGGCCACTTTGAGGTCACGGGCGAGGACGTCGTCGTAGGTGAGTTCATCGAAACGAGTGGCGTCTGGGTTGGTGCGCGGATCGGAGTCGTAGACACCATCCACTCCCTTAGCCATCAGCACTACCTCCGCGCCAATCTCCAAGGCCCGTTGCGCTGCCGTTGTGTCGGTGGAGAAGTACGGCTGGCCCAAGCCGGCGCCGAAGATCACCACTCGCCCTTTGTCGAGGTGTCGCATGGCGCGCCTGGGGATGTACGGCTCGGCCACCTGCCCCATAGCGATCGCCGTCTGCACGCGGGTGTCAATACCGGTCTTCTCGCAGAAGTCCTGCAACGCGAGGCAGTTCATGACAGTGCCGAGCATGCCCATGTAGTCAGCTCGCGCCCGCTCCATGCCGCGCTCGGAGAGCTGTGCCCCACGGAAGTAGTTGCCGCCACCGATCACGACCGCGACCTCGGTGCCGGCATTCACCACTCCGGCAATCTGCCGAGCGATGGACGCGACCACATCCGGATCTACACCGAGACCGCCGCCGCCGGCGAAGGCCTCGCCGCTGAGCTTGAGCAGCACGCGCCGCCAGCCGGCCTCTGGTGCTTGTGGCCAGGTGACCAGGGTGCCTTCCAATGACGGCTGGACCGGCTCGCTACTTGACCGATCCATGGTTCCGCCCTTTCCGAAGCGCCGCTTAGCCCTGGCCCGGCTCGAACCTAGCGAATGCGCGGATCGTGGTGCCGGATTCAGCCAGGACGTCCGTCACCGACTTCTTACCGTCAACCACGCTGGGCTGCTCGAGCAGGACGTTGTCCTTGAAGTAGGCGTTCACCCGGCCTTCGACGATCTTGGGAATCGCCTGATCGGGCTTGCCCTCGTCCCGAGCCGAGGTTTCGGCGATGTGTCGCTCGTTTTCCACGGTCTCGGCAGGCACCTCGTCGCGGGTGAGGAACTGCGGGCGCATGGCCGCGATCTGCATAGCGACACCCTTGGCAGCCTCTTCGTCGCCGTCGTAGGCCACGAGCACGCCCACCTGCGGCGGCAGGTCGGAGGCACGTCGGTGCAGGTAAGTGGTGGTGGGTGCCTGCAGCACCGCCACGCGGCCGAGTTCGATCTTCTCGCCGATGACTCCGGCCATCTCCGCCACGGTGTCCTCGACGCTCTTGCCGGTGTCGAGACCGACCGCCAGCAGGGCCTCGCGGTCACCGACCTGACCGTCGAACGCCGCTTGCGCGAGGGTCCCGGCCAGCGCCTGGAAATCCTCGCCCTTGGCGACGAAGTCGGTCTCGCACAGCAACTCGATCATGGCGTTGTCCACTGCCGCGACGATTCCGTTGGCCGCGGTGCGCTCAGCGCCACGCTTGGCAGCCTTGGCGGCACCGGAGATGCGCAGCGCCTCGACCGCCTTATCGAAATCTCCGCCGCTCTCCTCGAGAGCCTTCTTGCACTCCATCATTCCCGCGGAGGTCATCTCGCGAAGTCGCTTCACATCCGCGGCGCTGATCGTTGCCATGTTCTTCCTTCGAGTAGTTGTGACGTGTGACGTGCGTAGAACTGCCGATGGTCAGGACTGCTCGGCGGCCAGTTCGGTGGTTGTCACCTCAGCCGCGGCGACCTCATCGGTAGCGCCAGCGCCGGCAAGCAGTTCCCGCTCCCATTCGGCCAACGGTTCCTCCGCCGAACCCTGCGCCGACGCTCCACCGGCGCGGGCCATGAGGCCCTCGGCTACCGCATCGGCGATCACCCGGGTAAGGAGCGCGACCGAGCGGATGGCGTCGTCGTTACCCGGGATCGGGTAGGTGACTTCGTCAGGATCGCAGTTCGTGTCGAGCATCGCGATGACCGGGATGCCGAGCTTGTGGGCTTCGCCGACAGCGATGTGCTCCTTCTTGGTGTCGACCACCCAGATGGCACTCGGGATCTTGGCCATGTCGCGAATACCGCCCAGGGTGCGCTCGAGCTTCTCTTTCTCCCGGCGCATCATGAGCAGTTCCTTCTTGGTCTTACCCGAGCCTGCGACGTCATCGAAGTCGATTTCCTCGAGTTCCTTCAAGCGCTGCAGCCGCTTGTGCACGGTGTTGAAGTTGGTCAGCATGCCGCCGAGCCAGCGGTGGTTGACGTAGGGCATGCCCACGCGGCTGGCTTGTTCGGCGATCGCCTCTTGGCCTTGCTTCTTGGTGCCGACGAACATGATGGAGCCACCGTGCGCAACGGTCTCCTTCACGTATTCGTAGGCCCGATCGATGTAGGACAGCGATTGCTGCAGATCGATGATGTAGATGCCATTGCGCTCGGTGAAGATGAAGCGCTTCATCTTGGGGTTCCAACGCCGGGTCTGGTGTCCGAAGTGGACTCCACTTTCCAGCAGCTGGCGCATCGTGACGACGGCCATGGTCGTTCTCCTTCTCGGGCGCGCGCGCCCGTTTGCGGTGCATGCGCACCGCTCGCGGTTGTCGGTCCTTCCGGCGGAAGAACCCCTGGCGATCTCGGTCTGCTCGCCCGCCGTAGCGGGACCGTCGAGCAGATCCGGCTGGGGTTGCCCCAGCGAAAGATCGCGCGAAATGTGTCTCCTCGAGGAGCATTCCCCTAGGAGCCCGCCAAGTGTACGGGCTGTGTCCACAGCCAGCGTGCACGCCCTCCCCAGGGCCCAGCCGACACCTTCTGCACGGGCCGCGGGTTCGAGGAGCCTGGAGTCATGTGGAGATTCCGCCTCACGCGCGTTTCGGCCAGGCTCGCCATCGGCGTTGTGGCAGCCCTGCTCGCATCCGGCCTACCCGGCGGAAACTGGGTCGCCCCACTCGAGAGCGGCTTTGCGGGTGTCCTCCAGGGATTCGAGCGCCCCGTGGACCGCTTCGGATCCGGGCACCGGGGGGTGGATCTGCCCGCGCAGGCCGGGCAGCAGGTGCGGTCCATCGGATCGGGGGTCGTCACTTTCGTCGGAGAGGTAGCCGGCACCCCCTCCGTCACGATCGAGCACCAGCGGGTGCGTTCGAGCTACCTGCCCGTGCGCCCGCAGGTCTCAATCGGCGATCGGGTGCAGGCTGGGACGATCATCGGCACCGTGGCCACTCCCGCCCATTGCCCCACAACGTGCCTGCACCTCGGCGTCCGGAGGCCGGCCTGGGACTCACGCGACGCGGAGTCCGACCCGTACCTCGATCCGATCGCGTGGATCAACCGCACGCCGGTCTTGAAGCCTCTGGCGCGCTCACTCCCCTGACCGCGGGTGGGCCTGCTGGAAGGTGCTGCGCAATCGCTCGACCGAGACATGGGTGTAGCGCTGGGTGGTCGCCAGGTTCGCGTGCCCGAGCAGTTCCTGCACCGAACGAAGATCGGCTCCACCTTCCAGCACATGGGTGGCGGTGCTGTGCCGTAGTCCGTGCGGGGCGATCACCGGAACACCGGCTGCATCGCTGAGCCGCATCACCACCTGGCGAACCACACGCGGATCGATGCGGGCACCGCGCTCACCGACGAACAACGCAACCTCCCCTTCGCGCACCACCTCGGGGCGCACCCCGAGCCACGCCTGCAGCGCCCGCTCCGCAGGCACTCCGAACGGCACCATCCGCTCCTTATCGCCCTTACCGACAACCCGCATCACTCGCGAACTGGGATCGACATCTCGTGCGTTCGCGGCGCACAACTCCGCGACCCGGATGCCACAGCCGTAGAGCACTTCCACGATCGCGTGATCGCGGATACCGATTGGTGAGCCGTCATGCCGACCGGCGAATGCCAGGAGTTGTTCGACCTGTCGCTGGTCCAGCACGGTCGGCACCCGACCCCCTACCCGAGGACTGGCCAGTCGATGGCCGGGATCTACCGCGCACAGGCCCTGCCGCGTGCACCAGGCGGTGAAAGCCCGCGCGGAAGCCGAGCGCCGAGCGATCGTGGCCCGGGATCGCCCTGCGGCGGTGCCGGCAGCCAACCAGGCACGCAAGGTGGCCAACTGCACGTCGCTCGGCGCTTGGATTCCGCGAGCGCAGCAGAAGTCGATGAGTTCGTCGATATCGGCCAAGTAAGCGCGAACCGTATGCGGGCTGCGGCCGCGCTCATCGCGCAAATGCCGCCAGAAGCCATCGCGCGCGCGGATCCACGCTTGCGAGGGAATCGGATCATCGGCCTGTGCCACACGCCCATAGTGGCCCGAGGGCTGCCGGCTACGCCGACGACGCGCCTGGCACGTACCTCCACAGTTCCCACTCGTCCACCCGAGCTTCCCCAAAACGCTGCGCTGTCGCCAGGTGCGCGCGCACCTGTTTGTCTTCGACCCCTGAGCGCCGGGCGATGGAGGTTGCGGTTCGACCGGCGTGCACGCTGAGGGCATCGATCACCTCGCGATACTGCGCGCTCCTTCGACCATCGAAACGCTCACCAGGTTGGTCGCTTACCTGCAGCGGGCCGATCATCGCGGCAACATCGCAGGGATCGGCGGCCAACGCCGCGATCTGCTCGGCGATCAACTTGTTGGTTCCAGCGGAGGTGGCCGATGTGACAGCGCCGGGTACGGCCAGCACCGGTCGGGCAAGTTCCACCGCATGGTGTGCCGTGCTCGCCGCCCCGGATCGAGCCGCCGCTTCCACAACGCACGTGGCAGATGCCAGCGCTGCGATCACTCGATTTCGCGAAAGAAAACGACGACGACGCACCACTTCGCCCGGAGGTGCTTCGCTGACCAAGACTCCCCGTTCGATGATCTGCGCGAAGAGTCCGTCGTGGCCGCGAGGGTAGACGTTGTCCACGCCGCCGGCGAGCACACAGATGGTGGCGCGATCAACTGCCAGCGCTCCCCGGTGCGCGGCAGCGTCGATCCCATAGGCGCCCCCTGACACGACCGTTACGCCTTCTTGCGACAGCGCCGCGGACCATTCGCGAGCAACGAACTCCCCGTACCGAGTGCAGGCCCGGGCACCGACCATCGCCACCGAACGAAGTGCATGCAAACGCAGATCCGCACTCCCCCACAACCACAGGGCAAGTACGCGACGGGGGCCGAGGTCGGTCAACTGGTGCGGCCATTCGCGATCACCGGGAACGATGATGCGTGCACCGATTTCCTCAGTGCGATCTAGCACCTGCGTGAGATCCAAAGCCGCCAGCCGCTCGCCGATGGCGGCTTTGCGGGCGACCCGTAACCCCGTGTCCGAACGCAGCAACCGGGCGATCACCGCTCCGGGGCCGAAAGTGTCGATGGCATCGGGCAGGCCCGGTTCGCCGGGTTCACACACGCTCGCCAGCGCGATGCGCGCCCGCCGAAGGATCTGGGGATCATCGACATCGGGATCCGCCTCCGGGGCGTTGGCGCGCATCAGGCTTCCTGCCATAGCGGTTGATGCCATTCGATCGCCTCGATGATGTCTTCCGCCGTGGGGCGCGCTCGCCCGGCAAGGTCGCACAGCGTCCAGGCCACGGTGGTGATCCGGTGGGTAGAGCGCAGACCACCGGAAGCCCGCAGGTGGGAGTCCAGTAACTCCTGGGCCTTGCCTTCGAGGCCGTGTTGGCCAAGGACACTGCTCGATACCCGGGAGTTGATGCAGCCCCAACGACGAAGTGCCCGCCCTCGAGCGGCCTGCACCCGTTGGGCCACAACCGCTGTGGATTCTCCCCGGATGCGAGCCCGAATCGCGTGCAACTGAACCCGCAGGTCTATGCGATCTAGCAACGGGCCGGAGACTCGCGCTGCATAGGCACGGCGAGCAGCAGGAGGGCATCGACAAATCGGTGCCCGAGGCCCAGCCGCGCCGAAGTAGCCGCACGGACAGGGGTTGGCGGCGACCAGCAACTGGAAATCCGCCGGCACCTCCCCACTCCAACTCGCGCGGTGCAAACTGACCACGCCGCTTTCCACCGGTTGTCGCAGTGCTTCAAGTGTGTTGCGGGGGAACTCGGGGGCTTCGTCCAAGAACAAGACCCCGCGATGCGCAAGCGACACCGCACCCGGACGCACCGCTCCACCGTGCACGGAACCCAGCAAGGCCGCCGGCGAGGTGGAGTGATGCGGGGACTGGAAGGGCGGGCGCGAATCCTCACCGGTTACGGCTCCTTCGTCGGTCACCAAAGCGTGGATCGCCATGACGTCCACGGCGGCGGTTTCATCGAGATCAGGCAACACACCGGTGAGGCGTTCGGCCAGCAGCGTCTTACCCACTCCGGGCGGACCGACCATGGCCAAGCTGTGCCGTCCGGTGGCAGCGATCTCGATGGCGCGTCGTCCTTCTTCTTGACCGAGTACATCCGCAAGATCGGGCTCTGGACGCAGCCTTTCGGGTCGATCCCGGGCAGGTGTTCGCTCCCCGGAATCCTCACCCGCCAGAACAGCAACGGCTTGCTCGAGGCTTCGCACCCCGATCACTTCAACGCCGGGCACCCGCGAGCATTCGGCGACGTGCTCAGCCGGCAATAGCAACCTGCCGTAGCCCGCTTGTCGGACCGCACACGCGATGGTCATTGCTCCAGGAATCGGCCGCACTCGTCCGTCGAGCCCGAGTTCGCCCACCACGACCATGGGGCACCGCTCACGCGATGGCATCTCGATCTGACCGTGTGCGGCGAGCACTCCAATCGCAATCGGCAGGTCAAGGCCCGTGCCGTGCTTGCGCAAGTGTGCAGGCGACAGACCGATCGTCACCCGGCCCAACGGCCATTTCAACCCGGTGTTCTCCACGGCGCAGCGCGCACGATGCCGGGCTTCACCGACCGCTGCGTCTGCCAGGCCCACGAGCCCAACAGCAGGAAGTCCGGCCGACACATCCACCTCGACTGTCACGACCGCGCCGGCCATGCCCGCAATGACCGCGCCGTCGACATGCGCAAGTGCCACCTCACACCGCCCGCAGGTGCTCAATCACCGGCTGACCGGCCGGTGGAATGACGATCGAGACCACGTCGAAGCGGATGGCTGGGGCGTGGATGCTGCGTTGCTCAAGCCACGCCAAGGTCAACGACCGCAGGGCCCGCAACTTTCGTCGGGTGATCGCCTCGGCCGGAGAGCCATAGGCGATTGATCGTCGCGTCTTGACCTCGACGACCACGAGTTCGTCACCATCGCGGGCGACGATGTCCAATTCCCCGCGCAGTCCGGCTCCCCGGGGGCGCCAGTTGCGGTCGAGCACCAACATTCCCGAGCGTCGTAGGTACTCGAAGGCCAGATCCTCGCCGTGACGGCCGAGTTCACGGCGGTCATCAACTGCTGCAGATTCACTCATGCAGGCAGCATGCGCTTACCGACCGCCAACTAGGCAGGGGTCAATCGGTCCTGTGGATTTCGCGCACGCCGCCTGTGGATGGGGCTTCGTCGCCCTCCGCTACTCCCCTACCTACTCCACTATTGAGAAACTCCGAGCCGCCAACTACGTCGATGCAGATCGGTCAGACCGAACTCGGTGATCGCCGTGCGGTGCGCCGGGGCGCCGTAGCCGACATTGGACTCCCAGCCGTACTCCGGATGAACCTGGTGCCATTCGCGCATGCGCGCGTCCCGATCTTCCTTTGCCAGGATCGACGCCGCCGCGATGCTCGCGCATCGACCATCACCACCCACCACCGTGCGCACCTCGAAACCGGATCGCACCGGTGTGAGGAAATCGAACTTTCCGTCGAGAAGTACCACCGTGGTGTCGTCGTTCTTCCACCCGAGTCCGTCGATAGCTGCGCTGGCAGCTTCACCGAGCGCAGCCGTGATCCCAACTTCATCGATTCGCGCTGCGTCAACGTGCGCAACAGCACGGGCGGGGACCCACTCAGCGATCAGCGCACACATCGCACGACGCCGTTTGGCCGTCAGCTTCTTCGAGTCATCTATTCCCACCGGTGGCTCGACGATGTCTGAACCGATGATGACCGCGCCAACGCTCACCGGACCGGCGAGCGCACCACGGCCGACCTCATCGAGCGCGATGATCGCCCGAAAGCCCTCGGCGAACAAGGACCGCTCGAGGTCGAGGTCGGCGCTCACTTAACCGTCGAGCGCCGGATTACCGAAGATTGACGGGATACGTTCGATGGCGAATCGATCGAACGGCCAGACGACAACGAACACCCGACCAACAGCGTTCTCGATGGGGACAGCGCCGTCGTTTGCTTCAAGGTGATAGCGGGAATCACGCGAATCGCCACGGTTATCACCGAGTACGAACATGCTGTCTTCGGGAACGGTGATGTCGAAGCGAACTTGGTCGGTGGGTCCGATGATGTAGTCCTCATCGAGTGGAACACCATTGACCACGATGCGTCCTTCGGCGTCGCAGCAGGCCACGCGATCACCGCCGATCCCGATCACCCGCTTGACGAGATCATCGCCCGAATCACTGGGCAGCAGACCGATGAAGGTCATCGCTTGACGAACGTTGGTGCGCCAGTTGTCCGGTGCGGGTACTTGGGCGGGAAGCCAATCGCCGGGGTCCTTGAAGACCACGATCTCCCCACGGTCCACACCGGAGATGTTCGTGGTGATCTTGGAGGCGATGATGCGATCCCCGGGACGCAACGTGTCATCCATCGAAGCGCTAGGAACGTAGAAGGCCTGGATCAAGAAGGCACGGATCAACGCCGACATCACCAGTGCAATGACGACGATGAAGACGATCTCGCGCAACCCACGCCAGAAGGGATGACCTTGGTGCTTCTCGCGGGCGTGCTTGCCACGCGGCTTGCCGGACTTCGAAGCCGACTTCGAACTCGACTGCGCCAGATCATCGTCCGGTGATTCGAAATCGGGAGTATCACCCGACCCGCGAGCAGAGACGGCCATTACGAGCCTGCCGGTTCCATCGCGCTGGGGATATCCCCGTAGTCCGGAAGCGGAATCGAGGACAAGCGCGATAGCGGCCACACCACGTTCATGGCGCGACCCACCACGGCATCCTCCGGGATAAACCCGCCCCCAGGGCTGCCCAGATGGGATCGAGAATCCGCCGAAGCCGACCGATGATCTCCCATGACCCACAGCATGCCCTCTGGCACTTCGACATCGAAGGGTTGCAGGCTCGGCGCGTCTCCCGGGTAGAGGTAGTCCTCTTGGAGTGGCACGCCATTGACGGTTATCCGACCGTCGGCGTCGCAGCACGTCACGCGGTCGCCGCCCACCCCGATCACCCGCTTGATGAAATCAGTGGAATCCGGTGTTACCAGCCCGAAGGACTGCCCCACCCACACGAGCGCACCGGTGATCGGATCGCGATCGGGAATCACTTGGGCCGGGACGAACCGCCCGGAGCCGTCGAAGACAACGACATCACCGCGCTCGATGTCACGGATGCGATAGACGGCCCGATTCACCAGGACCCGGTCGCCGATCTGCAGCGTGTTCTCCATCGATCCGGACGGGATGGAGAAGGGTTTGACGAGGAACGTCGTAATCAACAGCACTACGCCCAGTGCGATGGCGATCGTGACTGGGATGTCCCACCAGGACTGCCGACCCCGGTCGGCCAAGATCAGTCCTCGGAGGTCGGGGAGTTGTCGCGGCGCTCGCGGATCTTCGCCGCCTTGCCCCGCAGGCCGCGCAGGTAGTAGAGCTTCGCGCGCCGAACATCACCCTTGGTGACAACCTCGATCTTCTCGACCACGGGTGAATGCAGCGGGAAGGTGCGCTCCACACCCACGCCGTAGGAGACCTTGCGAACGGTGTAGGTCTCGCTGGCGCCGGTACCCGAACGCGCGATCACCACACCTTGGAAGATCTGGACGCGGGTCTTGTTGCCCTCGACGACCTTCACGTGCACCTTGACGGTGTCGCCGGCGCGGAAATCAGGGATGTCGTCGCGCAGAACGGCGGCGTCGACGGGATCGAGGGTCTTCATTGGTTTGTCTCTTCCTGTAAGCGCCACAAGTCGCCCACGGTCTCGTGGAGTGATGCGCCCTCGAGCGTCCCTTGTGGCAGACGTCGGGCGGATGGTGCCGAAGCAGGCGCAAGTGTGCCACACCCCTGCCCGTTCGCCCTTAGGGGAGGTCGGGTCGGCGCTCGTGGGTTCGCTGGTGGGCCTGCTCCGCGCGCCAGGTGGCGATTCGCCCGTGGTCACCGGACAGCAGCACATCGGGAACCTCGAGGTCGCGCCATATCGGCGGCTTGGTGAAGACCGGGCCTTCCAGGGCGGGACCGTCTGCTTTGCTGAATGAGTCGTCCGCGGCGCTCTCGGCATTGCCGAGTACTCCGGGGATCAACCGCGCGACGGCTTCGACCATGACCAACGCGGCAGCCTCTCCGCCGGCGAGCACGTAGTCACCGATGCTCACTTCCCGCACACCTGCCCAATCCTCGCGCGTTGCATAGTGCTCGGCGATGCGGGCATCGATGCCTTCGTACCGACCGCAAGCGATCACCAGATGGTCGGCGGTGGACCACTCCCCCGCCACCGATTGATCGAATCCATAGCCCGAGGGCGTGGGGATGATCAGAAGTGGATCGCTCGTGCTCGATGCGCGAACATCGTCAAGAACTGCACCCCACGGCTCGGGCAGCATGACCATGCCCGGGCCACCGCCATAAGGGGTGTCATCCACACTGCGGTGCTTGTCCGTCGCGTACTCGCGCAGGTCGTGCACGCGAACATCGATAAGTCCGCTCTCGCGGGCCTTCCCCACGAGTGACAACTCAAGAGGCGTGAGGTAATCCGGGAAGATCGAGACGATGTCGATGCGCATCAGTCCTCCGAATCCAGCAGGCCCTCCGGCGGGTCGATGACGATGCGGCGATTCGCAATATCGACCGTGGGCACGATCGCTTCCACGAAGGGAACCAACACCTCACGCTCATCTGGAGTGGCGATCACGAGCACGTCTTGCGCTGGCAGGTGCGCTACCTCGCGCACGACACCGATGAGGGTCGACTGCGCATCGAAGACCTCACAATCAACGAGCGCGGAATCGTAGAACTCTTCGGGATCCTCGGGTTGCTCGTCGTCACCACGTTCGGCACTGAGCACTTGACCGCGTAGTTGTTCGATAGCGGTTCGGTCCGGGTAGCCCTCGAATGTGAGTAGCAACCGGCCGCTATGCCAGGTAAAAGACGCGACCGTGAGTTCGGCTCCGGAATCGCTCACCAGAGTGGAACCCACCGCGAACCGCTTTTCAGGCTCGTCGGTACGCAACTCGATGCTCACCGCACCGCGGATGCCGTGCGGGCGTCCGATGCGACCCACCACGACCAGCATGGTGACCGTACTTACCGCTCGGCGACGTCGAGGAAATCCACCCGCACTCCGCGACCACCGTTGACAGCGGTCATCACCGTGCGCAGAGCAGTGGCGGTGCGCCCACTACGACCAATCACCCGTCCCATGTCCGCTGGGTTGACCGATACCTCGACGGTGGTTCCCCTGCGGCCCGTACGAGTGGTGACGGAGACGTCGTCGGGGTTGTCCACGATGCCGCGAACTAGGTGACCGAGTGCCTCGTCGAGCATTACTCGGGCTTGCTCTCGGCAGTGGAGTCGTCGTCGTCCTTCTTCTCCGAATCGCCCTTGACGGCATCAACGGCAGCCTCGACGACTTCCTCGACCTTGTCGACAACAGCTTCGACGGCCTCTTCGACCTTCTCGGCTGCGGTCTCCACGGCGCTTTCGACCTTCTCGGCCGCAGTTTCGACGGCTTCCTTGGCCTCTTCGGTCTTCTCGGCGGGCTCGGTCTTCTTCGCGGTGGGGGTCTTCGGTTCGGTGGAGGCCTCTTGCACGGCGGCCTCGTAGGCGAGCTTCTTATCCGGCTTGGCCTCTGCGACCTTCAACGTGCCCTCGGCTCCCGGCTCGCCCTTGAACTTCTGCCAATCGCCGGTCACCTTGAGGATGGCGGCGACAGCTTCGGTGGGCTGGGCGCCAACTCCGAGCCAGTACTGCACGCGCTCGGAATCCACCTCGATGAGGCTGGGCTCTTGGAGCGGCTGGTAGACGCCGATCTCCTCGATGGCGCGACCGTTCCTCGCAGTGCGGGAATCGGCTACGACGATGCGGTACTGGGGTGCGTGGACTTTGCCCAAACGCTTCAACTTGATCTTGACTGCCACTTGTGGCTGCTCTCCTGACGTGTGGTGGACGGATTCGCTGCAGCGTGGGGTGCCGCGCTTGGCCGACTCATGGACCGTCGCAGGCGAGGTGAGAGGGCCACGCCTTCGACGAGAACCCCGAAAGTGTGCCAGAAGCCCACACGCCACCCATCCCCGGGGCCCGTCTCCACAGCAAACCAAGCGTTTCCCCCGGATTCCGGGGGATTCGCGCAGTTTGGGGCCGATTCCGGGGGAAGTGAAGCGTTTCCCCCGGAATCCGGGGGAAACGTCTGAGGGGGTTAGGACAGGAGCTTCTTGAGGTCGTCGGGCAACTGGGACATGTCCGGCGGGGTCATCTCCGGCATCTCGGAGGCCTCGGACCCAACGGACCCAGCGCCCGCGCCGGCCTCCTGGGCGGCGCGCTTGGCCGGGTTCCCGCTGCGGCCCTTCTTCGCCTTGCGGCCGGTCTGCTTTGCCATCTTGCCTTTGGACTTCTTGCCGCCAGCGCCCGGCATGCCCGGCATGCCGCCAGCGCCAGGCATACCCGGCATGCCGCCACCCTTGCCCATTTGGCGCATCATCTTCTGGGCATCGGCGAAGCGTTCGATGAGACCGTTGACGTCGCTCACCTGCGTTCCCGAACCGCGAGCGATCCGCGCGCGCCGGGAGCCGTTGAGGATCTTGGGGTCGGCTCGCTCGCCGGGAGTCATCGACTGGATGATCGCCGAGACCCGATCCAATTCCCGATCATCGACTTGGTCGAGTTGCTCCTTCATGTCCCCCATGCCCGGGAGCATGCCGAGGATCTTGCCGAGCGAGCCCATCTTCTTGATCGACTGCATCTGCTCGAGGAAATCCTCGAGGGTGAAGTCTTCGCCGCTGGAGACCTTGCGGGCCATCTTCTCGGCCTGCTCAGCATCGAATGCCCGTTCGGCCTGCTCGATCAACGTGAGGACATCGCCCATGTCCAGGATGCGGTTGGCCATCCGGTCCGGGTGGAACGTCTCGAAGTCCCCTACCTGCTCACCGACCGAGGCGAACATGATCGGCCGCTGCGTAACTGTGACGATCGACAACGCAGCGCCACCGCGAGCATCACCATCGAGCTTGGTGAGAACCACGCCATCGAAACCGACTTGCTCAGCGAATTGCTCAGCGGTAGCAACGGCGTCCTGACCGATCATGGCGTCGACGACCAACAAGGTGTCGTCTGGGCGAATCTCATCGCGCACCCGGCGCAACTGGTCCATCAATTCCGCATCGATGGCCAGGCGCCCAGCGGTGTCGACGATCACGACATCGTGCAGTTGCGATTCCGCATACGGGCGGGCATCGCGCGCAACCTCGACCGGATCTCCCACTCCGTTGCCCGGCTGCGGCGCGTAGACCGGAACCCCCGCGCGCTCACCAACGACGGTCAACTGATCCACCGCGTTCGGGCGCTGCAGGTCAGCCGCCACCAGCAAAGGCGCGTGGCCGGCAGACTTCAAGTGGGCCGCGAGCTTGCCGGCGAGTGTCGTCTTTCCCGCACCCTGCAGGCCGGCGAGCATGATGAAGGTTGGGCCGGTCTTGGCCATCTTCAAGCCGCGGGTTTCACCACCGAGGATGTCGACGAGTTCATCGTGCACGATCTTGACGACCTGCTGGGCAGGGTTCAGCGCACCGGAGACCTCTTCGGAAAGCGCCCGTTCCTTCACCCGAGCGGTGAATGTGCGAACAACAGGCAGCGCGACGTCGGCTTCCAACAAAGCGGTGCGGATCTCACGCACGGTGGCGTCGATATCCGCTTCGCTTAGGCGTCCCTTGCCTCGCAGGCCTTTGAACGTCGTCGCCAAACGATCCGACAGTGAGGCGAACAAACCGGCTCCTCGGGCAGGCGAAAGGGACGTAAGTCTCGTCAGACTAACGGGCTACCGAGGGTTCACGCATCGTGGCCTGCAGGCTCGCCTGAACGGTGGTTCGCACCGCATCGGCGTGGTCGGCCCCCAAACTCCCACCAGCGCGGTCGGTGACGAAGAAGGAATCGACTACCTCCGAACCCAAAGTGTCGACCTTCGCGCCAACAACGACGACGTCAGCAGCCAGCAGTGCCCGAGTGAGCCGGTAGAGCAGGGCCGGTTCATCGTGCGCGCGGACTTCGATCACCGTGTGGTGCACAGCGGAGTTGTCGATGAACACCAGCGGCTCGGCCCCTGGCGAGGCTCCTTGCAGGCCCGATCCGGCCATGGTCTTGGATCGTTTCTCCAGACGGTCAGCCACATCGAGATCCCCAGCCAAGGCCGCTCGGATGTCCGAGGCGATCGCCCGTTCATCGGGTAAGTCCCCGAAGAGGGGCCGGATGAACCACTCCTGGGCCGCCCTATTGCCACGCGTATGGATGCGAGCTCCGCGAATTTGCAGGCGATGGAGTGACAACACGCCAGCGACGAGCGAGAGCACACCCACCCGCTCCGATGTAGAGACGACGATGGAACTTCCCTCCGGAGCAGACACGACCTGAACGGTGGTCTCGCCGTCTGCGCTGAGCGCCGCCTCCATGGCAGCCGAGAATTCTTGGGGCTCGGACTGTCCGGTGGCCATCTTCGAGGCACATCTGCGCACCAGATCGCTGATCAGTCCGCGCCGCCACTCGCTGCGCACCGCTGGGCCTGTGGCTTCGGCATCCGCCCAGGACAGCGCATGCAAGAGCTCCAACGTGGCTCGGTCCGGCACCCGTTCCACAACAGCATCGATCGTTCCCGGATCGTCGAGGTCCCGTCGGGTGGCGACATCCGGTAGCAACAAGTGCTCGCGAACGAGCAGGCCGAGGGTGGCTGCGTCGTTTTCGTCGAATCCCATAACTGCAGCCATTTCCGAAGCAATGGGCTCGCCGACGATGCTGTGATCCCCCGGGAAACCTTTGCCGATGTCGTGCAAGAAGGCACCCACGAGCAACAGATCCGGACGTTCCACCTCACGGGCCCGCTTGGCCGCTTGCACAGTGGTTTCCAATAAGTGCCGATCGACGGTGAACTCGTGGATCGGATTGTGTTGGGGCAAGGATCGAACCGCTGCCCACGCGGGGATCCACTGTTGCACGACCCCGGCTTGATCCATCGCCTCGAATACCGGTAACAAGGCCGGACCAGCGCCGAGCAGTGACACGAAGGACTGCTGCATGTCGGCATCCCAAGTGGCTGTCGAATCGTGGGACACGCTCGCTAGCCGCTCCACCGCACCCGGGGCGAGCAGCACCGATGCTTGCGCCGCTGCGGCTGCCGCGCGTAGGGCTAGTCCCCGATCAGTATCCGGCGCCGCTCCGCGCGCCAGTGAAACCTCGCCATCGACGAGCACCACTCCCTCGGCTAACGGCACCCGCTCCGGACCAGACGATTGCTCGGCACGTCCGCGCCGATTCGTGAGCCGACGCAGCACGCGTGGACCACTGTTGGCCTTGCGCCGCGTGGCCCGCATCGCGCGATACCAAGCGACATCGCTGGTGTAGGCAACCTCACGAGCAGCGAGATAGACCTGGCGCAGCAGTTCATCGGAGTTCGTGCAGCCAAGTTGCGGCTCCAGGACTCGGGCAATCTCGGCTTGGTCTTGCATACTCAGCCGATCCCGTCGACCCCGCGCGTGCAGTGCATCGCGCACATCCAGCAAAGTTCGCACCGAGTCGTTCCACGTGGTGCGCGGCACTTCGACAACCCACGAGGCTGCTAGCGCCCGCAACACCACGGCGTCACGCAACCCGCCGTAGCTGTCCTTGATGTCCGGCTCGAGCAACTGCGCCAGGTCACCCGATCTGGCACGGCGGGCGGCCACCATCGCGTGCAGATCACCCAACCTCGAAGCCGCACTCGCCCGCCAGTCACCCAGCACGCCAGCACGCAGCGACTCCGCGAGCGCGACGTTTCCAGCCACCGGCCGGGCATCGAGTAACCCGAGGACGACCTTGTAGTCCTCTTGGGCGAGGACCCGGGCCTGCGCGACAGTGCGCACACTGTGATCCAAGGCGATCCCGGAGTCCCAGATGGGATACCAAATCGCCGAGCAAACCTTCTCGACATCGGCGGCGCGCGGATCATGCAACATCAACACATCGATGTCGCTGCTCGCGGACATCTCCCGGCGGCCATAGCCCCCAATAGCCACCAGGCAGAACTGATCCGGATCATGACCGTGGGTCGCGCCAGCGAAGAGTTGACGTAACCAGGCATCGACCGTGTCCGTGAGCAGCGCACGGCGCTCGGACCCTGTCAGGTCCGAGCGCCGTGCGATCTGTGCTCGTTCGGCGGCGGCGTCGATAGTCGCCACCGGTCCGTTCTCAGTGTTCATCCGTGGGTTACAGGGCTTCCGCTCCGCGTTCCCCGGTGCGCACTCGAACAACCTCGTCGACCGGCGAGGACCAAACCTTGCCGTCTCCGATCTTGCCCGTTTGCGCGGCATCGACAATGGCACCGATCACGTCCCCGGCGCGATCGTCTTCCACCACGATCTCGATGCGTACTTTCGGCACCAACTCCACGGTGTATTCCGCTCCGCGGTACACCTCCGTGTGTCCACGCTGCCGACCGAAGCCCGAGGCTTCCGAGACCGTCATGCCCTGGATGTCCAGGCCCTCAAGAGCGGTCTTCACGTCGTCCAACTTGAACGGTTTGATGATCGCTGTCACCAGCTTCATCACTCCACCTCCTTCGCGCGGGCAGCGTGCCCAACGCCTGCGAATGCACCGCCGCCACCGGAGTCACCCAGTTCGTAGGCGGTCTCAGCGTGCTCGGCGAGGTCGATGCCACCAACCTCGTCTTCTTCGTCCTCACGGATGCCCATGGTGGACTTCAACACGAGAGCAATGATGCCCGCCAGGATGAAGGAGTACACCAGAACGCCCGCTGCGGCGATGATCTGCACGATCAGCAGGTTGATGCTGCCGCCGTACAGCAGCCCGTTTTGACCACCCTCGGCCGCGAGGTCCGAGGCGAGGAAGCCCAGGGCCAGCGTGCCGACGATGCCGCCCACGAGGTGGATGCCCACCACGTCGAAGGAGTCGTCGTATCCGAGCTTGTACTTGATGGTGACCGCCCAAGCACACACCGCACCGGCGATGATGCCGATGAGGATCGCCCCGAGCGGCGTCACGTTGGCACATGCCGGGGTGATGGCCACCAAGCCGGCGACGATGCCGGATGCAGCACCCAGCGAGGTCGCCTTGCCGTCGCGGAGCTTCTCCACAACCAGCCAAGCGATACCCGCACCACAGGTGGCTACGAGTGTGTTCGTCGCTGCGATAGCGGCGGTGTTGTCCGCGGCGTATGCCGAGCCGGCGTTGAAGCCGAACCAGCCGAACCACAGCAAGCCCGCGCCGAGCATCACCATCGTCAGGTTGTGTGGGCGCATCGGCGTCTTCGGCCATCCCAAGCGCTTGCCCAGGATGATGCAGACCGCAAGTGCCGCAGCACCGGCGTTGATGTGCACCGCGGTGCCACCGGCGAAGTCGATTACTTCCGCTCCTCCGATGTTGAGCTGACCGATCCAGCCACCGCCCCAGACCCAGTGGGCGACAGGGAAGTAGACCAGCGAAGCCCAGATGGCAGCGAAGATGATCCACGCACCGAACTTCATGCGATCGGCCAGTGCACCGGCGATGAGGCCCACGGTCAAGCACGCGAACATCGCCTGGAACACCACGTCGACCATGACGGGGAATGCATCGCCTTCAGCCGGCGGTGCGAGTGCGGCCTCGAGGCCGAAGTAGTCGGTGAAGCTACCGACGAAGTAGCCGGCGCTGGAACCGTAGGCCATCGAGTAGCCGTACAGCGCCCAGAGAATGCCGACGATGAACAACGCGCCGATGACCATCATCAGCATGTTGAGCACGGATTTCGACCTGTTCATTCCTCCGTAGAAGAACGCCAAGCCGGGAATCATTAAGAACACCAGCGCGGATGATGTGAGCAACCACGCGGTAACACCCGAATCCATAAAGGTACCTCCTGTTGTGTGGCCCTAGCCGGGGCAAACACTGGAGGCGCGGCGTTTCGGTCGATGGCGTAACAGGTTTCGCGTTGGTGACGAAATCACCTTTCGTGTTTCGTGTTCGTTACAACACCTAGGCGAGGAGCGCGTCCACGAACTCATTCACCTCGAATGGCGCGAGATCATCCGGGCCCTCGCCGAGCCCCACGAGTTTCACCGGGACCCCGAGTTCGCGCTGTACGGAAACGACGATCCCGCCCTTTGCGGTGCCGTCCAACTTGGTGAGCACGATTCCCGTCACGTTCACCACTTCGGCGAACACCCGCGCCTGGACGAGGCCGTTTTGGCCGGTTGTGGCGTCGATGACTAGCAGCACCTCATCGACTTCACTGTTCTTTTCCACGACCCTCTTGACTTTGCCGAGCTCATCCATCAGCCCGGTCTTGGTGTGTAGTCGACCCGCGGTGTCGACCAGCACGGCATCTACCCCGGCCTTTTGAGCCACATCGACGGCTTCGAACGCCACCGATGCGGGGTCACCGCCCTCGGGGCCCCTGACCACCACGGCTCCCACACGATCCCCCCATGTTTGGAGTTGTTCGGCGGCGGCGGCGCGGAAGGTGTCGGCGGCCCCCAGGAGCACGGTGCGGTCATCGGCGATCAGCACTCGTGCCAGTTTTCCGGTGGTGGTTGTCTTGCCCGTGCCATTGACACCAACGACGAGGATCACCGCGGGTCGGCCGGAAGCCTTGGTGGTCAGTGAGCGATCCATGGACGGGTCCACGAGGGTGATCAGTTCGCTGCGCAATGCCTCGCGTACACCGTCCTCACCGCGCACGCCTTCCACCTGGATTCGGGTGCGCAACCGCTCCATCAGTTCACCGGTGGCGGCCACCCCGAGATCGGCACCGAGCAGCACCTCCTCCACTTGATCCCACGTGTCCGCGTCGATGTCATCGCGTGAGAGCAGCGACAGCAGGCCCTTGCCCAAGGTGGTGTTCGATCGCGCGAGGCGCTCACGCAGTCGGTGTAACCGGCCCTTGGTCGGCTCGGGTACTTCGACTTCCCAGATACCCGGCTCTTCGAGGACCGCTTCCTCGACCGCGGAATCGGCCGGCTGGTCGAGCACCGTGGTGCCGACATCGGAAATGTCCCGGCGAGGGGTATCTCGCGGGACGGTGTCGTCGTCCCCTACTCCCGGTGCGTAGTCGATCCCCGGACGCGGCTTGGTGGTGGTCGAGCCTCGCGAAGGCTTACCCCGCCCACGCGCCAGCGCCAAGCCGGCGCCGATAGCGACACCAAGGAGAACGACGGCCAGAACGAGATACCAGGTCAAGGAGTCCATAACTCCTTATCCTCTCAGGCGCTGACCGCCTCACGGATCCGCTGGCCGATCACCTGGGTCACACCGTCGCCACGCATGGATACCCCGTACAGGGCATCGGCGATCTCCATCGTGCGCTTTTGGTGCGTAATGACGATCAGCTGCGAGGAGTCACGCAGTTCTTCGATCATGTCGATCAATCGGCCGAGGTTGACGTCATCCAGCGCCGCCTCGACCTCGTCGAGGACGTAGAACGGGCTCGGCCGCGCCTTGAACAGCGCCACCAGGAACGCCACTGCCGTGAGGCTGCGTTCACCACCGGACAGCAAGGACAGCCGCTTCACCCGCTTGCCCGGAGGCCGGGCTTCGACATCCACCCCGGTGGTGAGCATGTTCTCCGGATCGGTCAGCACCAACCGGCCTTCGCCTCCGGGGAACAGTCGCGAGAACACGCCTTCGAATTCCCGTTCCACATCTTGGTAGGCCTCGGTGAAGACCTGCTCCACGCGCGCATCGACCTCTTTCACGATGTCCAGGAGGTCATCGCGCGTGCGCTTGAGATCGTCGAGTTGCTCCGACAAGAAGCGATGGCGTTCTTCCATCGCCGAGTACTCCTCAAGCGCGAGCGGGTTCACTTTGCCAAGCAGCGCGAGCCCGCGCTCGGCTTCCTTCAACCGCTTTTCCTGCTCGGCGCGCACATACGGGTACGGCTCCGGATCGGGTTCGTCTTCGGGGATTTCATCACCCGGGGCTCGTGGCGACGGAGGAACGAGCTGGTCCGGGCCGTATTCACCGATGAGGATCTCGGCTTCGATGCCGTACTCCTCCATGGCCTTGGCTTCCATCTGCTCGATGCGCATGCGCTGCTCGGCGCGGGCAAGTTCGTCGCGGTGCACGCTGTCGCGCAGCCCGTCGAGCTCACTGCCCAGGGATCGCAATTGTTCGCGCACGACGCTGAGTTGCTCTGTTCGCTGCGTTGCCGCGCGATCGAGCTCACTACGACGACGCTGCGCGTGACCCACGGAGTGATCGATGCGGGTGCGCACGGTGCCGATCGCCCGCACCACTGCCTCAGCGACGATCAGATCCCGTGCGCGGCGTTCACGTCGCTCTTGCGCGGCTGCCCGTGCCGCTCGCTCGGCCTCGGCATCGCGCTCCAAGCCAGCTGCCCGTTCGGCAACGGCAGCAACGCGTTCTTCCGCGGTGCGCATCGACAACCGGGCATCTACTTCGGTAGCGCGCGCTGCCTGCGCAGCTTCGAGCAATTCACCGCGTCGGTCCGGGCCGGGATCAGCGACCGGTTCTTCGTGCATCGCGCGAAGGCGTTCCCGCAACTCGGCGATGGCGGCTTCGTCGCCGGCCAACGCCTGCTTCGCTGCTTCCAGCGCCTGCTCCAAGCGCTCGGCCTCAGCTGCTGCCGCGCGCGCGACCTGACCTAGTTGCCCGAGTTTCTCGGCAACCGCAGCCATCTGCGCATCGGATTCGTGCAACTGGGACAGTGCCTGTTCGACGCTCGCAGCCGCCTGGGTTTGCCGTTCCCGAGCGGTGGCCAGATCGAAGCGCAGCCGCTCCCCTTCGCCGACAAGTCGGTCCAGTTCGGCGCGGGCTTGCTCGAAAGCAGCCTGCAATTCCACGAGTGAATCGCTCACCGCCGAGCCGCCCCGCACGATTCCGCGGGAGAAGACATCGCCAGCTTCACTCACCCAGGTGAGGTCGGGGCGCGTGCGCATCCCCTGCGCGGCTTGCTGCACGTCATTTACGACGACGGCACCGTTGAGCAACGCATCGACCGCTGGGCGGATTTCATCTGAGCAACGCACCAAATCGCGCAGCCAACGTCCGGCTGGCGCTGGCTCCAAAGCGCCCCGGTTGTGCATTGCGGAGTCTTCGACGACCACCATGGCCGCACGCCCGCCAGCCGATTCCTTCAGCACCGCCACGGCATCCACCGCAGTGGAAGTGCCACGCACCACGACAGCGTCGGCCATGTCGGCGAGAACCGCTGCCACGGCGTGCTCGGCCCCACCGTCGATATGCAACTGCTCAGCGAGTGCACCCACCACGCCCGGTAGCCCGGATTCGACCAACGCCGCTCCGGCATCCGAACGTTTCATGCCCAGTTCCAGCGCTTGACAGGTTGCCTCGGCAGCGGCCCGCTCCCGCTCGATCCGCGCCTCGCTGGCCCGAAGCTCTTCGACGGCGGCATCGGCCTCGGCGAGGGCTGCTTGGGCTCGCTCGTGGGCTTCATCTAGGCCGACCTCGCCTTGGTCCAGGCCCACGATGTCCACCTCGACACTGGCGAACTCGCTTTGGGCCGAATCGGCCCGGGCGCGCGCTTCGGCGATTTGCCCCTCGAGTCGGGAGATCTCGGCGCTTCGCGCATCGCGACGGGACGCAGCGGAGTTGACCTGACCTTCCAAGGTGGCCAGACCTTCGCGCCGATCGGCGGCGGCGGCCTCGAGCGCTTCGATCCGTCGCTGTTCGGTCTCGGAGGCTCCCTCAGCGCGATGCCGATTGGCTTCGGCGGTGGCGAGTGCGTCGCGCAGTGCCTCGACCTCTCGGCCGAGTTCGAACTCCGAGGCGCGCAGCGATCGTGCTTCGGCATCGAGTTGCTCGGGATCACGCCCGGGAACCTGCGTGTCCTCGTCTTCGGGTTGCAGATGCCGCACGGTGGCGCGCGCGAGTTGGTCGAGCCCGTGGAAGCGCTCGCGGGTAGCCGAGAGCGCGAACCAGGTTTCCTGCGCGGCCGCCAACTGCGGGGCTTGTTCTTGCTGTTCGGCTTCGAGTTCGCTTTCGCGCGCGGTTGCTTCCTGCATTGCGGTTTCGACCTGCTGTTGGCGGGTACGCAGCGCGGTTTCGTCGGCGACTTCGGCTTCGAGTTCGGTGCGCGCCTGCAGCAGATCGTCGGCCAGTATGCGAAGGCGTGAATCGCGCACATCGGTTTGGATGACAACTGCCCGACGCGCAACTTCCGCCTGCTTGCCCAATGGCTTCAGTTGACGTCGTAGTTCGGATGTGAGGTCTTGCAGTCGCGTGAGATTGGCTTCCATCGCGTCGAGTTTGCGCAGCGCTTTTTCCTTGCGCTTGCGGTGCTTGAGCACGCCCGCGGCTTCCTCGATGAACCCGCGACGGTCCTCCGGGGTGGCATGCAAAATGGAGTCGAGTTGACCTTGGCCGACGATCACGTGCATCTCGCGCCCGATGCCCGAATCGGACAGCAGTTCTTGGATGTCCAGCAGTCGGCACTGCTCGCCGTTGATCGCGTATTCCGATCCGCCGTTGCGGAACAAGGTGCGCGAGATCGTCACTTCGGAGAACTCGATGGGAAGGGCTCCGTCGGTGTTGTCGATCGTCAGCGCCACCTCCGCGCGACCGAGCGGAGCCCGCCCGGAGGTTCCCGAGAAGATGACGTCTTCCATCTTGCCGCCGCGCAGGCTCTTGGCGCCCTGCTCGCCCATCACCCAGGACAGCGCATCGACCACGTTGGACTTGCCGGAGCCGTTGGGGCCGACCACGCAGGTGACGCCGGGTTCGAACTCCAGCGAGGTGGCCGAGGCGAAGGACTTGAAACCCTTCAAGGTGAGCGTCTTCAGGTGCACGGGCCGGACATCTCCATTCGGTGACGTCCCCACGTGGGTGGGGATCGGGTGCGGGGAAGGCGCAGCCCGATGCTACCCACGCCGGCTCCCCGCCCGGCCTCACCACGCGGACGGCCCACACCTAGGCGTTTCCCCCGGAATCCGGGGGAAGTGACTCGTTTCCCCCGGCTGGCCGGGGGAAACGGAGCGAACCCCCCGGATTCCGGGGGAAACGCTCAGGGGGTGGGGTGGCGGCGCGGGGTGCGCTGGCAGCGGGGGCACGAGAAACTCGAGCGGTTCATGAATGCCTCGCGGCGAATGGGAGACCCGCACCGGTGGCACGGCTCGCCTTCGCGACCGTAGGCATCGAGCGACCGATCGAAGTAGCCCGATTCGCCGTTGACGTTCACGTATAGCGAGTCGAAGCTCGTCCCCCCTTGGGCAAGGGCGGCGTCCATGACATCTTGCGAATGTGCGAGCAACTCAAGTACTCGCGCCTGGCTGAGCTTGCCCGTGGGCCTTCGCCCATGCAGCCTCGAGCGCCAGAGTGCTTCGTCGGCGTAGATGTTGCCGATCCCGGACACAACCGACTGATCCAGCAGGACCCGCTTGATCTCGGTGTCTTTGCGTCGGATCAACCGCGCGGTTGCCGTGGCATCGAATCGAGGATCAAGTGGGTCGCGAGCAATGTGCTCGATGCTCAGCGGCAGGCCGCCGCGCAGTTCGTCGAGATAGACGCCACCGAAGGTCCGCTGATCCACGAAACGCATCTCTCGCTCGTGGTCGGCGAAGGCGATCCGCACCCGCAGGTGCTTTTCATCGTCGGCAGCCACCGGTTGCATGAGCACCTGGCCACTCATCCCCAGATGCACCACGAGGGCGAATTCGTCCTTGCTGGTCAACGGCAGCCACAGGTACTTGCCGCGCCGGCTAGCGCACCGGAACGAGTCACCGGTGAGCGCGCCTTCGATGGCAGCGGCTCCGCCGGGACTACGGCGAATGGATCGCGGATAGAGCACCTCTACCTCGGCGATCGTGCGGGCAGTTGCCCACCGGTCGATTCCCCGCCGGACGACCTCTACCTCGGGAAGTTCAGGCATCGCCGCCGAGGGCGGCGTAGGCCTGAGCGGCGGCCTCCTGCTCTGCGACCTTCTTGCTGCGGCCGTGGCCGGATCCCAGCACTCGACCGCCCACGATCACCTCCGCGGTGAACTCCTTCGCATGATCCGGTCCGGTGTCGCTGACCCGGTATTCCGGAACCCCGCTGTCGGTCTCCGCGGCTCGCTCCTGCAAGGAGGTCTTCCAATCCAGGCCGGCACCGAGGTTCGCCGATGTTGCGATCAACGGCCCGAAAATACGTTCGATGAACGAGCGGGTGCTCTCCAAGTCGGTCGACATGTACATCGCGCCGATCACCGCTTCCATGGCGTCGGCGAGTATCGAGGACTTGTCGTGGCCTCCGGTGCTCTCCTCCCCCTTGCCGAGGAGCAGATAGTCACCAAGACCCAGGGCGCGGGCAACCCCAGCGAGCGCCTGGGCGTTCACTACCGCGGCTCGAAGTTTCGCGAGTTGTCCCTCCGGTTCGTCCGGAAAGTCTCGGTACAAGCGCTCGGTAACGACGATGCCGAGAACCGAATCGCCGAGGAACTCCAGGCGTTCGTTGGTCGGCAAGCCACCGTTCTCGTAGGCGTAGGAACGGTGAGTCAGTGCCTGACGCAGCAGAGCCGGATCCATCGACTGACCCAGTGCGGTCATCAATTGCCCCAACGATTCGTCGACACCCGACGAGGTCATCTCGCTCACCCTTTCGTTCGCATGGTGTCGTCCGGGGCGCTGTTTGTCGACACCGATCGTTCGTGGATGGACACGACGATAGCGACAAGTTCACCGATCGTCGCCGGTTGCGCGTCCTGTGGTGGATCACTATCGATCGGGTACCCGAGATGGTCGCTGACGACCGCCCACTCCCCCGCTGTGCCCGACCAACCCAAAGAACTCAGCGGAGTGTCCGATCGCACTGTTTGCGGATCGACATTCAGTGCGCGCGCAACCACAACGACGTCCTCTGGATCGACGATGCCGTTCACGCGCTACTCGCTCTCCGGTTCACCACGGGCGTCCAACGACGAGAAGTCACGCAGCGATCCTCGAAGTCGATCGATGACCGCAGCATCGAGCAACTGCACAGCTCGGTTGATGCAGGCAACGATCTCATCCCGCCCAGAGGCACCATGGCCCACCACGACAGCGCCGGGAACGCCCAGCAGCACACCACCGGATAGGAAGTGCGACGTGCGCAGCACACCCTGCGCGGGTTCAGGGTCGTTGTAGACATGCGACATCGCTGCGACCGACCAGCGCAGGGCGCCCTCCATGGACTTCAAGGCAACATTGCCGGTGAAACCGTCCACGACCACAACATCAGCCGGGCATTCACCCAAGAGATCGTGACCTTCGACTGCACCCACGTAACGCTCGGCGAAGTGCTGCTCGAGTTGGATGTCGGTGTTCTTGCGCAATCTGTCGCCCTTGCCGCGCTCGGATCCGATGCTCAACAACCCCACGCTCGGCTGCTTGATGCCTCGCGCCTCGGCGTAGGCCAGGCCACAGGCGGCGAAGCGGACGAGATCGTGCTCGGTTGCGAACGGCGCGGCCCCGCAATCCACCAGCACGACCGGACCCCGTGCACTCGGTAGTTCAACGGCGAGCCCGGGCCTGCCCATACCCGGAAGTCGACCGAGGCTCAGGACGCTAGCGGCGACGGTCGCTCCGGTGTGTCCGATGGAAACGAAGGCATCGGCCTGCCCATCGCGAACGGCGCGGATTCCCACATTGCTCGCTACCGCCTCGCGCTCACGCAGCAGGGCAAGGGTGTCGTGCGAGGTTGCTGTCATCGGCACGCACGAATCGGCATGCATGACTCGGTGCCCGCCGGCTTCGGTGAGGTCCACCCCACGTTGATGCAGAAGTTCCTGGGCTTGCTCGCGGGGACCGACGATGCACAGGTTCACCTGATGGTCGTCGGAATCGTGCAGGTAGGCCGCAACGGCGTCCGCGACGACCTCCGGTCCGGCATCGCCTCCGAAGAAGTCGATGGCGACCCGGGGCATTGACTACACGTCCAGAACGCGTCGCTTGGCGTAGGTGCCGCAGTTCGGGCAGGCGGTGTGGGACGGCCGCTTCTCCTTGCACCGTGCGCAGGTCACGAGGGTCGGCGCGCTGGCTTTCCACTGCGAACGCCGACTACGGGTGTTCGAACGGGACATCTTGCGCTTGGGGACAGGCACGGTGGTTCCTTCTCTCGGGTGTGCAGGCGCTTTGTGGGCGTCTGCTCAACTCAGGCGGCGCCTATCATCCCCTACCGCTCTTGATCGTCCTCGCTGGCCCCCTTGCCGGCGTCTTCCAACAGGGCCTCCAGGGCGGCCCAGCGCGGATCGGTGTCGGGGTGATCGTGCGGGGTATCGAGGGATTCCAGCCGCTCGCCGCACTGGGGGCAGATACCGGCGCAGTCCGGCGAGCACAAAGGTGCCAGCGGCAGCGAAAGCACGACGGCATCGCGCAACGGCCCCTCGATATCGATGGTGTCGTCGTGCACTTCGGGCTCGGGTTCCTCGGCATCGCCGGTGGCGTCGTCGTCGGCTGCGCCCCTCACAATCGCACCCGAAGCATCGGTAGCCGGGTAGACGAACAACTGCTCGAGTTCCACGGTCTCGGCCCACTCGATCGGATCAAGGCACCGCGAGCACTCGGCGGTCACATCGACGTCGGCGGTGCCGCTCATCCAGATGCCCTCGACCACCGACTCCAGCGTGATGTCGATATCGATCGGTGATTCCGGGGCGACGCGGGCCATAGCAACCGAAAGGTCCGCCGGTGCTGGAATCTCCCGGGCGACCTCGAGCACACTTCCCGGTGAACGTGGCAACCGTGAGACGTCGATCGCCGTCGCGGCGACGTCGGACATGCTCAGTACTCCTCGCGCGCCTCGGCGTCGAAGAACTCCCCGCCACCTTCTACCGGCGCGAGGTCCTCGTACATCTGGCTGCGAATGCGTTCGCGGCCACGGTCCACCGTTTGCAGGGTCTTTTGCAAGGTGATCTCAAAGCTCGCGAGTTTGGCGTCGATGTAATCGTCGGTTTCCTGTCGCATGCGCGCAGTGTCCGTGACCGTCTCGCCGCGAAGGGCCTCGGCTTCGGCGACGGCCGCGAGGTACACCTCGTGCTCGGAGACCATCTTGTCGGCTTCGGTGCGAGCCCGTTCCAAGATGCGGTCGGCCTCGCGCCTACCGTCTTGCACAACCGCCTCGCGGTCCGCGAGCAGCTCATCAGCCCGCTGCACCGAATCCGGCAACAGTTGGCGGATCTCGTCGATGAGGTCGAGCACCTGGGAGCGGTTGATGACGCACGATGCCGACAACGGCATGGACTTGGCATCCTCGACGAGCACGGTCAACTCATCGAGCCGTTCTTGGATGTCCACTCCTAGGCCTCCTGTTGGTCCAGCCCCGCCGCCTGCGGGCCCTTCTCACATTGTGTCGGAGAACTTCTCAGGGAAGCGATCCAACACGGCCTGGGGCACCAACCCGGTGACGTCCCCACCGTGGCGGGCCACTTCCTTGATCAGGCTGGAGGACAGGTAGCTGTACTGGGGGTTGGTGGAGACGAACAAGGTCTCGATCTCCGCGAGCCGGTGGTTCATCTGGGCCATCTGCAGCTCATAGTCGAAGTCGCTGACCGCCCGCAGGCCCTTCACGATCGCCTCGATGCCGTGCTCACGGCAGTAGTCCACCAGCAGGCCGTGGAAGGAATCAATCCGGACGTTGGGCAGGTCCGCAGTCACCTCGCGAAGGAGGTCCATGCGCTCTTCGACGCTGAACATGCCGGCTTTGTTCCGATTCACCAGAACGGCAACGGTTACTTCGTCGGCTAGGCGCGCGGCTCGAATGAAGACATCGAGATGTCCATTGGTGACGGGGTCGAAGGACCCCGGGCAGATCGCCCTCATCGCGGTAGTTCCTCCCGCCCGTCGATGACTCGACCGTACCAAAGCGCGGTGTCTCCGTAGGTGCGTTCGTCGGTGGTCTCGATAGAACGTGGGAACGGGCACTCCCCTCGCTTGTCGCGCTCCACGACCACGATCGCATCAGCTGCAAACCACCCGGCCGCGAGTCCACTGGTCAGGACCTGTTCCACGTTGGTGGCGTCGTCGTCATACGGCGGATCGGCGATCACCACATCGAAGGCGCCCCCGGGTGGCGCTGACATCAACGCTCGTCCTGCCTCGGCGCGCAAGACGGCAACCCCTTGGGCATTGAGTTGCGCGATGTTGGCCTCGATGGCTCGGACCGCTCCAAGTGCACGATCCACCGCCAACACCCGCGTTGCGCCGCGGCTCCACGCCTCCAGCGCGATCGCCCCGGAACCGGACCACAGGTCGCAAACGGCTACCTGACCCCAGGACCGACCTTCGGCGGCCAACCGCGCCTCGATGCTGGCGAACATGGCTTCGCGCACTCGATCCGAGGTGGGCCGGGTACCGGAGGCGGGAATGGTCAACCGGCGTCCGCGCGCGGTACCCGCGATGATGCGTGTCACGTCTTGTCCAAGAACTCGGCCTGCTCGTTGTCGAGCGCGGCTATTGCCGCCCGTAGCGCTGGATGTTCACCCAACGACGGATCTTGCGACAGTAGCGATTCGGCGAGCGCGCGAGCTTCGATGATCACATCGGCGTCTTGCACAACGCGCAGCAGGCGCAACGAGGACCGAACACCGGACTGCGATCCCCCGAGCACATCACCTTCGCGCCTGATTTCCAGGTCGCGCCTAGCCAACTCGAATCCGTCCCGAGTCGCGGCCACCGCATCGAGCCGCTCCCTCGCCGGCGACCCGCTCGGCGCGGAACTGACCAAGAGGCACACGCCCGGCAAGGAACCTCGCCCGATCCGACCGCGCAACTGATGCAGCTGCGAGATCCCGAAGCGGTCAGCATCGAACACGACCATCATCGTCGCGTCGGGTACGTCCACACCGACCTCGATCACCGTCGTCGAGACAGCCAGATCCACATTCCCGGTTGCCAGGCCGGTCATCACTGCGTCCTTTTCTTCCCCCGACATCCGACCGTGCAATGCAGCGATGTTCGCCTCCGGCAGCCGGCGTCGTGCTTCCTCGAGAACATCCTCGACCGTCGCTGCCGCTGTGGGCCCCGATTGCGAATCATCATCGGGATCTTGGGCATCGATGCGCGGGCACACGATGAACACCCGGTGACCTGCCTCGATCTCCTCACCAGCGCGTTGCCACAACCGACCAACATGCGCGGGTTGATGGATCGGATCGACCACATGCGTGGCGACATCGGCTCGACCGGAGGGCACTTCGGCCAACGTCGAAACATCGAGGTCACCGAAAACGGTCATCGCCACGGTCCGCGGAATCGGTGTGGCCGTCATGACTAACACGTGCGGATGGGTGCCGTCGGGGGCGCGGCGGGCAAGCGCTGCACGTTGCTCAACACCGAAACGGTGCTGCTCGTCGATGACCACGAGCCCAAGATCGGCGAACTCCACCGATTCCTCCAGGAGGGCGTGCGTGCCGACGATGAGCCCTGCGCGACCACTGGCGATCGCCTCGAGGGCTTCACGGCGCTCCCGGGAACGAGCCGACCCAGTGAGTAGAACAACTTGCGTTCCGTTCACTCCATCGACGCCGCTTGCCTCCAACAACGTCCCCGCTTGACCGAGGGGTCCAAGGAGCGCACGGATGCCAGCAGCGTGCTGCGAAGCGAGCACCTCGGTTGGTGCCAGCAGCACCGCCTGGCCGCCGTCGGCCACCACATCGAGCATTGCCCGGACTGCCACCACCGTCTTGCCGCTACCGACATCGCCTTGCAGTAGTCGCTGCATCGGGATGTCCCGAGCGATGTCCGCACTGATCTGGGCACCGACCTCTCGTTGCCCATCGGTCAACGCGAACGGCAACGCTGCATCGAACGCCTGCCGCAGCTGCGAGCCTTCGTCCGTGCGCGGCTGGGCCCGGTGTCCCTGGGCGATCAACCGACGTTCGACCAGCGCGGCCTGCAGCACAAGCGCTTCTTCGAAGGCCAATCGGTGGCGCGCCTGTTCGATCTGTTCGCGCGTGGTCGGGCGATGGATGCCTTCCAGCGCCGTGCGTAGATCGCACACACCGGCCTGTTCCCGAAGGCTCGGCTCAAGCGGATCGAGTTCAAGCAACTCACTGCCGAAGGCATCGAGCACCACTCCCACGGAGGTCTGGATCTGCCACGTGGTCACCGACTTGCTCGACGGGTACACCGGGATGATCGCACCGGCAAAACCCGCAGCGCGTTCCTCCGAGGCCTCGTCCAGCATCACGTACTGCGGGTGCGCGAGTTGGCGTCGTTCCCGATAGGTGCTGACGGTGCCGGCGAAAAGTCCTCGCTGACCGACCCGCAGTTCGCGTTCGCGCCAGGCTTGGTTGAAGAAGGTGATGACCAGGGAGTCAGTCCCGTCGGTCACCAGGACTTCCAGGATCGAACCCTTCTTCTGACGCATCCGGCGGGCGGTGACCGAGGCGATATCGGCCACGACCGTCACATGGTCCTTATCGACCAGGCTGGCGATGGCGGTGAGCTCACCGCGCTCCGCGTAGCGCCGTGGGTAGTGACGCAACAGATCCCGCACCGTCACCAGACCCAGACCGCGCTCCAGGGCCCCGGCGGTTCGACCACCGAGGAGCCCGCGGAGTTTGGTGTCCCATACGCCCTGCGACGTCACGGCGTGGACGCTACCGGGCCGAAGGCGCAGGCGGCGGGGTCACGCATGCTGGCGCCAGGGGTGTCGGCTACCCTTATGCGGCTGTCACCGACTCGGTGCAGCCGCATCGAACGTCTCGAACCGGAGAGCAACTGCTCTTCGGGCTGGAAATCAAGGAGTGCACCGTGGCTGCCACCTGCGATGTCTGCGGCAAGGGTCCCGGTTTCGGGCACAACATCTCCCACTCGCATCGGCGCACCAAGCGGCGCTGGAACCCCAATATCCAGCGGGTGCGGGCCAAGGTCGGCGCAACCCCCAAGCGCATGAATGTGTGCACCTCGTGCATCAAGGCGGGCAAAGTCACCCGCGCGTGA
>CAZWIW010000013.1:0-10873 GCA_964634545.1 uncultured Rubrivirga sp.
TTCCTGCCGTTCACCACCGAAGAGGTGTGGTCCTGGATGCACGAGCATTCGATTCACCGTGCTTCGTGGCCGTCGGTCGATGAGCTCGCCGTTTCGGCGGATGGTGATCCGCGGGTACTGGAGATGACCGGGGCAGCGCTCAGCGGAGTTCGCAAGGCCAAGTCCGATGCGAAGGCATCGATGAAGGCCGCTGTCACCGAGGCGACCATCGAAGGATCTCCGGCGCTTATCGCAGTGATCGATGCAGCGCGAGCGGATCTCGCAGCAGCGGGCTCGATCGCTGAACTCATCGTGGTGCCGGGCGCCGACGACGCCCCGCTGACCGTGAACGCTGTCCTGGCCCCAGTCACTCCCCCCGCCTAGCGCGACCTGACAAAATTCAAGCGCGAGATGACAGATCTACGTGCTCGAACTGGCAATTATGCGTTCTTGAAACTGCAGACCTGTGTGCTTGACCTAGCACTCTTGCCGTTTCAAGTACACGTTTCTGCGAGGTCAAGCACACAGATTTGCGAACTCGGTAACACAATTCCGCGAGATCAAGTACACAGTTGCGCCAGTTCGCGGGTAAGGGCTGGAGCGGAGGACTGCGCAGTGGTTAGGCGGTCTTCTCGGCCCGCTCGGGGGCGTCGAGGTCGCGCGGAACGATCGTAGGATTCACGTTGTCCCGCACCACGTCACCAGTGATGACCACCTTGGCTACGTCCTCACGGCCGGGGATGTCGTACATCACATGCAGCAGGACTTCTTCGAGGATCGCGCGCAAGCCACGAGCGCCGGTGCCCCGCAACAAAGCAAGATCGGCGATTTCATCGAGCGCCTCCGGCGCGAACTCCAATTCCACCCCGTCGATCTCGAACAGCCGCTGGTACTGCTTCACCAGTGCGTTCTTCGGCTCGGTGAGCACCTGCACGAGAGACTCGCGGTCGAGTTGCGTGACCGAGGTGAAGACCGGAAGCCGGCCGATGAATTCCGGGATCATCCCGAACTTCAGCAGGTCCTCGGGCATTACGTGGGCGAAAACATCCTCGATATCACCCTTCTCCTCACGCTCACCGTCGACGAGGTCGTAGGTGAAGCCGAGGTTCTTCTTGCCCAGCCGCTGTTCGACGATCGTGTCCAGACCAGCGAAGGCGCCACCGACGATGAATAGCACGTTGGTGGTGTCGATCTGGATGAACTCTTGATGCGGATGCTTGCGCCCACCCTGCGGAGGCACCGATGCCGTAGTGCCCTCGAGGATCTTCAGTAGGGCCTGCTGCACACCCTCACCTGAGACGTCGCGGGTGATCGAGGGGTTCTCACTCTTGCGAGCCACCTTGTCGATCTCGTCGATATAGATGATTCCGGTCTGCGCACGGTTGACGTCGTAGTCAGCAGCCTGGATGAGTTTGAGCAAGATGTTCTCGACATCTTCACCCACGTAGCCGGCTTCCGTTAGCGCCGTGGCATCGGCGATAGCAAAGGGAACGTTCAAGATCCGCGCCAACGTTTGCGCGAGCAGCGTCTTGCCGGAGCCGGTCGGCCCGAGCAGCATGATGTTGGACTTCGCGACCTCGACGTGATCCTCACGCGGCTTTTCCCGTGCCTCAGCCTGCACCCGCTTGTAGTGGTTGTAGACAGCAACGGAGAGGGACTTCTTCGCCGGATCCTGCCCGATCACATACTGATCGAGGAACTCGTAGATCTCGCGGGGCTTGGGCAGCTCGCCGACGGGAGTCTCAACCGATTCGTTGAGCTCCTCTTCGATGATCTCGTTGCACAGATCGATGCATTCATCGCAGATGTAGACACCGGGCCCCGCAATGAGCTTCTTGACCTGCTTTTGGCTCTTGCCACAGAAGTTGCACTTGAGCAGATCTCCGCTCTCGCCAATCCGTGCCACGGACGTGCCCCTTCCCTACTACGCAAGCATGCGCCGTCACGGTGAGACGGCGCGTAGACACGACCGTACCCCCAGATCGGGGAGGATGCCCAGATATCCGCGCAGTCGAGTCGCCGGAAGTCTCGACTTTCGCTCGAGGCTCAGGCCTTGCGGGAGGAGATCACCTGATCGATGATCCCGTACTCCTTGGCGTCGTCGGCGGTGAGGATCTTGTCGCGCTCGATGTCGCTTTCGATCTGCTCCTCGGTCCGCCCGGTGTGCAAGGAGAGGATGCCCTCCATCTCCTTACGCATCCGCAGGATCTCGTTGGCTTGGATCTCGATGTCCGAGCCCTGGCCACCGCCTTCGGTGTACGGCTGGTGAATGAGGATGCGCGCGTGGGGCAGCGCAAACCGCTTGCCCGCGTTCCCTGCTGCCAGCAGCACCGCGGCAGCCGAAGCCGCCTGGCCTAGGCACACGGTCTGCACCTGGGGCTTGACGAACTGCATGGTGTCGTAGATCGCCGTCATGGCTGTGTAGGAGCCACCCGGGGAGTTGATGTAGATCTGGATGTCGCGATCCGGATCCATGGATTCCAGCGTGAGCAACTGCGCCATGACATCGTCCGCTGAAGCATCGTCGATCTGAACGCCGAGGAAGATGATGCGCTCCTCGAAGAGCTTGGTGTACGGGTTGTGCACCCGCTCGCCGTTCGCGCTGCGCTCCCGGAACTCCGGGACGATGTAGCGGCTAGTCGGCAGATGGAGTCCGCTCACTTGGCACTCCCCTTCTTGCCCGGAGCGTCCGCATCCGTGCTGTAGACGTGGTCGATGAGCCCGTAATCACGAGCGTCTTCAGCGGTGAACCAGCGATCGCGATCGGAGTCCTTCTCGATCTGCTCGATGGTCTGGCCACTGTGTTCGGCGATCAAGGTCGCCATGCGCTTCTTGATGAACAGCATCTGCTCGGCCTGGATCTTGATGTCCGAAGCCGTACCACCGATACCGCCCAACGGCTGATGCATCATGATGCGGGTGTTCGGGGTGGCATACCGCTTCCCGGGGGCGCCCGCGCATAGCAGGAACTGACCCATGGATGCGGCAAGCCCCATGGCCACGGTGGCGACGTTGTTGGGGATCAGTTGCATGGTGTCGTAGATGACCATGCCCGCGGTGATCGACCCACCCGGAGAGTTGATGTAGATCGAGATGTCCCGCTCGGGATCCTCGGCCGCCAAAACTTGGAGTTGCTTGGCGATGCGGTCGGAGTTCTCGTCGCGCACCTCGCCTTCGAGCCAGATAATCCGCTCACGCAGCAGCCGCTCGTCGAGCATGTCGCCGAAGCCGCTCATGCTGCCGCCGGGGGAACGAAAACCGGGGTTGCCGATGGTGCTCACCGAACCTCCTGTAGATCTACTAAGACGACCCTAACGGCGATCCACCGATGACACCCATCCACGGGAGCCCGGTTCGCCGATAGCCGAAACCGCTTGTTACCGCTACTGCTGCTCGTCACCCTGGGCGGCAGCCATTTGTGCCTGCAGTTGCGCCATCTGCGCGGCCTGCATCGCCTCGTTCAGTTCCGCCTCCAGGGCGGCGAGATCGATTTCCGTGCCCTCGGTGTCCTTGACCGATGCGTTCTCCAACAACAGGGCCAGGGCTTTGGAACGACGGATATCCGAGAGGGCCATCTGCACCTGCCCGGATTCCACAAGCGCCTGGGCGAGAGCGTCGGGTGCCATCCCGTAGCGCGGCGCCTGCTGCATCAGCCAATTCGAGAGTTCGGACTCACCCACGGTGACTTCCTCTTTCTCGGCGATCTTGTCCAAGATGAACTGGCTCTTCAGCGCCTCGCGTGCCTGTTGTTCGACCTCCGCGCGGTGTTCGTCGGAGGCTTCGTGGCCATCCTCGAAGTGCGCTTCGACCTCGGCAGCGATGATCCCCTCGGGCACCGGGACCTCCACCGCCTCCATGAGGGACTCGTGCACCCGCTCGCGAGCCTGCTGTCCTTGCTCCATGCGCTTCAATCGCTCCACACGGGTCTTGGCGTCCTCGCGCAACTCCTCGACCGTGTCGAATTCTGAGGCCATGACGACGAATTCCTCGTCTAGGGCCGGCAACTCGCGCTCACGCACCGCGGTGATGGTGGCCGTAACGGTCAGGGGCACGCCGGCCCAGTCGCCGTTGCTCGGTGTGAACGGGAAGGTCCGGGTCTCACCGGCGGCAGCGCCGCGCATCGCCTCATCGAAGCCCGGGAGCATGCCTTCGGTTCCCATCTCGTATGACAAAGCGTTGCCGGAGAGATCCTCGACCGCATCGCCGGTGTCCGTTGCTCCAGACAGATCCACGAGAACCACATCGCCGTCCTCACACGCCCGCTCCACGTCCTTGAGCGAGGCGAATCGGGTCCGCAGGTTGTCGATGTGCTCGTCGATCGCTTCCTCGGTGGCGGTGGCCGGCTCGACCTCCACGGTGATGGCTTTGTAATCAGGTAGGTCGAACTCCGGACGCACGTCGACCTCGGCGGTGAAGGTCACATGCTGGCCGTCCTCGATCTCGGTGACATCGACCTCGGGACGTCCCACTGGCACGATCTCCTGCTCGCGCAGGGCGGTCTCGTACGCCTTCGGGACAGCGTCGTTGATGACCTCCTCGAGCACGGCGCCCCTGCCGAAGCGCTGCTCGATCACCCGCGCTGGAACTTTGCCCTTACGAAAGCCCGGGACATTGACCTGCTTTCCGATCGCCTTGTACGCCTCATCGAAACTCGGCTGCAATTCCTCGAACGGCAACTGCACGGTCATCTTCACGCGCGTGGGGCTGAGGGTCTCGACGTCGGTCTTCACGTACTACTCCAGGGTGGTTGGTGATCACGGCGCCAAGGCGACGCTCATGGTCGGGGCGGGGAGACTCGAACTCCCGATCTCCTGCTCCCAAAGCAGGCGCGCTAGCCACTACGCTACGCCCCGCGTGGGCTCCGCGAGAGTCTAGAGGGCACATCACAACCGACTGTAGGCGCGGTAGCATTCCCTCGCTCCACGCGGGTGTAGCTCAATGGTAGAGCCCCAGCCTTCCAAGCTGGTTGTGCGAGTTCGATTCTCGTCACCCGCTCCACATCTCGCGGCGAGGCCGCTTTCCGTGTTCTTATTGGCTCATGAGCATCACCGACGACGCCCCCACGCGTGAGCAAGATGTTGCGCGCAAGGGCTCGCCCGTTGGTCGCAGAGTGGTGCTCGGGATGCTCGGTGTGGGCGCGGTGGGTGTGGCCTTGGGTCGGCCGGCCCAAGAAGCAATCCAAAGCACCGTGAGCGCTGCAGCCCCGGGCTTGGGTGGGATCGTCCCCGCCGCGGGAGGTTTTCGGATCTACACCGTGACCGGCGGCTACCCGAGCATGCCGGTGGAGGACTATCGCCTCGAGGTGACCGGCGCCGTCGCGAATCCGCTCTCGCTGTCTTTCGCTGACCTCGCGGAACTGCCACAGACCCAAATGACGAAGGACTTCCAGTGCGTGACCGGCTGGCGAGTCGACGACGTCCCATGGTCGGGGGTTCTACTGCGCGATGTGCTGATCGCCGCCGGGGCGAATACGTCCCAGACCGCACTTCGCTTCTTCTCCTTCGACGGCGCCTACACCGAATCGCTGACGATGGGCCAAGCACTGCGCGACGACGTCCTGGTGGCAAGCAGCATGTTCGGCAAGCCCATCACCCGCGAGCACGGCGGACCGGTTCGGCTGTACGTCGCACCGATGTACGGCTATAAGTCCTTGAAGTGGATGTCGGGGATCGAAGTGGTCGACGAAGTGGTTCCCGGGTATTGGGAAGTGCGCGGTTACGACATCGACGCCTGGGTGGGAGCGTCCAATGGACGTAACGACGCACCCATCGTCTAGCACCCGCGGCAGGCTGCAACGCTTCAGTCGAGCGGAGCGCTATCTGCACCGGAGTATCGCGGTATTGACCTTCGTACTGATCGCAACGGGCGCAGCGCTCTACCTGCCGTCGATCAGTGTTCTCGTCGGCAATCGCCCGTTGGTCAGCAACATCCACGTGATCGCTGGCTTCGTGTTACCTGTGCCGATCGTCCTCGCGTTGTTCTCCCGAGCGTTCCGTAAGGACATCGAAATCCTGAACCGGTTCTCACCCGAAGATTGGCGTTGGTTGCGGTCGCGCGAACGTCGATCGGGGCGCATCCCGGTAGGAAAGTTCAACGCCGGCCAAAAGCTCAACTCGGCGTTCACCCTCGGCTGGATATTGGTGATGCTCGCCACGGGGTTGGTCATGTTCTTCAACGCCTACTTCCCGGACGACATCCGCACCGGTGCCACCTTCGTGCATGACTGGTTGACGCTATTGGTCGTCGTTGTTGTTGGTGGCCACATCTACATGGCGATGAATGACGCAGAAGCGCGAGTGGGTATGCGAACGGGGGAAGTCTCGACCACGTGGGCGCAGCGTGAACACGCTCAGTGGGCTAACGAGCAAGACACTCGTTGATTATTCGCCAAGTCGCTTCAAGGCGTCACCAAACCGGGGCAACTCGTCATGCATGACGTCAACCAGACTTTCAGCGGCGGGTTCCGAAGCCACATATGCCTGCAGGGCGGCACGAACCACCTCTTCTTGCGTAAGACCCGTAGTCGCGCAATGCGCGGCGATCGCAACTTGCTGAGCTTCAGTCAACTTGATCGTGAGGTCCACGCAGGAAAAACTAGCAGCGAGAGAACACCTGACCAATCGCTCGAGTCGTCAGACTCCAAGCCAGAAGTCCATCCAGCGGATAAAGATCAGGGCCAGCACGATCAAGAAGGTCGAGCCGACCAGCACCCAACGCAGTGACGCGACCGTTTGCGCGACCACGCCCGGGCCGCTGCTACCGCTGAAGCGCCCGCTGGCCGCGTTGTCCGCGGTGACCAGCCAGAACACCGGGATGGTGGCCGCCCAGGCGACCATGCACCACGGGCACAGCGCGCCGATCACGTACAGGCTCTGATAGATCAACCAGATCACGAAGCCGAAGCCGAAGAGCGCACCGGCGTTGAGCCCGAGCCACACCCAGCGCGGCAATTCCACCCTGGCGATCAGCAGCACCGCGATCGTGATGACCACCGAATAGCTGATGAGGCCGATGATCGGATTGGGAAAGCCGAAGGCCTCCGCCTGCTCGGTCACGATCACCGAGCCGCAGGCAAGAACCGGGTTGATGTCGCAGCCGGGGCTGTAATCAGGATCCGCGACTATCGCGAATTTTTCGAGCGTGAGTTGGAAGGCCGCGAGCAAACCGAAGATGCCGCCGAACAGCAAGATCCATGGGGTGATGCGGTACCGGGGCACGGGCGGACGATAACCCGAGTGCCCTTTCGGTGCTCGCTAACTGCCCGTTCGGCAGTTGAAACCTGCTAACTCGAGGGTTAGAACCTGCTAACTCGAGGGTTGAAACCTGCTATCTCGGCGCTAGTGGGGGGTGTCCCACCACAACGTCGCGACCTCGCGCGGCTGGGCGTCTTGCTCCTCCAGCAGTGCAGCAGCGACGTCGGCATCGCGGTCCTGCGTCAAGCACAGCCGCCGGCGCACAGCTTGAATCCGTTCCTGCTCGGGCATGTCCACCCGCTTACCCCAGGATTCATCGACCCACACATCGAGGTGGGCATCGAAGCCCATCGCCACTGCGATGGCCGCGAGTTGATCCGCGGTCGGCTTGGTCGGACGGTCCAGATCCCAGAACCGCTTCCACAGCTCATTCATGTTGCTCATCGGGTGCGTCATGGGCAACTCGAGAACCACCCGACGACGCGCATGGTCGTTCAATGCCTGAAGAAACGGCACGATGTCGCGAACGTTGTAGGCAACGTGGTGACACACGACAACATCTGCTTCCGGCACTTCATCGGCGATATCCAGCCAGCCACCGAGGAACTCGCGGTGGGCTACACCGCGCTGGTCGGCAGCCTGGGCGTAGGCATCGAGCATGTCCTGCTGGTGATCGGCGGCGATGACCGAGCCCGCCGGGGGCACCAGCGCGAAAGACGCCCTGCCACCACCGCTACCGACATCGAGCACACTGCCGCCCTCGGGCAGCGCTTCGCGGGCACGCTGATGGGAAGGCGAATCGGGGATCTCCCCTTCCACCGTGAACATCGCGACCGGGTGCGCCCACGGCTCGGTTTCGGCTTGCGCCAGGATTTCCTCGGGGATCGCCCAGGAATCCAGGTCACTGGCCCAGGAGTTGGCGAGTTCGGGCATATCGGGGTGCACCGTCATACCCCCGAGGGTATCTGACCTTCGACGACCAAGCCGAACCGACACCGCGTCGGCAAGGTCCGCAGCGAACGCTGACTATCGTGCAAGGCGTGTCATCGACCCCCGCGGAGGATCGCCAGCCGCTGATGGCATTGATCGGCGGACCACGGGGTGCACTCGAGAGCATTTTGCCGCCGATCGTGTTCGTGGCGGTGTACCTCGGTCTCGGTGACACCAACCCCGACGCCCTGACCTGGGCGATCGTGTCTGCCCTCGTCCTTGCTGTCTTCTTCGGCATCTGGCGGCTACTCGAACGCAAGCGACCCACGCGGGTAATCGGTGCCATCGTGGTCGTTGCGCTCGGCGCTTACGTGGCCGCCCGCACCGGGAGCGCGGCAGCGTTCTTTTGGCCGCGCGTTTTGTTGAATGTGCTCTCGGCGTTGGCTTTCGTCATCGGGAACCTGGTGCGCTGGCCGCTCCTGGGTGTGATCGTCGGTCCACTCGTGGGAACCGGAATGCGCTGGCGGAAGGATCCCGTGCTGGTGCGCGCATATGCGCGTGCGTCCTGGTTGTGGGTGTTATTGAACCTGGTTCGAGCTGCGGTGCTCTTCCCACTGATCACCAGCGATGCCCTCTGGGGCCTGGCCGCTTCAGGAGCCTTCTTCTACCTCTTGGTTATTGCAACCGTCTTGGGTTCGTGGGTGATCCTCAAGCGTTCGATACCCCCCGGCCATCCGGGTATCAGATCACCGCAAGTGCCAGGTGAGCCCGCACCAGAACAACCGCGCTCGACGGATCACTCCGGCTGACAACCCGGGCACCAGTAGAGCTTGCGCCCACCCATCTCGGCCATCTGCACCTCGGCGGCACACAGATGGCAGTCCTGTCCGGTGCGGCGATAGACGTACACCTCACCACCGTGTCGGTCCTGGCGCGCCCTTCGGCCCATGATCTCCGGCAAGTGCTCGGCCCGCACGGTGTCGATCCGCCCGCGCTTGGTGCCCTGCTTCATCAGGACAACGAGGTCCTCCCAGATCGCATCGAACTCACCTCGGCTCAGTTGCTTACCCGGCCGGTACGGAGAGATGTTGTGCCGGAAGAGGACTTCGGCCCGGTAGATGTTCCCTACGCCGGCGAAAACCCGCTGGTCCATCAGCAGTCCACCGATCGGTGCGCTGCTGCGTTGCACTCGCTCCCAGGCTGGCGTGGGATCGGACTGCTTGATGGGATCGGGACCGATCTTGGCGACCGCCGCCTTCTTCGCATCCTCGTCCAGCAGTTCGCACACGGTCGGCCCGCGAAGCTCCGCGTATCCGTCGTCGTTTCGCAGGCGCATCCGGATCTGACCGCGCGGTTCGGGGGTCTCACCCTTGGCTATCCGCCACTTACCGAAGAGTCCCAAGTGGACATGCACCCATAGATCCTCGAAACGCATGAACAGGTGCTTTCCGTGCGCCTCGACCTTGTCCAGTACCCGGCCATCGATTCGTTTCGCATCGGAAGCAAACCTGCCCTGCGGGCTATCCACGTGAACCTGCGTACCACGGAACAAGGATCGCAATCTGCGTGCCTGGTTGTGGATGACATTGCCCTCAGGCACGTGCGCCGAGTTCCTCACCGATCGCAGCGACGAAGGAATCGACATCGTCGGCCGTGGTGTCCCACGCGCACATCCAGCGCACTTCACCGCTTACGTGATCCCAGGTATAGAAGTGGAAGCGTTCTTGCAGCGCAGCCGTTACCTCACTTGGCAGCACGGCGAATACTGCGTTGGCATCGACCGCCTGGGTGATGTGGACGCCCGGGAGTGCTCCCACCCCGGCCTCCAGTCGTTTCGCCATGGCATTCGCATGGCGGGCGCTCGCCAGCCATCGATCATCCTCAAGTAGCGCGATGAATTGGGCACTGAGGAACCGCATCTTGCTGGCAAGTTGCATCGAAGTCTTGCGGATGAAGTCGATTCCGCGCGCGCGTTCCCGATCGAGAACCAAGATGCCCTCGGCCAGCATGGCGCCGTTCTTGGTGAGCCCGAAGGAGACCGCATCGACCCCGGCATCTGTGGTGAACTCGCGCACCGGAACCCCCAGGCTCGCTGCGGCGTTGGACAAGCGGGCACCGTCCAGATGGAACGCCAGGCCGTTTGCGTGCGCCACCTCCGCAAGCGCGCGAACTTCCTGCGGTGTGTACACGGTTCCCATTTCGCTGGACTGGGTGATGCTGACCGCACCCGGCTGGGCGCGATGCACGAAGTCCATGTCGAAACACTGCCCCTGCACATCGTCGGGGCGAAGCTTCCCATCGATCGTCGGCACGGTCCACAACTTCGTGCCGGCCACGGCTTCCGGAGCACCACCCTCGTCGGCATGGATGTGCGCAGAGCCCGAGCAGATGACCGATTGCCAGCGATCGGTGAGGGCTTGCAGGGCGACAACGTTGGCTCCCGTGCCGTTGAAGACCGGGTAGAAGTCGGCATTCGCGCCGAAGAGGTCGCGGATCATCTCCGTTGCTCGCTTGGTCACGGTGTCGTCGCCGTACGCGGACTGATGGTCCACGTTCGCTGCCTCGAGCGCTTCCAACACATAGGGGTGAATCCCCGCATAGTTGTCACTCGCGAAACCGCGCCAGGGCTCGTCGATCATCGATCCTCCGTCAGTCGAACTGCGGTTCGACATCGCGCGTGCGCTTGATCTCGTAGAACCCCGGGGTCTGCACCATCAACACGAAGCCGTCCCACATCTTGCCGGCATCCTCACCTAGCGGGGCGGGAGTCA
>CAZWIW010000013.1:10973-27464 GCA_964634545.1 uncultured Rubrivirga sp.
AACACGAAGCCGTCCCACATCTTGCCGGCATCCTCACCTAGCGGGGCGGGAGTCAGGATCGGCCCGAACAGGCCCACCTCCGTGCCGTCCCGGTCGGGAATCCCCACGATCGGGGTCCCCACATCCGAACCCACAAGTTGCATTCCTTCATCGTGACTGGCGCGTAATGCCTCATCAAACGCAGCATCATCTGCGGCCTGGGCCACCGTCTCGGGCAGGCCGACCTCCGCCACGGATTCCTCGATGACCTGTCGAAAATCCGTTCGACCTTGCACATGGAGTCGAGTCCCCATGGCTGTGAACAAGTCGCCAACGATGCCCGGGCGCTCTTGGGCGTATTCGAGTTGGGCGGCGATACACACGCGGACGGGTCCCCAGGCAGCCGCCATCGCCTCCGCGTACTGCGGTGGTACTTCCTGACCGGCGTTCAAGATCGCCAGGCTCATTACTTTCCACTCCACCTGCACGTCGCGGATGGCCATCACCTCGTGCATCCACCGAGAGGTGATCCAGGCCCAAGGGCACAGCGGGTCGAACCAGAATCGTGCCTTCATGGCCGCCAAGGTAGTGCACCCAGCGAGGCGCGCACGCGGATGGAAGGATCACCACATGAGCACCGGTGCGAAGAACGAGAACATCACCCGAGCCGAAGCGCAGGAGCGCAGCACGCTGCTGAGAGCGGACTCCTACGCCGTTGATCTTGACCTCACCGGAACCGGTCCCACATTTCGCAGCACAACTACCTGCATCTTCGAGTGTCGTGAGCCAGGAGCCAGCAGTTGGATCGATCTGATCGCCGATTCGGTCGAGTCGATCACCCTCAACGGCACCGAACTCGACCCGTCCACAGTGGTAGACGGCGGTCGCATCACGCTGCCGGATTTGGCGCGGGACAACACCGTGACGATCGTCGCGCAGTGCCGGTACATGAACACCGGGGAAGGGCTGCACCGCTTCATCGATCCGGTTGACGATGAGACCTATCTGTACACGCAGTTCGAATCGGCAGACGCCCGGCGCATGTACGCCTGCTTCGAACAACCCGACTTGAAAGCAACTTTCCAACTCACCGTCACAGCTCCCGACCACTGGCAGGTGATCAGCAACTCCCCCACGCCAGATCCAACGAACAACGACGACTCCACCGCCACCTGGGCGTTTGACCCGACCCCGCCTATGTCCACGTACATCACAGCGCTCGTGGCCGGCCCTTACTACGTCGTTCGGGACGAGTACTCCGGACCAAATGGCACCTACCCACTCGGTATCTACTGCCGCAACTCGCTGGCCGAGTACCTCGATCCGGATGACATCTTCGAACTCACCAAGCAGGGTTTCGCCTTCTTCGAAGAACAGTTCGGGGTGCCGTATGCCTTCACCAAGTACGACCAACTCTTCGTCCCGGAGTTCAACGCCGGCGCGATGGAGAATGCAGGGTGCGTGACCTTCTTGGAGGATTTCGTCTTCCGGTCCCGCGTGACTCAGGCCGCCTACGAACAGCGCGCCAACACGATCTTGCACGAGATGGCGCACATGTGGTTCGGCGATCTCGTCACCATGCGCTGGTGGGACGATCTGTGGCTGAACGAATCCTTCGCTGAGTGGGCGGCCCATCATGCGAACGTGCACGCCACTCGTTTCCCCGAGGCGTGGACCACGTTCGCGAACCTGCGCAAGGCCTGGGCTTACCGCCAGGACCAACTCCCCTCGACCCACCCCATCGCCGCCGACATGGTGGACCTCGATGCGGTGCGGGTGAACTTCGATGGCATCACCTACGCCAAGGGAGCCTCCGCGCTGCGCCAACTCGTCGCGTGGGTTGGCGAGGAGGAGTTCCTTGCCGGACTCCACGAATACTTCACCAAGCACGCCTGGGGGAACACCGAGTTGCGTGATCTGCTCGTGGAACTCGAGGCAACCAGCGGCCGCGATCTGTCCGAATGGACCCGCGAATGGCTGCAGACCAGTGGCGTGAATCTGCTGCGGCCGCACGTGGAACTCACCAGCGATGACACCTACGCCTCCGTGGTAATCGAGCAGGAACCTCCAACAGCGCCCGAGGGAATCGAACCCATTTTGCGATCCCACCGAGTCGCAATCGGCCTCTACGACATCCGAGATGGAGCACTGCAACTGCGCGAACGACGCGAAATCGATGTCGTGGGTGAGCGCACCGATGTTCCCGAGCTCGTCGGGCAGCCGCGCGCAGACTTGCTGTTGATCAACGACGGCGATCTCACGTTCGCGAAGATCCGTCTCGACGACGATTCCTGGCGCACCGCCACGACCCAACTCGGTGGTCTCGAGGACTCCTTGGCGCGCGCGGTCATCTGGGGTGCGGCGTGGGATATGACCCGAGATGCGCAGGTGTCGACCGGAGACTTCGTCGATCTTGTGCTGGCCGGGCTCGCCGCCGAGACCGACATCGGCGTGGTGCAGGGCGTTCTTCGTCAATCACGAATGGCGATCGACCAATTCGCCGCTGAAACTAACCGCACGGAGTACCTCATCCGCTTTGCCGAGAAACTTCAGGAATTGGCGCGGGCAGCCGAGCCGGGAAGCGATCGCCAACTAGCTTTCACCAGATCCTTCGCAGGTGCGGCCACCACCAACGAACACCTCGAGTTGGTCGAGAATCTGCTCGACGGGTCAGATGTATGGCCGGGGTTGGACATCGACACGGATCTGCGCTGGTTCCTCTTGCAACAACTCGTCAGCGCAGGGGCCCGCGGCGAGGAAGCGGTAGCCGCCGAATTGCAGCGGGACGACACCGCCACCGGTCGCCGACAGGCCGCGATGGCTCGGGCCGCGATGCCCACTGCGGCGGCCAAGCAGCAGGCCTGGGAAGCGATCTTGCACGATCAGGAACTACCCAACGCCATGCTCGAGGCCACGATCGCCGGCTTCGCCCAGCGCGATCAGCGCGAATTGACCGATCCGTACATCGAGCCCTACTTCCAGGCGCTCGACGATGTGTGGGCAGATCGGACGATGGAAATCGCGCAGTCCATCACGATGGGGCTGTTCCCGATGTACGCGGTCGACGATTCCACTATCGCCCGGGCCGAGGCATTCCTAGGGACAGGACCGGTACCCGCTTTGGCCCGGCTCATCTCCGAAAGTCGGGACGGCTTGTTGCGGGCCCAGCGGGCACGCGCGATGGACGCCCAGGGCAACTGAGGGCCCGGCAGGTGGGGCTTTCTAGGGGTGGTTCCTAGAGGTTCGCGAACGTCGCTACGCCGGCTCGTCGAGATGCAAGGTGCGTGGCGCCCGTGCATGTTCGGCAAGCAGTGAGATGGCATCGCGGACGCCGCCGGCCAAGTCGTCGACCTGCAGACTCGAACGCAAGGTAAGCAGGGCGAATTCGCACGTTCGATCATCGAGGTTGCGGCGAACCCGCGCACCAGTGACCACATCCGTGGTCCGCGCCTGCGGGTCGATAGCGAGCAACACAGCAGAGTCCGGGTCGTGGGTGCCCGCGTGAATTGCCAGCGCCGAATCACGGCCATCGGGCAGCGCGCCGACGAAGACGGCGAACTCGAATCCGCAGATATCCCGAGCGCGCTGGACGATCCGCTGAATGTCGGCGCGATCGTCGGAATCCAGACGGAAGTCCTCACCAGTTGCCACGAGCACCCCCTGTGACAGGCGCGCGCGATGGCGCACTCGGCAGGGCTACGGGATCCGGCGCAGCCGGCGTGCTGGTGATCAGTCCACCGGTCTCTTCAGCAGTCGTGTCAGCCGACGAGTTACTGGATCCATAGCGCTGCGGCACCATGATGGCGATGGCGATGATGGCGGCCAATCCAACGGGAATGCCTACGAACAGCCCGATGCCGATGAGTGGATCCATGACGTCAAGCCTATCCACTGCGCTCGAGTCGAACCTAGGCGTCTACACCGCTGGTCACGGCACGAAGGATCGCATCGGCCAGTGGCGGTGGCGCAGCCAAGAAGTCATCGAGCAACACCGGGGTGCCATCGCGCGTCGCCATCGGCATTCGCCAGTTCGGATACTCCTGATCTGTGCCCGGCTGATTCTGCGCCCGCAGATCACCGATCAGGTCCGGTGCCGCCACCCCGATGAGCAAGCACGGCGATTCACCTAGCGCACGATGCAGCGCGATCACCATCTGTTCTCGGCCATCTGGCGTGTCCAAGTTCGCATCGTGGGCTAGGTATCCACGCGAGCGCAGCAGGTCAGCCCACGCATGGCGCTCGGCGCTAGCGGCTTGCCATTCGTGATCCGATGAACCATCGAGTAAGCCGAGTTCCGCACGAATGCGAACGTGCTCGCTGCTTAAGTACCCGGCGGTGGGTGGAAGGTCGTGCACTGTGACGCTGGCCAGCGCCGCATCTCGCCATTCATCGACGCGACGTGGCTGACCGTGTTCGTCCTTCTCGAACCAGGAGATGACGGTTCCGAGGATGCCGCGGCGCGCCAATTCGTGTTGCACCCACGGCTCGACAGTGCCGAGATCCTCACCGATCACCAGCGCGCCAGCGATGTGGGCCTCCAGGCACAAAATGGCTAGCAAGGCATCGTGGTCGAAACCGACGTAGGTCCCTTCCGTTGCCGGCCTACCGTTCGGGATCCACCACATGCGAAAGAGCCCGAGGATGTGGTCGATGCGCACCCCGCCGGCACCATGTAAGGCCGCCTGCAGCACCTCTCGGAATGGCGCAAACGCAGCGTCCGCAAGGGCTTGGGGTCGCCATGGAGGCTGATCCCAGTTCTGCCCCTGCTGGTTGTACATGTCGGGGGGTGCCCCCACACCCACCCCCGGAGCCATGACCGATGCCAACGCCCAGGCATCGGCCCCGCCGGGGTGGACACCCACTGCCAGATCGCTGATCACTCCGATCGCCATGCCGGCCGACAAGCACTCACGTTGGACATCCGACAGTTGTTGCGCCGCAATCCACTGCACCCACATGTGGAAGCGGACATCGTCGGCGCACTCGGTAGCGAATCCCTCCACTGCAGCGCCGTTGGGATCCTGTAAGGGCTCCGGCCACTCGCGGTAGTCGGTTCCGTACCGCTCGGCGAGCACGGTCCACACAGCGTTGTCGCGTACCGGACCGCGCTCGCAGAAGATCTCGAACTCACGAGTTCTCTCGGGACTGCGCCCTGAATCGAAGATGATCCGCAGAGCTTCTTGCAACGCAGGCCATATCCGGTCGCGCTCGATGCGTGTCGATTCATCAGGTGATTGCAGCGCCGAAGTGGCGCGCCCCTTCAGGGATTCAACGTGAGCCTGATCGTTGATGGGTAGTTCGTCGTACTCCGGGATCGACTCCGGGCGGATCAGCAACGGGTTCCAGCCACGTCGCGAGGACGGCAGATATGGCGAAGGAACCCCAGGAACCGGAGCATGTCCAGGGTTAACCAACGTGAATCCGGCTCCGTATTCCCGGTGACTCCACGTAGCCAAGTCGGCGAGATCGGCAGCATCCCCCACTCCCCAGGAATCCCGGGAAGGCCAGGAGTAGATCTGCGTCATCAAGCCCCACTGCCGATCTCCGATGATCGCGGCTGGATCCAAGCGCACCGGTGCGACCGCAAGTGGGCATTCGGCTCGCACCGATGGCGACTCGACAACGATCCGGTGCCAGCCAATCGGCAAATCGGCAGGAACCCCGAAACTGGCCTCCCCGGTAAGCACGCCGTCCACCTGGACCGGATCGACCCACCACTGCCATTGGTGCAGTTCCCGGCTGTCTGCATTCGCGAACTCGATGCGCGCCCGTACCGGTTCGCCGTGCGGAACGTGCACCCATAGGCGTCGTTCCTCACCCGACCACGTCACGAACACCGGTGGCAATGCGCGACGCCAATCGCGTAACCGGATCTCTTCCCACGCCGCTTCGATGGCGTCTTCATCCCGTGCATCCACTCCAAGGGCCGCGAGCACCTCGACAATGATTTCGTCAGCAACGGCCACATAGTTGCCGGCCTGGCCCCAGTAGTGCGTTGCTACTCGACATTCCTCCGCGAGCCGATGCAGTGACGCCTGATACCCACCCGCGAGCCCGTGCACGTACACACGCTACGCAGCACGTCTACCACCGCGCGCCGCGCCTCCTAGGGTGGCTGCATGACCCGCACCTATCCAGCCGCCGAACGTTCATCCATCGTCGACCAGATGCACGGCACCGCCGTGCATGATCCCTACCGATGGCTCGAGGATGCTTCCGATCCGCGCACCCGCACCTGGGTCGAAGAGCAAGGTCGACTCACCGAAGCTGAGCGGCAAGGCTGGTCGATGCGCGGGGAATTCGCCAGCAGTGTCGAGGCGTTGTTGGGTGCGGGAGCCGTCTCCCTTCCGGTTCACCGCGGCGAACGGATCTTCTTCACTAGGCGCCAACCCGGTCAACAGTTCGGGGTGCTGTTCGTCCGCGATGCCGATGGAACCGAGCGGGTGCTCATCGATCCGATGGAACTCGACCCCAGCGGCACCACCACCCTCGATGCGTGGCAGCCGTCCAAGGAAGGTAACCGGCTCGCGTACCAAATCTCTGAGGGCGGTACCGAGGAATCGGTGCTGTATGTGATGGACGTCGCGACCAGAAGCGTGATCGACGGCCCGATCGATCGCTGCCGCTACTCCCCCATCGCCTGGATACCCGGAGAAGAAGCCTTCTACCTCGTTCGCCGGCTACCTGCAGAGATCCTCCCCGAATCCGAACAAGGCTTCCACCGTCGTGTTCAGTTGCATCGCGTAGGGACGAACGCCGACGACGACCCCATCGTCTTCGGCGCTGGCATGACGATGACGAACTACTACGGAGTTGAAGTCTCACGGGACGGCCGTTGGCTACAGATTTCCGCCGCCGAGGGCACCGAACCACGCAACGATCTGTGGGTTGCCGATTTGACGACCACTCCGCTCGATCGGCCTGCCATGCAACTTGTCCAAGGTGATGTAGACGCCCAGACGTCGCTCACCTTCGGACGCGATGGGCGTGTGTACGTCAGCACCGACAGGGATGCCCCTCGCGGTCGCCTTGCCGTCACCGAACCCGGATCCTGGGATTCCACGAGTTGGCGTGAGTTGATCCCCGAGGATCCCGAGCAAGTACTCGAGTCGGTTGCCCTACTCGATGGCCCCGACCTCGACGAGGACCTGCTGCTTAGCGTGAGCACCGCTCACAACGTCGCCCACATGACGCTCAGGAAAGCCAGCGACGGTGCAGTGCTCCAGGAAATCGCGTTACCTGGAGCGGGAACGGTTGCCGGACCGATCGAACGTCCCGATGGTGGTCCGATCGTCTGGTTCGCCTACACGGATCACACGAGTGTTCCCACGATCTATTCCTTCGATGCCCGCACGGGGGAGGTCGCCGTCTATGAAGTGCCGCCAGGTCAGGTGGATGTTCCAGACGTGCACTCGCAGTTGGTGGAATACACCTCCGCGGATGGCACCACGGTGCGGATGTTCGTCATTTCCCCCACCGCGGGGCCGACCGAACCACGCCCAACCGTTCTGTACGGCTATGGCGGCTTCGGCATCCCGATGCAGCCCGGCTTCTCCGCCGCGATCTTGTCCTGGGTGCAAGCAGGTGGCGTGTGGGCGGTGGCTTGCTTGCGCGGTGGTGGCGATGAAGGTGAGGAATGGCATCGCGACGGAATGTTGGACAAGAAGCAGAACGTCTTCGACGACTTCCATGCAGCAGCCGAGTTCCTGATCGAGAAGGGCTGGACCAGTGCCCGGCAACTGGGCATCTACGGCGGCTCCAACGGTGGACTGCTGGTCGGTGCCGCGATGACACAACGCCCCGAATTGTTCAACGCAGTGGTGTGCGTCGCACCGCTGTTGGACATGATCCGCTACACCACCAGCGAGCTCGGCCCAACCTGGACAGTCGAATATGGCGATCCGGAAGACCCCGAACAGTTCGGCTGGCTACACGCCTACTCCCCCTATCACCGGGTTGAGAACGGCGTTGACTACCCAGCCACGATGATCGCGGTCTTCGACAACGACACCCGCACCGATCCGATGCACGGGCGCAAGATGTGCGCTGCGGTGCAGGCCGCCACAGCAGGCGACCGCCCGATCCTGCTGCGCACGGAGGGCAATGTGGGCCATGGGGCCCGCAAGTTGGATGCGGCGGTTGAAGAAACAGCCGACACCCTCGCCTTCTTGGCGCATTGGACGGGGCTCACCTCAGGCATGAAAGGCTAGGAGCGGCACTTCACCGAGCGAGGGATTCCATGAGCGATATCACCCAATGGCTGAGCGATCTCTCCAAGGATTGGCCTATCGAGGCGCTCTTACGCGTCGTGCTGATCTTGGTTATCGCCTTCATCGCGCAGGTGGCGGGAGGACGTGCGATTCGCAGGTCCGTTCTGGCTATCACGAATAAGGCGCCCAAGCACCGCCCCGGACAACTCCGGGGAGCCGACGACGAAAAGCTTGCCGAGACGTTGATGGAGGACCGCCAGCGTCAACGAGCACACGCCCTTGGATCCCTCGCGCGAAACGCCCTGGTCATCGTCATCTGGGCGGCAGCGCTGATCACAATCCTTGGAACGTTAGGGGTGAACATTGCACCGATCATCGCCAGTGGTGCAGTTGTCAGCGCCGTGGTCGGCTTCGGCGCACAGTCCTACATCGCGGACTACCTCAACGGCATCTCCATGATCTTCGAGGATCAACTCGGTATCGGGGACACCGTCGACATGAACGGCATAGTTCTAGGTGAGGTAGAAGAGACCGCCCTGCGCTACACGCGCATTCGAGATTTCTGGGGTGTCGTGTGGTACATCCGCAACGGGCAAGTGCAGTCGGTCGCAAACCAATCCCAAGGCTGGACCTACTCGCTCATCGAGATCCCCGTTCCCTACGACGAAGACCTCGCCAAGGTTCAGCAGGTCATCGACGCGACGGGCAAGGAAATGGGTGAGGACGAGCAGTACAACGGCGTCCTCCTCGGGGCTCCGTACTACTCGAATGTCACCGAACTCACCGCGACAGCCGTGGTGGTTCGCATCAACACCAAGATCGTGCCGAACGGCAACCAGTGGTTCGCCGGCCGCGTCATTCGTCAGCGGATGAAGGAAGCCCTCGACTCCGCAGGCATCCGCATTCCGCTCGAGGGCATGCAGGTGCGCACGTTCCAGGCCGGCACCCAAGCGGTCCCGCCTCAGCGTCCGGCCACAGAGCAAGGTCCGCCCGCGAAGCGGGACTTCGCGACCGGTCACGCCGACGACAACGATCCTGCTCAGGACACCACCGAGGACGGCAATCCGAAATTGATCGCGGACGACGATTCCGGGGAGACCCGCCCCTAGCGGTCGCGTCAACGCAGAAGGTGGGCAACACTGAAGGCATGAGCCTTCGCTGCCTGGTCACCGGGGCAACCGGCTACGTCGGCGGCCGTCTCGTCCGCGAACTGCTCGCCAAAGGCCACAGCGTCCGGGTGCTGGCGCGCACCCCGGAGAAGTTGCGTGACTTCCCTTGGGTCGACCAAATCGAGGTCGTCCAAGGCGATGCTGGCGATCAAGCAGCCGTCACCGAAGCAATGCGAGACATCGACGTCGCCTACTACCTTCTGCATTCCCTTCAAGAGGGCGCGAACCTCGAAGCCGCCGAGACCGCGATCGCGAGAAGCTTCGCCGAAGCGGCACGCGGCAGCGAATTGCGCCGGATCGTCTACCTAGGCGGCCTCGCACCGGACATCTCGATGCAGGACATGTCCCCGCACATGCGCTCCCGCGTCCAGGTCGGTCAGATCCTGCGCGACTCCGGAATTCCCACGGCGGAGTTTCGCGCGGCGGTCATCATCGGGTCCGGATCGGCCTCCTTCGAGATGCTCCGCTATCTCACCGAGCGCTTGCCAGCGATGATCACGCCGCGCTGGGTTCGCACGAAGACCCAACCGATCGCCATCCGCGACGTCCTGCGCTACCTGGTCATGGCCGCGGATCTACCACCTAGCGTGAACCGCGCATTCGACATCGGAGGACCCGAAGTCCTCACCTACCAACAGATGATGCAGCGGTATGCGGCAGTTGCCGGCTTGCCGCCTCGGTTGATCTTGCCGATCAACATGCTCAGCCCGCAGTTGTCTAGCCATTGGGTTGGATTGGTCACCCCGGTTCCACGAGCCATTGCCCGCCCGTTGGTGCGTTCCCTTCGCCACCCGGCCATCTGCCGCGAGCACGACATCGCCCAATGGATTCCCGATCCTCCCGAAGGTCTCGTGACTTTCGATCGCGCCGTGGAACTCGCGCTCACCCGCATCCGCGAGGCCAACGTCGCTACCCGGTGGACCGGTGCGGCCACTCCGGGAGCACCAAGCGAGCCACTACCCGGAGATCCGGATTGGGCCGGTGGATCCCTGCATACCGATGTCCGCGAGGTCGACACCGATGCCAGCCCCGAGGCGCTGTGGGATGCGGTGGAATGCATCGGCGGTGAGAACGGCTGGTACTCCTCGAACATCTTGTGGGAAGCCCGTGGACTGATCGACCGGGCGGTCGGCGGGGTCGGCCTGCGGCGAGGCCGGCGAGATCCCAAACATCTCATGGTCGGGGAAGTCGTCGACTTCTGGCGGGTCGAGGAGCGGCTGCCACCACGGCTGCTGCGGCTGCGCGCCGAGATGAAGATGCCCGGGCGAGCGTGGCTCGAGTTCACCGTGCAGCCACGGGAAGGCGGCGGTTCGCGTCTCACCCAGCGCGCCGTTTACTGGCCGCGCGGACTCGCCGGTCACTCCTACTGGTGGTCGGTGGCCCCCTTCCACGCATTCGTCTTTCCCCCGATGGCCCGCCACATCGTGGAGCGCGCCGAGGACAACCAACGGAAAATTGACGCCTCCGCCGTAGCCACCGATGCCCCCGCGGATCCGCAGCCCGGATCCGACACAATCGTGGGGTGAACGAGCCCGAACCCGCCGAGAAGACACCATACGAACTCTTCGGCGGTGCCGATTTCTTCCACTCGCTGGTCGATGCCTTCTATCTGCGGGTCGCCGGCGACGACATACTTCGCCCGATGTACCCACCGGATTCGCTCGAGGGAGCCAAGTGGCGGCTGCGGGCGTTCCTCGAGCAGTACTGGGGCGGGCCGACCGATTACAGCGACCAGCGCGGGCATCCCCGCCTACGCATGCGCCACGCGGGGTTCGCGATCGACTCCGCCGCCCGGGATCGTTGGCTCATCCACATGCGCGCAGCCCTCGACGAGCAGCACCTGCAAAGTGACCAAGACCTCATGTTGTGGCAGTACCTGCAAGGGGCCGCCTTCGCCATGCAGAATGTGCCCGACGAAACCCCGCCGGGGCCGGTGTTCGACGCAGACCCGAACTGACCGCACCCGCCCCGCCCATGACCCAACCACCCGGAGGATCGATGACCACGCTCCCCGATGTATGCGCTTACAGGCAGGGACGCCCGTGGTGGCGGGACGCCGTCGTCTACCAGGTCTATCCGCGCAGTTTCGCCGATCTGGACGGCGATGGCATGGGCGATCTCCCGGGGATCATCGATCGGCTGGACTACCTCGTCGATCTCGGGGTGGACGCCATCTGGATCTCCCCCTTCTACGCCTCCCCGCTGAACGACGGCGGCTACGACGTCACGGACTACCGGGCGGTGGATCCTCGGCTGGGGTCGCTCGCGGATGTCGATTCGCTCATCGCCCGCGCCCATGCACGTGGCTTGCGGGTGGTCATGGACATCGTTCCCAACCACACGAGTAGCGAGCACGCCTGGTTCCAGGAGGTTCTCCGATCTGCCCCCGGTTCGCCTGCGTGGTCCCGCTACGTGATCCGCGAAGGCAGCGGGCCAGGCCACGACGCTCCCCCGAACAACTGGCGAAGCGTGTTCCACGGACGGGGTTGGTCACGCCTGGTCTTGGCGGACGGCACCGTGACCGACTATTGGTATCTCCACCTATTCGACGACACCCAGCCGGATCTGGATTGGACGAACAGCGAGGTCCGCGCAGAGTTCGCCTCGGTCTTGCGCTTTTGGTTCGACCGCGGTGTCGATGGTTTTCGCATCGACGTCGCCCACGGCCTCGTCAAAGATCCGGCGCTGCCGGATATGGACTACGCCTCCATTCCCGAAACCGAGATCCTGGGGGTCGCGACCGAAGCGCCCTACTGGGATCAGGACGGGGTGCACGACATCTACCGGGAATGGCGCTCGATCGCTGATTCCTACGATCCCCCGCGCATCCTGTGCGGGGAGACCTGGGCACCATCCGCCGAACGGCTCGCGCTCTACCAACGGCCCGATGAATTGCACACGTCGTTCAACTTCGGCTACCTCGCCGCCGGGTGGGATGCCGACAGGATGCGGGCGTCTATCGACGAAACGGTCGCGAACCACGCGAAGGTTGGGGCTCCTGCGACCTGGGTGCTGAGCAACCACGACGTCATCAGGCACGCCACGCGCTTCGCCCCCACTCCCGATGGCGCTCCGGTGACCGGTCCAACCGAGGTCGACGCCGAACGCGGACTCGCCCGCGCCAGAGCCGCGAGTGTCTTCATGCTGGGCCTACCCGGCTCGGCGTACCTCTACCAAGGTGAGGAGCTTGGACTGCCGGAGGTTTTCGATCTTCCCGACGAAGCTCGCCAGGATCCGGTGTGGCATCGCAGTAACGGCGAGGACACCGGCCGAGACGGCTGCCGGGTGCCGATCCCGTGGAACGACGCCACCCCCAACTACGGATTCGGGCCCACGGAAGCATCGTGGCTTCCGCAACCGAAGAACTGGGCCGAGTTCTCGGTAGCCAGCCAAGACGGCGACGATTCCTCGACGTTGGCTCTCTATCGACGCACGCTGGTTCAACGGCGATGCGAACCAGCACTCGGCGACGGACCGATGCGTTGGTTGGACTCCACTTCCGAGGGGGTGCTAGCGCTGGAGCGATTCACGCCCGAGGGCGAGAGTCCATCGGTCCTGGTGGTCGTGAACACCAGCGAGCGCACCGTCACGTTACCCACCGAATGGGGTACCGATCTGCTGGTTACTTCCGGGCCGGATGTGGCTGTGTTGAACGAGGATGGTCGAGAGCACGTTGCTCTCGGCGCGGCGACCGCCGTCTGGCTGCGCGGATCCGCAGTTAACTGACCACGCTTAGGCCCAGGCGGGCCTCGATGCCGGCGGTGTAGGAGAACAGCTGCCCGCGCGGAGTGGACAGTCGCTTCCACGGCCCGCACGTGGATGCCGTAATACGAAGTGGCTCATCGGTGATCATGCGCAGCCGCCGGGCCGCGTGCAGCACCCGCAGCGACAGGCCCGCCCAAGCGGTTCGCGACCAGATCTCTTCCGCGAGGGCGGTCGACTGACGCGAAGACATACCCGTACTGCGCTGCCGGAACTCCTCGACGGCTTCTCGCACCTGGGGCACCACATCACTCGAAACGCCGTGGATCGGCATTTGCCAACCCTCACGTGGCGGCAACTGGTGCAGTGAGACGCCCGGGTCGATCGGTGGGGTTGTGCGGGGTAGTTCGGTGACATCGAAGGCGATGTCGTCACCCGCCTGCAGCCCCTCTTCCAAACCCGCGACGAACGAGCGAAGTGGAACGGTGATGTCTTCGCCCACAGCATCCGAACCCACCTGAGCTGGAGTGGCCAAGACGCACATCACGTCCATCGGGAGGATGGAGTAGCAAGCCACAGCGTTCTCGGCAACCACGACGCGAGCGGCGGTCGAGGGATCCCATTCCACCTGTCGCCGGCCGACAAGAGCCAGCATCCGCGCATCTCGCTCGGCAAGGGAGATAAGCCGCTCGCGGGGAGTGGTAGCCGTATCCATGTGGCTCCCTCCCGGGGGTCGTGTCAGGTTTCCAGGTGTTCGGTGAGCTTCGCTCGGAATTCGGCGGGAATGCTCCGCGATTTCCGGGATTTAACATCGAAACACACCATGACCGACTTCGCATCCGCAGCAACGGCCCCGTGATCGACAACCTGGAAATCCATCGTGAAAGAGGAGTCTCCAACGTGGGAGACCCACGTACGCACGATGAGGGGTTCGAGGTCGAACTCGATCGGCCTGCGATAGTCGATCTCCTGGCGGGCCACCACCTGACCGATCACCGAACGGTCGCTTAACGACCACTCTCGGTAGACACGTACTCGCGCCTCCATGATGTAGTCGATGACTACCGAGTTGCTCACGTGGTCATAGGGGTCGAGGTCCTTGAATCTCTTGGCGACCTCGATGTCGAAGACGGTCATCAGTCGCGGGTGAGTTTGCGGTAGGTGGCGCGGTGCGGGCGTGCGGCTTCCTCGCCGAGGCGTTCGATCTTGTGCTTTTCGTAGGACTCGAAGTTGCCTTCGAACCAGAACCACTGCGAGTCACCTTCGTAGGCGAGGATGTGGGTCGCGATGCGGTCTAGGAACCAGCGATCGTGCGAGGTGATCACCGCGCAGCCCGGGAACTCCAGGAGGGCGTTCTCCAGCGAGCCGAGAGTCTCGACATCGAGGTCGTTGGTCGGCTCATCGAGCAGCAACACGTTGCCGCCCATCTTCAAGGTCAGGGCCAGGTTCAAGCGGTTTCGCTCTCCACCGGAAAGCACCTTCGCCGGCTTTTGCTGATCAGGACCTTTGAAGCCGAAGGCAGAAACATAGGCCCGAGATGGCAGTTCGACGTTACCGACCTTGATCCAGTCGAGTCCGTCGCTCACCACCTCCCACACGTTCTTCGTAGGATCCAGGCCTGCGCGGCTTTGATCGACGTAGGAAAGCGAGACGGTGTCCCCCACCTTGATATCGCCCATGGTGGGAAGCACGTCTTTATCTTCGGTGTCTTTCTCCGCTGCGGCGACGAGCATCTTGAACAACGTAGTCTTGCCGACTCCGTTGGGGCCGATCACGCCGACGATGCCGTTGCGCGGCAACGAGAAGGACAGATCGTCGATCAAGATGCGATCACCGAATGCCTTGGTGAGGTGATCGGCCTCGATGACCAGGTTGCCCAACCGCGGACCCGGAGGGATCTGGATCTCCTCCATGTCCAACTTCTTCGCCTTCTCCGCTTCGGCGGCCATCTCTTCGTAGCGCTGCAACCGCGAGCGGGATTTCGTTTGCCGGGCCTTGGCGTTCGAGCGCACCCACTCCAATTCATCGGTGAGTCGCTTTTGCAGCTTGACGTCTTTTTGCCCCTCGACCTTCATGCGAGCGGCCTTGGTCTCCAGGTAGGTCGAGTAGTTGCCCTGGTAGGGGTAAGCGCGCCCCCGATCGAGCTCGAGGATCCATTCGGCAACGTTGTCCAGGAAGTAGCGATCGTGGGTGATCGCAACGACGGTTCCGGCGTACCTCTCGAGGTATTGCTCCAGCCAGTTCACGCTTTCGGCATCGAGGTGGTTCGTCGGTTCGTCGAGAAGCAGGAGGTCGGGGGCTTGCAGCAGCAACTTGCATAGCGCCACCCGGCGCTTCTCACCGCCGGAAAGGACGGATATCTGCGCATCGCTCGGCGGGCAGCGCAGCGCATCCATCGCCTGTTCTAGTTGCGCTTCCAGATCCCAGGCGTTCTTGTGGTCGATGGCTTCTTGCAGCTTGCCCATTTCCTCGAGCAGCGATTCGTAATCGGCGTCCGGATCGGCCAACTCAGCCGAGATGGCGTTGTAGCGGTCCACCATCCCTTTGGTCTCGGCGACTCCGTCTTCCACGTTCTCCAAGACGGTCTTGGACTCATCGAGTTCGGGCTCTTGCATCAAAATCCCGACGGTGAAGCCCTCCATGAGCTTCGCTTCACCATTGGATACGTCATCCACACCAGCCATGATCTTCAACAAACTGGACTTGCCAGCACCGTTGGGTCCGACCACACCGATCTTGGCTCCTGGGAGGAACGCCAAGGTGACGTCATCGAGGACAACCTTGTCCCCGTGTGCTTTTCGGGCCTTTTGCAGCGTGTAGATGAACTCAGCCATGACAACCTTTCCGTCGCGGCCAGAGCCTAGTTGCCCTCTACCAACAGGAATTCACAGCGTGGGCCGGGTGCCCGAGTTAGTCGCGCGTCCGTGGTGAGAAGCGGCGCGTCCAGCAATTCCGCAACAGCGACGAAAGCGGCGTCGTAAGCCGTGATGCTAGGTGAGAGAACACTTATGCGACCCAGTAGCGGACCGACAGGTATTCGCCCAATCGCGACCTCAGAGAGCGCGCGCATCTCGTCAATGAATGCGGAGGCGGGTAGGGCCCCGCGAAGCATTTGATGTCGAAGAGCATGTGCAACCTCCGCATCGAAGCAATCAGGAGCCCACCACTCATCGAAGGCTTCCAGGTGCTGAAGCACCTGTCCTCCGCGTCGGAGAGGCAGGGCGATGGAGTCGACGAAAGCCGACGAGTCAACGACAACCGTGCTCACTCGAAGTCCTCCCGCGCATTGAAGTCCCACCCCAAACGGTCATACATCTGCTGGACTCTCTCAATGCGTCCTTCTCGAATGATGTCCGCCCCGCTCATGGCATCCGATGAGTCAGTCCCGTCTCGAGCCATGCGTTCCGCACGGCCGCGCAGCCAGGCGATCG
>CAZWIW010000013.1:27564-30596 GCA_964634545.1 uncultured Rubrivirga sp.
GAGTCAGTCCCGTCTCGAGCCATGCGTTCCGCACGGCCGCGCAGCCAGGCGATCGTCTCCGCATGACTCATTCGCTTGGAGGGCGTGGAGATCAGGCCCAGTACGTATTGCTGCAAGGACTGGCCGTTCTCCTTGGCGGCCGCCGTCAGCCGCGCATGGACCTCCGGCGGCACGTTCCGGATGAGGATGTTCGGCATGCTTGCAGTATGCAAGCACGCCGAACCATCGGCAACACTCATGCCGAAGCCAGCTCCTGTGCCGACTCATCGACCTCATCCAGTTCCTCGCTAAGAGCGTCCGCGCCCATGACATCGGCCATGATGCGGGTCTCGTTCTCGGCCACCGCTGCGCTCTTGACCCGGGTGAACTCGGCCGTCCCGCGGGCAAGGTCCGGGCCGACGGCGTATGCCTCGACATCCTGATACCGCACGGTGTGCGAGGTCTCCCCGCACGGCCGTTCGACCTCGCGGCTGCGCAACCGGCCGTACACGATGACCGGCATCCCCTTCTTCACCGAGTTGGCCACATTGCTAGCAACCTGTCGCCAGCAGGTGACCGAGAGATAGTGCGTATCGCCTTCTACCCACCGTTCGGTTGTCCGGTCGAAGCGCCGCGTGTTCGAGGCGACTCGGAAAGTAGCCACCGGATCACCGTTACTCGTGAACCGCAGGTCCACATCGCGGATCACATTGCCGACGACCGTCATCATTACGTCGTTCATGGGAAACCCACCCTTCGTCGGAGTCCATCTCCGTCGGTTCAAGAGTGAGGCGACTTCAACGCCGCGGGAACCGGCTAGCGCACGCTTGTGGAAACCTCGCACGCTCCATGTGGATGACTCAATTCGGGATGGTCAACCGCAAGCGAGCGCCACCGGAAGCGCGGTTCTCGATTGCCCAGCCGTCGGCCGTGGCGGTTCCGAAAAGCCGGTAGCCCAACCCAGCCTGGGCCTGCTCCTCGATCCCCACCCCGTTATCGAGCACCTCGATCTCCACGCCTTCGGGCAAGAAACCGACGTGAACCTCGACCACATTGGCACCACCGTGCCGATAGGCATTGGCGATTGCTTCCTCGACGATCCGATCGACGGTGCGGTGGACGGAGTCAGGGAGGGACTGCGCCTCCAGCAACGGATCCACTTCGACCTGGACGTCTACCAAGCCGGTCCAAGGTTCGGCGATCTCCGCGAGGCTCACCACGAGCGAGCCGGAAGCATCACGCAATCCGATTTGGGCTACCGCCTTCCCGACCTGCTCGACCAACCGGCGGCGGGCGTCGTCGTCATTCATTCCGGCGAGCAGTGCCGAGCCGGCCACCAGCGGCGAGTGCGCCGTGCCGTGCAGTTGTGCGGCCAACTCCCGCAATGCAGCATCCCGCTCGACCTCGAGAGCCTCCCGGCTGATCTGGACTTGGTTGACATCGCTGCTGAGGTTGGCCAGAACGATCTCACTTGAAGTGATCGCACCGGAGATGACGGTTACTAGGACGACAACGAGCGGAAGCCAGAACGCGTTCAAAACGAGGACGGGTAGCGCAAGGTCGGGTGGTCGCGGGTCGAAGAGCAGGTAGGAAATCGGGCTCACGAACAGGTAGGCCACGAGGAGCATGGAGCCCACCGCCAAACTCCACTGCGCCGGCCGCGCGCGGATCCAACGATTTGCAAGGACGAGACAGATCCACAAGGCCGTCAGCGAGTAGGCAAGGTTCACCATCCCCCACAACAGGCCGTTTGCTGCAATGGTCGTCCCCGTAGCGGAGACACCCCACAGCACCAGGACCGGAGTCACCGGGATCGGATTGCCCTTCAGCGCAGTCCACAGGACTCCGCGAACTCGGGTGTCGCTCTCGGGTTCGTCAGCATCGGAGGAGTTGTCGTCTTCCCAGATGCGATGACTCGTGCGCCGAATGGCTTCACTCACTTCCCGGGGATCGGATGTGTCCAGGCCTTCGAGAGTCGATGTCACCTCCTCTCGCACCCCCTCCGCGAGCGCGGCACGCAGCACCTGCACCTGCCCCCGTTCCTGGAGTCGCGCCCGCTCCATCGATACCTTTTCGTCGATCAACCGGCCTCGCTGACTTCGATAGGTAGTCAGCACGGAAAGCACGAAGGCACCGGTCGGAAGGGCAAGCGCTCCTAGCAACCCGCCTGCCACCATCCGATTGATCAGGTCCGAAACAGCGAATGGCTGCAAACCGAGACTTGACGAGGAAAGAACGACGACGGCACCACGGAACACTCCAATCGCAGCACCCACGGCTGCGACAACCCAGATAGCGACGGGCCGGACCCGGCGATTGCGCAAGATCGTGTAGTCGGCAACAACGAAACCCACCGCGATGGCCAACAACCCTGCGACGGCAACGGCCAACCAGCCCCACCATTGCAGTCCCTGTGGCTCCGTGCGGATGCTGGTCGTGATCGCCAGCATGTTGAACGGAACGTTGACGAGGTAGAGCAACCAGGAGATCGCCCATCGACCACCGATGTGTTCGCGTAGGGACTTGCCGAGAACTCTCCTGCTATTCAAGGCCACGGCCTACGACGGCGGAAACTCGACCACATCAGGGCTCATCCGCGAACCCACCAACTTGTAATACGCACGCGCTAACGCAACTCGTTGGTTCAACGTTCCATCACCGTCGATGCCAAGCCGCTTGGCGGTCCGCGAAATCGTCTGCTCAACGGACTTCACTTCCACCACGCGCGCTCGCGCGATCTCAGAGTTCGTCAATCCGCACGCCAACAGCCGCAATGTCTCGATCTGCGCATCGGTGAGATCCACCCGCGGCGCTTGGGTTGAGTCCCTTCCCTGGAGTGAGCCGACAACGGCCTCGACTAGAAAGTCCAGATCAACGAGGGATTGCTTGACGATGTATCCCGCTCCTCGCGGCACCTGAGCGAGACTGGCGCTGAGCAACCGAGGATCCTCATACGAGGTCAAGATCACCACCCCGATGTCCGGCAACATGCGCCGAACCCCGTTCGCAACATCGATCCCCGTGGGGCCGGGGCCGAGATCCAAGTCGAAGAT
>CAZWIW010000014.1:0-17424 GCA_964634545.1 uncultured Rubrivirga sp.
GAGCGAGCCAACTCGACTGCCTCGTCGATCGCGACCGCATCTGGCACGTCGCTTGAAAAGAGGATCTCGTAGGCACCGAGGCGAAGGACTTCCCGATCGACGGCGGGTAAGCGGTCAAGGGACCATTCCGACAACGACGATTCCAGCGCGCTGTCCACTTCGGCCTGATGAGCAACGAGCCCTTCGACCAATTCCACGGTGTAGGGGTTCAGTGCCGGCTCTTTGTCAGCGGCGCGGCGGCGGACCGTTTCAGCGAGAACCGACGCAACGGGAACTCCCTTGGCATAGGCCTCGAAGAGAACATCCAAGGCACGCTTTCGGGCCTTGCTGCGTGCAGACATCTAGTCGTTCACGCGGCCGAGGTAGGAACCGTCCCTGGTATCCACCTTCACCTTGGTATCGGACTCAATGAACAGTGGGACCTGGATCTCGGCACCGGTTTCGAGGGTCGCTGGCTTGGAACCCCCCGTGGAGCGGTCGCCTTGAACGCCGGGTTCGGTGTAGGAGATCATCAGTTCGACCGACGCGGGCAGCTCGACGATGATCGGGTTACCTTCGTGGACGGAAACGTTCGCGTTCTGGTTCTCGAGCAGGAAACGCTCGGCGTCGCCCACCACTGCCGCTGGTACCGGTAACTGGTCGTAGGACGAGGTGTCCATGAACACGAAGTCGTCTCCATCGCGGTAGAGGTACTGCATCTCGCGCCGGTCAACCGTTGCCGTGTCTACCTTCACTCCTGCGTTGAAGGTCTTGTCGACAACCTTCCCGGAGATGACGTTCTTGAGCTTGGTGCGCACGAACGCACCGCCCTTGCCCGGCTTGACGTGCTGGAACTCCACGACCGCCCACAGCTGCCCATCGATGACCAGCACCATGCCGTTCTTCAGATCATTCGTCGATGCCACGCCTAGGTCTCCTCGTCTTGTTCGTTCGTCACGCCGTGCGCTCCTGCGACTTTCGCGCTGGTGCGGCTAGCCGACTCTAGTCAGTGTGCGTTCCAGATTGGTCAGGACCTGCACCGGGTCCGCGACCACGATGGAGTCCTCGATGCGCACACCTCCGCGCCCCGCCAGATAGATGCCGGGCTCCACGGTGATCACTGCGTTTTCCGGTAGTTCCGCGGTGCTCGCCCGCGACAGCATCGGCGCCTCATGGATCTGCAGACCCACGCCGTGCCCCGTCCCGTGGATGAATGCCTCACCGAAGCCGGCGTCGTCGATCACCGATCGCACCGCTTCGTCGATGGCGGATGCCGATATCCCCGGGGCGAGCGCATCGATACCGGCCTGCTGGGCTCGCGCAACGCAGGCATGGATCTCACTTTGCCACGGTTGGGGCTCCGCTCCCACGACGAAAGTGCGGGTCATATCCGCGTGGTAGCCGTTCACCTTCGCCCCGCAATCGATGACGAGTAGATCACCGACCGCGAGCTTGCGATCACCGGGTTGATGGTGCGGGATCGCCGAGTTCGGCCCGCTGGCGATGATGCTCGGGAATGCACGATCGTCGGCCCCTAGTTCGGCGAAACGAAGTTCCAATCGCCGCGCCACCTCCACCTCGCGCTGACCGATCTCGATCGCAGCCGCGGTGTCTGCCAAGGCTCGCGCCGTTATGTCACAGGCTCGGGCCAGGTTCCCGATCTCGAGAGCGTCCTTGCCCATTCGGAGCGCAGCGACCGGATCCGGCGCAGGGGTAACGGAGAAACCGGCTTCCTGGAGGTGGGCGATGAACGAGGTCGATGCCCGATCATCGACTATCGCCTCGCGCAGCAGCAGACTCGAGGCGAGCGCGGCGCTGATGTCGCGGTCGATGATCACTTCCATGTCCGGGCATTGCGCGGTCGCCTGCTCTTGATACCGACCGTCGGTGATGAGTAACGCCCGCTCCCATCCGAGAGCCAACGTGGCATTGCTGCCGGTGAACCCGGTCAGGTACTCAACCGAAGGAAGGTCTGTAGTGAGGTAAACCTGGTCATCGCCAAGTTCCGAGCGAACCAGTACGTCACTACGACGCTCCCGGTGGCTGCTCACGAGCTGGACAACATCCCACGGAGTGCGCGCAGGGCCAACCGGTAGGACTCGACGCCGAACCCGGCGATGGATCCGCTCGCCACTCCCCCGACAACGGAGGTGTGGCGAAACTCCTCGCGTGCCAATGGGTTACTCAGGTGCACCTCGATCAGTGGTGCTGTCAGCATCGCGCAGGCGTCTCGGATCGCGTAGGAGTAGTGGGTGAATGCAGCAGGATTCAGTACCACCGGGATGCGCCCATCCGCCGCTTCGTGCAGCCAACCGATCAGTTCAGCTTCGTCGTTGGTTTGCCGAACGTCCGCCTCGAAGCCCAGAGTCGCGGCCGCCTGCTGAACTTGCTCGACCAGGCTCGAGTAATCCGTGGTGCCATACACATCGGGCTCGCGCGTACCCAGCCGATCGAGGTTCGGCCCGTTGAGCACCCATACGGCCTGTTGCGTCTCGGACATGTCCTGCAGCGTACGCGTTCAGCTGCCCGAACTCACGGCTTCATAGGCCGCAACGAGCAGGCTTGGGTCCGGGCCTTCCCAGATCACCGGGTGCTGCATGCCCTGCAGGACGACGAACCGCAAGGTGGCTCCGCGTGCCTTCTTATCCATTTGCATGGCTGAGAGCAGTCGCTCCCACCGCCCGGAGGCATAGGTGGTCGGCAACCCGAGGGAGGTCAGGACTTCGCGGTGCAAGTCGACGTCAGCATCGCTCAACTTCCCACCCAGGCGGGCGAGTTCCGCGACGTAGACCATGCCGACACTGATCGCTGCACCGTGCCGCCACTCGTAGTTCTCTACTCGCTCGATCGCGTGTCCGAGTGTGTGTCCGTAGTTCAAAGCCTCTCGACCGATGACGCCGCCACTGCCGGTCTCTTTGAAATCGCTGCCGACGACGTCAGCCTTCACCTGCACCGCTCGCCGCACCAGGTCAGTGAGCAGGGCGTCGTTCGGATCAACAGCAGCCTGCGGATGTGCCGCGATGTCTTCGAGGATGCTCGCATCGCTGACGAATCCGATCTTCACGACCTCGGCCATCCCCGCGACGAGATCGTTACGTGGCAGCGTCTCCAATGCATTGATGTCGCACAGCACGCCGTGCGGACTGTGGAAGGCACCGACGAGGTTCTTGCCCGCAGCCGTATTGATTCCGGTCTTTCCACCCACGGCCGCATCCACCATCGCGAGCAAGGTGGTGGGAATCTGCACGATTCGGATGCCACGCAACCAGGTGGCCGCGGCGAAGCCGGCGAGATCGGTTGTGGCACCTCCACCCAGGCCGACGATCGCATCGGAGCGCGTGAAACCACTCGTCCCGAGCGCCTCCCACACGAACGCGACCACTTCCACGCTCTTGGCATCTTCACCGATCGGGATCTCGATCAGCACCGGGTCGAATCCCTGGGCGTCCAGGTCCTCGCGGATCGCTTCGGCCGAAGCACTCAGCGTGGCCGTGTGGACGACGGCAACCTTCGCAGCACCGGTCAAGTACCGCGGCAGTTCGCCAAGGAGGCCGCGACCGATCACAACCTCGTAGCGATGTTCGGCCTCGACGCCGATAACGATGGGACGGGTCGAGTCGACGGTGTCAGGCTCAGCCATCTGACACCTCCAGCGCCTTTCGAACATCCGCCACGACGTCGTCGACGACCTCCTTCAGCGACCGACCACTGGTATCGACGCGGATATCGGCGATGTCGTCGTAGAGCGGGGTGCGCTCCTCGAGCATCGTGATCATGGTGCTGCGCACGTTGCCCAGCAGCAGTGGACGCGCGGAATTCATGCCCACGCGTTGGGTAGCGCTGCCCAGGTCGACCTGGAGCCACACAACACGCTGATCCTTCAGTGTCTGTCGGGTTCGATCATCGAGCACTGCTCCCCCACCGAGGGAGAGCACACCCGTGAAGCCCGCAAGTGCCGTTTGGATCTCTTCGAACTCCATCGCACGGAAAGCCTCTTCCCCGTCGGAGACGAACACATCGGCTACGGACTTACCGGCCCGCTGCTCGACCAGGGAGTCGCTGTCGGCGAATGGCACCGACAGGCGATGCGCAACCCGCTTGCCCACTGAGGATTTTCCGGCGCCGGGGGCGCCGACGATGACAACTACCGGTGCCATCAGCGAAAGGCCATGGTGTCGAGATACCCACGGATATTGCGCTGAATCTCGGCAAGGGAATCCGATCCGAACTTTTCGGTGAACGCATCTGCCAAGGTCAGCAGCACCATCGCCTCAGCTACCACCCCGGCAGCGGGCACAGCGCATACATCCGAGCGCTGGTTGATGGCCTGCGCGGCATCGCCCGTCGAGACATCGACGGTGGACAGCGCACGCGGGATGGTCGAGATCGGCTTCATAGCCGCGCGCACCCGCAAGACCTCCCCTGTGGTCATGCCCCCTTCGGTGCCGCCCGAGCGCCCCGAGGTCCGGGTGAGCTGACCGTCAGCACTGACGATCTCGTCTTGCGCCTGTGAACCCCGCACGGCCGCTAACCCGAATCCGTCGCCAATCTCCACGCCCTTGATCGCTTGGATTCCCATCAACGCGGCGGCCAAGCGCCCATCGATCCGTCGATCCCAGTGCACGTGCGAGCCCAGCCCCGGTGGTAGGCCGTGCACTACTACCTCCACGACCCCACCCAAGGTGTCGCCGTCCTTGTGCGCAGCGGTGATCTCGGCCTCCATGTCAGCCGAAGCCTGCTCGTCTAGGCACCGCACAGGAGAGGCATCGACACGCTCGCGCTCTCCACGAGCGGGAACCGAGCCGGCGGGGCTTTCGATGGTCCCGATGCGCACCACGTGCGAGATAACCTCGACATCGGCGGCCTGGGCAAGAAACGCGCGGGCAACAGCACCCAGCGCGACCCGCGCAGCGGTTTCCCGGGCACTCGCCCGCTCCAGGATCGGTCGGGCGTCATCGAAGCCGTACTTTTGCATTCCCACGAGATCGGCGTGCCCAGGCCGGGGTCGGGTCAGTGGTGCGTTGCGCGCGAGGTTCTCGATCTCCTCCGCCGGCACCGGATCCGCGGCCATGACCTTGTCCCACTTGGGCCACTCGGAGTTGGCCACCTCGATGGAGATCGGCCCGCCCAGAGTGCGTCCGTGCCGCACCCCGCCCAGTAGCCGAACCGCATCGGCCTCGAACTTCATTCGGGCACCGCGGCCCACACCGAGTCGTCGGCGCGCGAGATCGTCGGCGATGTCGGCCGTAGCGACCTCGACATGCGCCGGGATCCCCTCGATGATCGCCGAAAGGGCTTGCCCGTGTGATTCCCCGGCTGTCAACCAACGCACCATGCCGCAGATCATCCCAGTGCCGATGCCACCCCGACCAGCAGGGCACCCAAGGCCATGAAGGGTCCGAATGGCACCGCGCTTCGTCGGTGCATCCGCCCGGTCAGCAAACCGACAACGACGACGCCACCAGCAAGAACGAATCCGAGTAGGTGTCCCCACCACACGGCGGTCCAGCCGATGGTCCCGAGAGCCAGCCCCGTAACAGCCGCGTATTTGACATCGCCCATGCCCATGCCCCCGATCAGGTGTCCGATTCCGAAGGCCACCACGGCAACCAACGAGGCCCCCAGCGCCTGCAGCAACATCTGCGCATCTCCGCCTACGACCGCGGACGCTGCGGCCAGCGCCATGGTTCCGGATAGGGCAGCGGCCACCATGCGGTTCGGGAGCCGGTGTTCACGAATGTCCACGACGGACAGTGCGATGGCCCAACCACCGAACCACGCCCACATGGCGAATGTCAGGAGCGCCGCGGGCTCGAAAGTAATCATTCATCGACGGTAGGCACGGTGACGTACCGTCCGATAGTCCGAAGATCCTGGACTGTGGATAACTATGCGAGCGCGGCGCGCATGGCTTTCAGGACAACCGCGTCGTCGAAGTCGTCGATATCGATACCGGTCATCAAGCGGACTTGGGCAAGCGCCTGCCAGACGAGCATGTCGCGGCCACTGGCAACCGGTGCGCTTGGCCGGTCCCGAGACCAGGCGCGGGCCAGGGGTGTCGGCCACGGGTGGTAGCTCGCATCGAGCAACGCGATGGTCGGGGTTGCCTGGACACCGGTCCAGGGGGCGGCGGCGTCCGCGGGCAGGGTGCTGACCAAGACATCGCAGTCCAGATCGATGGGCATCAGATCCGCACTCGAAGCCTTCAGCCCAAAGTCGCGCGCGAGGGCTGCGACGTCCCGCGCCGCCTCCGGTCGCCTGGCATGGATCACTACTTCGCCTGCCTGCAACAAAGCCAGCGCAGCGACGGCGCTGCGCGCGGTTGCGCCAGCCCCGAGCACATGGGCGGATCGGACATCGTGGACACCGACTTCTCGCAGCGCCTGTTCCATGCCGTAAACGTCGGTGTTCGTGGCCTGCCACGGCTCGTCAGGCGCAGCGCGGTAAACCGTGTTCGCTGAGTTCAAGGAGCGAGCGAGTTCGGAGGTATTCGGCACTACATCGAGGACGACCTCCTTCAACGGCATGGTCAGGCTCAGGCCGCGCCAGGTCTCATCGAGACCGTCGAGGAACCCTGGAAACTGCTCGATGGTGCACTCGATAGCCCGGTACTCCCAATCGAGATCCAGAACGACGTAAGCCGCTCGATGCAGCGCAGGGGACAAGCTGTGCTCGATAGGCGAGCCGAGCACGGCAGCGCGCTGGATCACTCGTTCTCCGCGAGGAACTCCCGCAGTTGATCCTTGAGTTTCAAGAAGCGGTCGTAGTCCTTGGCGAACTTTGTCTCCCGCGTATCGGGGTTGACGGTCACGAAGTACAACCAATTGGCCTTCGCCGGATCCAATGCCGCCTCTATCGCCGCTTCACCTGGTGAGTTGATCGGGGTGGGCGGCAGACCCTCGTTGACATAGGTGTTGAACGGGGTGTCGGACTCCAGTTGCTCGGCGGTCAACTGCAATTCGGTGATCCCCAGGCCGTAGGACACCGTCGAATCGAACTGTAGTGGCATCCCCTCATCGAGCCGGTTGTAGACAACGGCGGCCGCTTTGCGCATGTCCTCAGGCAGCACCTCGGCTTGGACCAAGGAAGCCACGATCATCACCTCATAGGGCGTCCGCTCGAGGGCTTCTGCGCGCGCAACGAGGTCGAGTTCATTGGCGGAAACATCGAACCGTTCTACGAGCGTGGTGAGAATCTGCTCGGCGGTCTCATCACCGGCAAGGTCATACGTTGCCGGGAACATGAATCCCTCGGGCCGTTGTTCGGCCCATGCCGGCAAGCCCAAGACCCCCGGATTGTCGATGACCTGTTCGAACTCGCTGAGCGGCAGTCCAGATGCTTCGGAGGCAGCCTCGATCGTCTGGGTGAGCCGAAGTCCCTCCGGCAGCACCAACCTGCTGTCAGCACGCGACGCCGGATCTAGCATCAGATCCACCGCGCTCGCGCCGCTCATCTGCAACCGGAGCGTGTAGGTACCCGGTCCGATGCTCGCTGCAGACTCGTTGTCCTGGGCGGCATCGGTGAATGCATCGACGGTCCGAACGACCCCGGCCTCGGTGAGTGTTTGACCAATCGCCGTCAACGTGTCACCTCGGGCGACTTGGACCTGCACTTCACCCACGCCTTCACCCGCGTAGTCGGTCTCCGGCGCCGAACCTCCGCTCCCCGTCAGGAACGACCAGGTGCCCCAGGCCAAGGCCACGACAGCCAGCAGCACAGCCACGCCGGTAATCCGACGCGCGAGGCTGGATGCGTTCCGAGATGGCGGCAGCGAGTCTTCGTCGTCGAAGAATTCGTCCATGTGCGTCATGTTGCTTCGAACACCTCACCAGGCGGCTGGCCCGACCCGCGCTCGGCATCGAGGGCGTGTTGCAGGACAACCTCAGCCGACGCGCTGTCGATCATGGTACGACTCTGGCGTACGGACCGGCCCTGATCGTGTAAGCCACGCTGGGCTTGGACGGTCGATAGCCGTTCATCGACCAAGCGGATGGGCGTCCTGCTCCAGGTGGAGAGGTCCTGCGCAAAATCCCGCGCCCGCTGGGCCGCTTGGCCCTCCTTGCCATCGAGGCCGATCGGCAACCCGACGATGATCTCCACCGGTGCGATCTCGTTGACGACCCCGCGCAAGGCGTCTTGGTCTCCCGCTGCGATGGCCTCCCGACTACTGGCCAGGAGTCCGTCTGGGTCGCAAACCGCTACCCCGATCCGTACCGAACCGGGGTCGAATGCCAGCCTTCGGCCAAGGCGCACCGGCACCTACTGCCGATCGCGCACGTATGCGTAGATGTCCTCGAACGCGCCCTGGATCGATGCCGGATCGCCGCCACCACCTTGGGCCATATCGTCCTTCCCGCCGCCGCGGCTGCCCATCCGTTCGCCGGCAACAGCCATGACGTCCTTCGCGCGAACTCCGGCGGCCACCGCAGCCGGACTGCACGCCACGATCACCGAGGCGGCTCCGTCGGTAGTGGCCGTGCCCACGAAGACCGCTGGCTGATCCTTGGAAACCCGCCCCTTGGCGTGCATCGCGATGTCGCGCAGTTCCTTGCCGCCGAGCCCGTCGGGCGCCTGGAAGGTCCACAACCGGACACCGCCGACCTCCTGGCCAGCCCCGATCATGTCGTCCACACCCGCGAGGAGATCCGCGGTCTTGAATCGGACGAGTTCCCGCTCAGCGTCCTTCAGCGCGCTGATCGTCCGCTCCACGCGCTCCAAGACTTGATCGCCGGGCACCTTCACAAGTTCGGATAGACGCTGGACAAGCAGGTGTTCACCGGCCAGATGCCGGTACGCATCGACTCCAACCAGTGCTTCGACACGCCTGATTCCTGCGCCGATCGATCCCTCAGACAGGAAAGACACCACACCGAGTTGCCCGGAGCGTTGAGCGTGCGTGCCGCCGCACAACTCGTGTGCCCAGTCACCCACGGAAACCACGCGCACTTCGTCGCCGTACTTTTCACCGAAGAGCGCCATCGCACCCATGGTGCGCGCCTGCTCTTGTGACATCACTTGCGCATGAACGTCGAGGTCCTCGATCAGGATCTCGTTGACCCGCGCCTCGACATCACGCAGCACCGATCCGGCGACGGGTTCAGGGCTGGGGAAGTCGAACCGTAGACGGCCCGGAGCGTTCTCCGAACCCATCTGGGTTGCCGTCTCGCCTAGTTGTTCGCGGAACGCTCGGTGGATCATGTGAGTGGCGGTGTGCGCGCGGGAGATTGCCTTGCGTCGCTCCGTGTCCACTCTGGCGATGGCGGCGCTCCCCTGCACCAGCTCACCGTCGGTTACTTGCCCGCGATGCACAAAGAGCCCCGGGACCGGCGACTGAACGTCGTAGACCTCGAAGAGTGCACCCTCAGCGGTGGTGATGACGCCATGGTCACCGAGTTGGCCACCGGCCTCGGCGTAGAAGGGGGTGCGGTCGACGATGACTTCGGCATGCTGACCAACGGCCGCCACCGGCACCGATTCTCCGTCGACCACGATGCCCAGCACGCGGGCTTCGGTGACGACTTCGTCGTAGCCACGGAAAGCCGTGGATCCACCAGCTTCGAGGATCTCCCGATAGGCAGTCGTGGCGGCGAATCCGCTCTTGCGCGACTGCGAGTCGGCCTTGGCGCGCTCACGCTGTTCAGCCATCAATCGCCGAAAGCCCTGTTCATCCACCGACAGTCCTTGCTCGGCTGCCATCTCCAAGGTGAGATCGATCGGGAAGCCGTGCGTATCGTGCAGGGCGAAGGCTCGCTCACCGGACAGCACGGCGGAGCCGGCCTGCTGGGCCTCCACCACGGCGTTGTCGAACAAGGTTGTGCCGGCTCGGAGCGTGGCGCGGAACGCACTTTCCTCGGACACCGCAATCGACCTGATACGCCCGGCTTCGTCGTTCAGTTCGGGGTACTGCGGCGCCATCGCCTCGACGGTTGCGTCGACGAGTTCGCCCATTGTGGGCTCCTGAGCACCTAGGAGTCGCATGTTGTAGATGACTCGGCGCATGAGACGACGCAGGACGTAGCCGCGACTTTCGTTCCCGGGAATCACTCCGTCGCCAATCAGGAAGGTGCAGGTGCGCGCATGATCGGCAACAACGCGCAGTGCGATGTCATCTCGCTTGGATCTCCCGTATGCGGCACCGGTCAATTCGCTCGCGGTGTCCAAGATCGTCTTGGTCGTGTCGATCTCGTAGATGTTGTCGACGCCCTGGAGCAGGGCGGCCATCCGTTCGAGCCCCATACCGGTATCGATGTTCTTGGCGGGCAACTCACCAAGGATCGGGTAGCCCTCCTTGGCCGGGCCGGCGCCGCGCTCGAACTGCATGAAAACCAGGTTCCACACTTCGAGATAACGGTTCTCATCGGCGATCGGCCCGCCTTCAATGCCGTGCTCGGGACCACGATCGAAGTAGATCTCCGAACACGGCCCGCACGGTCCGGGCACACCCATCGACCAGTAGTTGTCCAACTGACCGCGCCGCTGAATGCGATCCAGCGGTAGGCCGACGTCCTTGTGCCAAATATCGATGGCTTCGTCGTCGTCCTGGTAGACGGTCACCCACAGCTTGGATTCAGCGAATCCGTAACCGCCGTCGGAGGTGGATTTGGTCAGCAGGTCCCAAGCGAAGGGGATCGCCTTTTCCTTGAAGTAGTCCCCGAAGGAGAAGTTGCCAGCCATCTGGAAGAACGACGCGTGGCGGGTGGTCTTTCCGACCTCTTCGATGTCCAGAGTCCGAACGACCTTCTGCGCGCTCGTCGCACGGGGATAGGGCGGCGGCGCTTCGCCGAGAAAGTACGGCTTGAACGGCACCATGCCAGCATTGACGAATAGCAGGGTCGGGTCATCAAGGAGCAGCGATGCCGATGGAACGATCTCGTGTCCGTTGGCCGCGAAGTACTGCAGGAAGCGGGTGCGAATCTCAGCGGATTCCATCAGGGGCGGCCTAGGGATTCATCGGTCTGCCGGTTCGAGCGCTCGCTGAGCGCCGCCGACACGTTCGTCACCGCCTGCGTGGTGTTCAGCGCAACCTGTTGAACCGTGAGCGCGACACCTTGTTCGCGGGCCTGATCGATCAGGCCGCTCCCCTTGCGGTACGCCCAGATACCGCCTGCAGCTCCGAGCGCTACCCATACCAGTCGTCCCATGGAGCAAAGCCTATGTCTCGACTTGGTTGCCATCGCTTGCGGAGCGGCGTTCGCGCAACGATCGGGCGATCTCGGCCCAACGGGCCTCAGCCCCGTACTCGGTCGGCTCGTAGTACCTCGCTTGAGCCAAGACCTCCGGAAGATAGGTGGCCGCCGCTACCCCACCGGGGACATCGTGCGGGTACACGTAATCGCTGCCGTGACCGAGATTCGCTGCCCCCGGGTAGTGAGCATCGCGTAAGTGCGGCGGAACCGTGCCGATCCGCCCAGAACGCACATCCGCTAACGCCGCATCGATCCCGCGATAGACCGCGTTGGATTTCGGGGCGAGGGCGGCATGAACGGTCGCGTGTGCGAGCACGATCCGGGCCTCGGGCATCCCGATCAGCGCCACCGCCTGCGCCGCCGCCGTGGCGGTCTGCAAAACCGAAGGCTCGGCCATCCCGATGTCCTCACTTGCCAAGATGATCAACCGGCGAGCAACGAAGCGAGGATCTTCACCGGCTTCGAGCATGCGAGCGAGGTAATGCAGCGCGGCATCGGGGTCACTGCCTCGGACACTCTTGATGAAGGCACTGATGACGTCGTAGTGCTGATCCCCATCGCGGTCATAGCGCACGGCAGCGTGCTGAACGGCGGCTTCGACCACAGCAAGATCTATCTCCGCCGATCCAGCGCTGCTCGCTGCATCCAAGGCGGTCAGTCCGCGGCGAGCATCACCACTACTCACCCGGACGAGGAAGTCCAGAGCTTCATCGGTCACGATGAACTCACCGGCCAATCCCCGCTCATCTGCAATTGCCCGGTGCAAGACGGTACGGACCTCTTCATCGCCGAGCGGCTCCAAGGTCACCACGATGCTGCGCGAGAGCAGCGGCGCTATAACCGAGAAACTCGGGTTCTCGGTGGTGGCTGCGATGAGTGTCACCCAGCCGTTTTCGACCGCTGGCAGCAGCGCGTCTTGCTGGCTCTTGCTGAATCGGTGGACCTCATCGACGAACAAGACGGTGCCAAGCTCTTGTAGTTGTAGCCGCCGGCGAGCATCGTCGATGACCGCGCGAACATCCTTGACCCCGGCGGTCACAGCGGACAGTTCGGTAAATACCCGCCCGGATTCGGCGGAGACAAGGGATGCGAGCGTGGTCTTGCCAGTGCCGGGCGGACCCCACAACACCACCGATACCGCCGCACCGGCGCCGCCAGCGAGCAAAGACCGCAACGGGGATCCGTCGGCTAACGCCGAGTGCTGTCCAACAACCTCGTCCACATTCCGTGGGCGCATCCGTACCGCGAGCGGGGCATCGGCTCTGTCGGCCTGCTCTCGGTCGTCGAACAAGGTCAAGGCGTGTCCGATTCCTCTTCGAACGGGTCCACGTCGATTCCGGCTTCCGTTCGTTGTTCGGCGGTGATCGGCGTGGGAGCACCGGTCAGCGGATCTTGACCGCCGCCGGTTTTCGGGAAGGCGATCACGTCGCGCAACGAATCAGCATCGGCCAACAGCATGCAGATGCGATCCCAGCCAAAGGCGATCCCACCGTGCGGTGGTGGCCCGTATTGGAATGCATCGAGCAAGAATCCGAACTTCTCGCGCGCCTCGTCGGCCCCGAGCCCGAGCACCGCGAAGACTCGCTGCTGCAGTGCAGGATCGTGGATACGAATCGATCCACCACCGATCTCGTTGCCGTTGCAGACAAGGTCGTATGCCCAAGCGAGAGCTTCACCCGGAGCACTTTCGAATGAGTCCCGCCACTGCGCGTTGGGAGAGGTGAACGGGTGGTGCACTGCCGTCCACACCAGAGCGCCGGATTCGTCCTCCACCTGCTCGAACATCGGCGCGTCGACGACCCAGACGAAAGACCATTCATCCGGATCGATCAATGCCAACCGCTCTGCGATCTCCACGCGCGCAGCACCTAGCAACGCCCGGGCCTCACTGCGTCGACCTGCTGCGAAGAAGATGGCGTCGCCGGCCGATGCGCCACAGGCGGCAACGAGGCCGGCCCGCTCCTCCTCACTGAGGTTCTTGGCCACCGGACCACCGAGTTCGCCATCGCCTGCGACGGTGACATACGCCAAACCCTTGGCTCCGCGCTGTTTGGCCCATTCCTGCCACGCGTCGAACCCTCGGCGTGGTTGGTCGGCTCCCCCAGGCATCACCACTGCACCGACGTACTCGGCTTGGAAGACCCGGAAAGGTGTGTTCACGAAGTACGACGTCATGTCGACGAGTTCTAGCCCGAAGCGGAGGTCTGGCTTATCGGTGCCGAAGCGCGACATGGCTTCGGCATAGGTCATCCGTGGGATATCACCGATTTCGATCTCGGCCACCGCCGACCACAGGGCGCGCACGACGGCTTCACCGACGTCGATCACGTCCTCTTGATCCACGAAGCTCATCTCGATGTCCAACTGTGTGAACTCCGGTTGGCGATCGGCGCGGAAGTCCTCATCCCGATAGCAGCGTGCGATCTGGAAGTAGCGTTCAATGCCGCCGACCATCAGCAGTTGCTTGAACAGTTGCGGCGATTGTGGGAGTGCGTACCAGTGGCCCGGTTGCAGGCGCACCGGAACGAGGAAGTCTCGGGCACCCTCGGGAGTGGATCGCGTGAGAGTCGGTGTCTCCACCTCCACAAAATCCTGATCGAGGAGCACGTCGCGGGCCACCTTGTTGACCTGCGATCGCATCCGCAAAGCCGCACCGGAGCGCTCCCGCCGCAGGTCGAGATAGCGATGCCGTAACCGGACTTCGTCACTTACCGGCGTGCGGTCGTCGATCGGAAAGGGCAGGGGCGCCGACGTGGACAGCACGTTGAGTTGATCGGCCATCACCTCGATGGCACCGGTGGCCAGTTCGGGATTGTCGTTGCCTTCGGGGCGGGCAGTGACCTCACCGGTCACTTGGATGCAGAACTCGTCTCGAAGGGGGTGCGCAACCTGCGGGTCGCGGACCACCACCTGTACTCGACCGGAGGCATCCCGAAGGTCCAAGAAGGCCACGCCACCGTGGTCGCGACGGGAAGCTATCCAGCCGGCGACGGTGACGGTGCTCCCGACATCGCTCGCCCGCAGACTTCCGGCCTCGTGGGTTCTGAACACGTCAGTCCTTCCTAGCCTCGTCGGCGGTGTTGGGTGCAGTGTTGGTTGCAGTGTTGGTTGCGGTCGTCATAGACCTGAGTTTCGTGCCGATGTCGGCAACGACATCAGACAACGAAACTGCTTCTTGTACGCCACTTGCCATTTCTTTCACAGCAGCGGTGTTCGAAGCCACTTCATCATCACCGATGATGACAACGAGCGGAGCCTGTGATCGATCCGCGGCCTTCATGGAGCCTTTCAATCCGCGCTCACCGTAAGCGACATCGACCGCGATACTCGCCGCACGCAGGTCGCGCGCCAACCGAACACACACGTGTCGGGCCGGAGCCCCGATCGGAACGAGGAAAACCTGTACTTGCGACGCACCTGACAAGTCGAGACCTTCAGCCTCGCAGGCCAGCAATGTGCGATCGGTGCCAAGCCCGAATCCGATACCCGACAGCGCATCACCGCCAACGGACTCCATCAAGCCGTCGTATCGACCACCACCACCGATCCCCGATTGGGCGCCGAGCATTTCGTGGGTGAACTCGAAGGTGGTGCGCGTGTAGTAGTCCAGGCCACGAACCAAACGGGGGGCCTCCTGCCAGCGGACGCCAGCATCGACGAGGAACTCCCGAACGGAGTCGTAGTGCCCCTGACAGTCGGTGCACAGGTGGTTGATCATGAGCGGCGCGTCGGTGAGTTGCTCCTGTACCTCAGGCCGCTTGTCATCAAGGACGCGCAGCGGGTTCTGCGCGGCTCGCTCGCGGGTGGCGGGGTCCAAGTCCAACCTGGAGAGGAAATCGGTCAGCGAGTCCCGGTAAGCGGGTCGGCATCCTGCGCAGCCAAGGGACGTCAAGTCGAGTCGGTAGTGGCGTAGACCGAGGCGTCGGTAGGCCTCATCAGCCAACGCGATCACCTCGGCGTCGAGAGCGGGATCCTCGCTACCGACCGCCTCGAGGCCCACCTGCTGCAGTTGCCGATACCGACCGTGCTGAGGGCGTTCGGCGCGGAAGAAAGGTCCGGCGTACCAGAGCTTGACGGGTAGGCCAGCCTTATCCAGCCGGTTCTCCACGATGGAGCGCATCACCCCGGCCGTGCCCTCGGGCCGCAGGGATAGCGAGCGGTCGCCACGGTCGACGAACGTGTACATCTCCTTGCTGACCACATCGGTGCTCTCACCGACTCCGCGCACGAACAACGACGTCTCCTCGAAGACGGGGAGTTCGATGTAGCCGTAGCCGGCGTGCTGGGCCGGGTTCGCCAGTGCTTCGCGGACAGCGAGGAAGGCATTCGATCGTGGCGGGAAATACTCCGGGACGCCCTTCGGAGCTCGGAACTCGACCACGGTTACCAGCCCCGCCTCGGCGGCTCCACCGTTCCGCCGGCCGCAGCGGCCTGCAAGAACGGGTTGGCAGCGCGCTCAGCGGCGATAGTCGTCTGCCCTCCGTGGCCGGGCAGCACCACGGTCTCGTCGTCCATCGGCCAGATCACTTCGCGCAAGCTGACGTCCATGGCTTGGGGATCCCCGCCCGGCAGATCGGTCCGCCCGATCGAGCCCTGGAAGAGGACATCTCCCGACAGTAAGAGGTCGGGACCATCGGCTAGCGGAACGTCGAAGACGACCGATCCCTCGGTGTGTCCTGGTGCGTGTCGCACACCGAGCGTGATTCCCGCGATCTCCAACTGCACACCGTCCGCTGGCAGCAGTTGGACGTCGGATGGTTCGGTGAGTTCCAGGGTGTCCTTGGTCATCGCCAGCAACTGTTCGCGAGCCGCCACCAACGAACTGCCCGCTGGATCTGCCAGTCGGTAACGATCGGCCGTATGGATCATCGCGGGGATCTCGAAATCCCGGCTCACCGGCGCCACGCTCCACACGTGATCCATGTGCCCGTGCGTGAGAATCACGGCTGCGGGCCTCAAGCGGTTCTCCCGCACGATCTCGTGGACACCATCGATGCTGTTTTGACCAGGGTCCACGATCAGGCAGGGCTCTCCGGGCCCGGTGGCCAGGACGTAGCAGTTCGTCGACCACGAGCCGGCGGGAAAGCCTGTGATGAACACCGATCCTCCTCGCCGTGGGCACAGTCCTCACTCGCGACCGGAGGGGCACTCGAGCGAGTGCGTCGGGCTTCGACGCCCACATAGCCTAGTGGCGTTCGGGCATGCCCCTACACTCATGCGGCGTCTGGTTTCGCCGCGCACGAAGGGTGCGGGCCAAGCCTGACGCAGCCTCGAGGGAAGGGACCGTCGTGACGTCGTCGAATCGCCGGGAGCGCGAACTCGCCCGCGCGAAGTTCGAGCGCCAGCAACAACGTCGTGTCGACCGCCAGGAGAAGGCCCGCTCGCGACAACGCATCGTCGCCATTGTCGTGATCGCGGCGCTGGTGGTTGCTGGGGGCGGCTGGGCCGTGCTCACCCTGCTCGGCGATTCCAGCGACAGCACCGCCGCCGACCGAAGCGACGAACTCGACGAGGCGGTCAGCGAGCTCGCCGACCAACTCGACGCCCAAGGCCCACTCGTAGACGGATGCAACGATCCAGTCCCCGTTCGTGCCGACGACATCACCTTCGATTCGGCTCCGGCACCGGGTACCGAGCAAGAGGGAAGCCTCACGCTGGCCACCAACTGCGGTGACATCGTCATCGAAATGTTCGGTGATCTCGCCCCGGCCACGGTCGCATCTGCGGCCTTCCTGGCCGATACCGGCTTCTACAACGCCACCGCTTGCCACCGGCTCACGACCGCGGGCATCTTCGTCGTGCAATGTGGAGACCCCGCGGGCGATGGAACCGGCGGCCCGGGTTACCAGATCCCCGACGAGAATCTGCCCGCTGAGGGCGAGGCCAACTACCCCGCCGGCACCGTCGCTATGGCCAACGCCGGGCCAGGGACCTCTGGTTCCCAGTTCTTCCTGGTCTATGAAGACACCACGTTGCCCTCCGGGTACACCATCTGGGGTCAGGTGACCGAAGGCCTGGATATTCTGCAGTCAGTCGCCGAAGCGGGGGTGGCGGACGGCTCCGGGGACGGTCTGCCGGCCCAGCCATTAGTTATCGAATCTGCAACGGTTAGTGGTGCCAACTAGCACCAGGCGTGCACGATGACAGACTGACCGAAGAACTCCGCCTACAAGTCGACGCCTCAAGGGGGTGAACGCATGACGCAAGACCAGGCACCGAACACTGCAGCAAGCACTGCAGCAAGCACCGCAGCAAACAC
>CAZWIW010000014.1:17524-30410 GCA_964634545.1 uncultured Rubrivirga sp.
AGCTCGATTCCGACGCCGGCTGCGCTGCGTCGCCCTACCCCCGCGCCAGCCTCCCCTGCGAAACCATCGACCAATGCCGACACTGCGCCCAGCAGTGCTAACGGTGCTAGCGCTGCTTTGTCCTCCAGCATGGCGTTCGGGCGGGTCGACGACGACGGCACCGTCTATCTGAACGCGCCCGAAGGCGAGGTCCGAGTTGGGCAATACGCCGCCGGCACCCCGCAAGAGGGCCTGGCCTTCTTCGCGCGGAAGTACGAGGACCTCGTCGTCGAGATCGATCTGGTGACGGCCCGACTCGGTGATGGCCGGGCTAAGCCGGACCAGGCAGCGGCGGTGATCGAGCGGGTGCGAGGCGGCTTGGCCGAACGCTCCTTCGTCGGGGATGTCGCCGCGCTGGAGCGTAAAATTGCCGACGCCGAGACGGCTAGGGAGGCAGCTGCCGTTCGCCAAGCCGAACATCGGGAACGGATGCGCGAGCAAACGAAGGCTGCTCGGGAAGCACTGGTCAACGAAGCCGAGACCCTCGCTGAGTCCACGAGTTGGAAGACCACCGCCGAGCGGTATTCGGCAATCGTCGAAGAGTGGAAAGCGCTGCCCCGATCCGATCGTTCGGTAGAACAAGAACTGTGGAAGCGCTTGAGTTCAGCACGAAGTGCCTTCGATAAGCGCCGGCGCGCACACTTCGCGAAGCTCGATAGCGAGCGCAAGGAAGCGATGGCCCAGAAGCGTGCCTTGATCGAGCAGGCGCAGAAGTTGGCGGAATCAACCGACTGGGGGCCTACCGCCAAGGCGTTGAAGAAGTTGATGGAGGACTGGAAGCGCGCCCCACGCGCATCGCGCTCGGATGAGGACAAACTCTGGAAGCGCTTCAAGGCGGCCCAGGATTCCTTCTACTCTGCGATGAAGGCAGCCGACTCAGCCCGCGATGCCGAACTGGCCCCAAACGTGACGGTCAAAGAGGAGCTACTCGCTCAAGCCGAAGGCCTGCTCCCGCTCTCCTCAGGCAAGGGCCTCTCTGAGACCAAGCGAACCTTGCGCAGCATCCAGGACAAGTGGGACAAGGCCGGCGATGTCCCCCGGTCGGAGCGCAGCCGGCTCGAAGGGCGACTTCGCAAGGTCGAAGATGCCGTCCGCAAAGCCGAATCCCAGGCCTGGCAGCAACACGATCCGGAAAAGCAGGCGCGAGCTGAATCCACCGCGAATGCCTTCACCGACGCCCTCGTTCGACAAGAAGCCGAACTCGCCGAAGCCCAAGCCAAGGGTGATTCGGCTGCCGTTCGACGGCTCGAGCAATCGGTGGAGAGCACCCGGGCGTTGCTCGAAGCGGCGCAACGCATCGCGCGATAGTCGCTTCGCTCAGACGCGGTAGGCGTCGTAGACGCCCTCGACCGTTCGAACTGCTTTCAACGCCGAACCCAGATGCTTGGGATCGGCCATTTCGAAGGTGAATCGCGAGGTGGCGATTCGATCCCGCGTGGTAGCAACCGATGCACTGAGGATGTTCACGTGCGTATCCGAGAGCGCCTTGGTGACATCCGCCAGCAGTCGTGAGCGATCGAGTGCCTCCACTTGAATGTTCACCAAGAAGACGCTCGAGGCTGTGGGGGCCCATTCAACCGCCACTTCCCGTTCGGGATGCTGGCGCAAGTTGGGAACGTTCACGCAGTCGTCACGGTGCACGGAGACTCCCGAGCCACGGGTCACGAATCCCATGATGGGATCACCGGGCACCGGAGTGCAGCAGCGTGCGAGCTTCACCCAAAGGTCATCGACACCCTTGACGATCACGCCGACATCTCGGGACTCCGATGTGCGACGGCCAGGCTTGGGAGTTACCGCTTCGGCCGCATCGTCGGCAGCACCATCGACTCCCCCTGCCGCTTCGACGAGCCGGTGAACGATGGTTTCGGCAGATACCCGCCCCTCGCCCACCGATGCGTACAACGCCGTCACGTCTGCTTGGTTGAGATCCACTGCGATACTCGCCAACGCCTGGTTGGTCATGAGTCGCTGCAGCGGCAGCCCCCGTTTGCGCATGGCCCGCGCAATGTGGTCTTTGCCGTTCTCGATGGACTCCTCGCGACGTTCCTTGGAGAACCAGGCTTTGATTTTCGTCTTCGCCCGTGGCGACGCGACGAAGCCGAGCCAGTCACGACTCGGGCCCGCACCTTCGGCTTTCGACGTGAAGATCTCGATCACATCGCCGCTAGCCAAAGTGGATTCCAGTGGAATCAACTTTCCATTCACCCGCGCACCTACGCACCGGTGACCCACTTCGGTGTGCACCGCGTAGGCGAAATCAACGGCAGTGGCACCGCTGGGCAATGCCATGACATCGCCCTTGGGGGTGAACACGTACACCTCGGCGGAACCTAGGTCGTAGCGAAGCGAATCCAAGAACTCGCCCGGATCCGTAGTTTCGCGCTGCCAATCGAGCAGTTGACGCAACCAGGCGAAATCATCCGGTCCGGACTTACCGCCGACATCGGATTGCTTGTAGCGCCAGTGGGCGGCCACCCCAAGTTCAGCGGATTGGTGCATCTCATTGGTGCGAATCTGCACTTCCACGACCTTGCCGTCCGGCCCAATGACCGTGGTGTGCAGCGACTGGTACATGTTGAACTTGGGCATCGCGATGAAGTCCTTGAATCGCCCCGGGACCGGGCTCCACTGCGCGTGGATGGTGCCTAGCACCGCGTAGCAATCGCGAACGCTGTCGACCAATATCCGCACGCCCACGAGATCGTAAATGTCGTTGAAGTCCCGACCGCGCACGATCATCTTCTGGTACACGGAGTAGTAATGCTTCGGGCGCCCGGTCACGCTGGCCTTGATCTTGCTGGCTTTCAGTTGCGAGTCGATATCGGTGATCACTTCCGCGAGATACTTGTCACGCGATGGTGCCCGCTCCCCTACCAACCGCACGATCTCTTCGTACATCTTCGGATACATGGTTGCGAAAGACAGATCCTCGAGCTCCCACTTGATGGCGTTCATCCCAAGACGATGAGCCAGTGGGGCGTAGATCTCGAGGGTTTCCTTGGCCTTCTTCTGTTGCTTCTCCTCCGGCAGCCACTGCAGCGTGCGCATGTTGTGCAACCGATCGGCCAACTTGATAACGAGAACCCGAATGTCACGGGCCATCGCCACGACCATCTTGCGAACCGTCTCCGCGGCTGAAGCTTCGCCGTAAGTGACCTTGTCGAGTTTGGTTACTCCATCCACCAGCAAAGCGACTTCGTCTCCGAAGTCCTCGCGCAGGGCATCGAGGGAATATCCGCAGTCCTCGACCGTGTCATGTAACAACGCTGCAGCCAAACTCGGCGCCGGCATTCCTATTTCGACAAGGATTTCGGTCACCGCGAGTGGATGCGTGATGTACGGCTCACCGGATCGCCGTTGCTGATCCCGGTGCAAGTACTCGGCCATTTCGTAGGCCCGCTCGACCAACCGCGTATCGGCTTTCGGGTGGTAACGACGCAAGGTGCGCAGCACTGGCTGGAGTTCCGGATGCGCATGACGGGGCCCCGCGAGCCGCGCGAACCTGCCGCGAAAGCCACCCGACTCCTGCGCGAACGGAGGCCTTACCGGGGCGTCATCGGTGGCCACGGGAACGTTCTTCGCCATGACCACCTCCCCTTCCGGTTACCCGATTCTACGGGCTCGGTGTCGCGTCAACGTCGCTTGCGTCGGGTTTGCCGCTTGGGTTGATTGCGCTCGCCGGTTTGCACCCGGGCGTACTCACGCAGTTGCTCAGGCGATGCCGACCCGGAAGGTGCCACGTCCACTCCAGACGCCCCACCACCTGAATCATCATCCGAATCGCCACCACTCTCCCCCGATGCCGCGCCACCCTCCTTCGCCTGCTTAAGGGCCTGCTTGCGGCGAGCCATGACGCGTGAAGCCAGCGCCTTGACCTCCGGCTGCTGACGCTTGAGCTGAGCGAGAACCGGTGTAGCGATGAACAACGAGGAGTACGTGCCGACCGCCATACCCACGGCCAAGGCGACGGCGAGATCGAGCAGCGTGCCTGCGCCGAGGAGTCCTGCGCCGACGACGATGATCGCTAGCACCGGCAACAAGGACGTGAAGGATGTGTTGATCGAACGCACCACCGTCTGATTGACGGCAAGGTTCGCGGCTTCGTCGTAGGTCATGACGGACTGACCGAAAATACCGCGAGTGTTCTCCTTGACCTTGTCATAGACCACCACGGTGTCGTACAGCGAGTAAGCCAAGATCGTCAGCACACCGATGGCCGTCGCAGGTGTCACTTCGAGACCGACGGCAGCGTAGATGCCGATAGTGATGACGAGATCGTGCACGAGAGCCACGAGCGCGCCAACAGCCATCCGCCACTCGAAGTAGATCGCCAGGAACACCGAGACCAACGCCAGGAAGATGATCAGACCCTGCAACGCCTTGGTGGATATCTCCGCACCCCAGGTGGGTCCGACGACTTGGACGGTGATGTCCGATCCCGGCACTCCGCACGTTTCGCCGAGAAGGTCCGCGAGATCGACGGACTCAGCGCTAGTCAGCGGGATCGTTTGCACGCGCATCGTGCCCGAGCCGGCGACCGTGACGATCGTTTGTCCGCCGGTCTCGGTTTCGGCCACTGTGCGTGCGTCGACGACCGAACACGTTGCATTGGGGATGGAGAAGTCAGCCCCACCGCGGAACTCGATGCCTAGGTTCAACCCTCGGATGGCCAACGAACCGATGGCGACGATGAGGATGATCGCAGAGAGCACGTACCAGCGCTTCCACCGGCCGACGAAGTCGTAGGAAACTTCGCCGCGGTATAGCCGCTGCCCGAATCCCTTGAGGTTCATGAGCGCACCTCCTCAGGGGCTTCGGTACTGCTCTCGCCGAACTGCGCCTTCTGATCGCGGTAATCATCGCGGCGCTTGCGCCGTGACCGGCCACTGAGGTTCTCGATCGCGCTATGCCCACCGAGCCGCTCGGGGTCGAGGCCACTCCACTTCGAGCCGCCTTGCATGAAGCGCATTCGCCCGAGAAGTACGACCACCGGATGGGTGAACCAGAAAGCGATGATCAGGTCGATAACCGTGGTGAGTCCGAGAATGAAGGCGAAACCGCGAACGCTGCCGATCGATAGGAAGTACAACACCACGGCGGCAAGCAACGTTACGAAGTCAGCGGCGAGCAGTGTTCGGCGTGCCCGCACCCACCCGCTATCGCAGGCTTGACGGAGCGAACGACCATCTCGCAACTCGTCGCGGATTCGTTCGAAGTAGACGATGAAGGAGTCCGCGGTGATACCCACCGCGACGATCGCCCCGGCCACTCCGGCGAGGGTGAGCGTCAGGCCGATGGTCTTGGAGAAGATCACCACGAACAGATACAGCAGGCCACCGGCAACGGCGAGGGACAAAACCGCAACGAGGCCGAGGAGCCGGTAGTACAGAAGTAGGTACAAGCTCACGACGGTAAGGCCGATGAGGCCAGCGATGATTCCTGCTCGCAGCTGATCACCACCCACGGTGGCCGACACCGAGGTGACGTCGACAACCTCGAGCGTTAACGGAAGTGCGCCGTACTTCAGCACATTGGCGAGGTCGCGGGCCTCTTGGGCGTTGAAGTCGCCTTCGATCTGGGCTTGACCACCGATGATCGGTTCGTTGAACCGGGGAGCGGAGACGACCACCCCGTCGAGCACGATGGCGAACGCGTTGCAGGGCGTGGCACCGGTGCCGCACTCGGGTAGGGCGCTGAGCTCGGTCGATGCATCAGCCAGCGCGCTGGCACCCTCGGAGTCGAACTCCAAGGTGACCACCCAGCCAATGCCCTGCTGGGTGAGTTGTGCATTGGCGTCGGTGACGTTCACGCCTTGGATGAAGGCGGGCTCCATCACATACTTGGAGACACCTTCTTGGTCACATGCACCGAGCCACTGTTCGGGGTTGTCGGGGGTTCCGCCGGCGAGATTGACCGGATCTAGGCAGTCCAGGGCATCGACCTCGGTCTGGAATTGCGGGGTGTAGTCGGCGGCCTGCACGATCTCTGCGCTTTGGGCGCCGCCTTGGTCAGCACCATCCTCGGTGGTCGGGTCTTGCGTCTGGCTGTCGGTTGCTTGCGTGTCTGTCTCCTCGGCACCGGAACCTTCTGCGTCGGCAGGGTCGGTGTTGGACGCGTCGGTGTCGGACGCGTCAGCGTCGTCAGCGGGATCCGCATCGACGTCGTCAACCGGCTGGCTGGGCAGCGGGCTGAGAATGTTCCACACCGGCCGGAAGTTCAGCAGCGCGGTGCGCTGCACGAGGTCGACCACTCGGTCCTGGCCCACTCCGGGGACAGCCACGACGATCGCTGCGCCCGCGCCGGATCCCTGGGTGGTGACCTCGGCTTCGGCGACCCCGAGTCCGTCCACGCGGGCCCTGATGATCTCGACCGATTGGGCGAGCTGCTCTTCGGTGATCTCCGCCCCCTCGACCACCGGCTGGGGAATCATGATCACCTGGGTTCCGCCTTGCAGGTCCAGGCCCAGGCGCACGGAGGAGTCGGTGCCCGGCCAAAACGCCCAGGCGATGCCACCTATCAACAGCACCACCAAGGCGATCAGCAATCGCCCTGGCTTGGATGTCGGGGGTGGGGCCACGGGACTCCTCGGGGATCGTGGGTAGGCGCCGGTCGAAGGTTGTGCGAAGAGCAGATGCTACGGCGTGGGCGGTTCGGGCTCTTCGGCCTGTCCCATCCCCGGTGCCGGTTCGATGACCCGTGCAACGGCGGCGGGCACCATGCGAACGAAAACGCCCGGGGAGATCTCCAGAGACAATTCATCCTCGGCGACGACGGCGATCGTGCCCATCATGCCCGCGGTCGTCATTACCTGGGCGCCTGGAGCCAGAGCGCGAACCATCTCGGCCTGTTGGCGTTGGCGCACTTTCTGCGGACGGATGAGCAGGAAGTAGAAGGCGACCACCAGCAACAAGATGGGGGCCAGGGCCACGAGATCCACGAAGTCACTCCCAAGGGCAAGTACACCGGGGTATCCGGATCCATCGAGGGTACCGAGCGAGTGCCGGTTGGCCGGTACCCCTACCCGCTGGACTCCTCTGGTGTTTCCTCTTGCCAGGGCAGAACACCCTGTCCGGCTCCTGGTGTATCCAAGGGGGCTGTGCGGCCGATGTGCTGCCAACCGGCGATCGTGGCCACCCGCCCACGCGGCGTACGCATCAGCAGGCCCAATCGAACCAAGAACGGCTCGGCCACCGTCTCGATGGTCTCCGGCTCCTCACCCACCGCCACTGCCAAGGTGCTCAAGCCCACCGGGCCACCGCCGAAACGATCCACGATCGCCTCGAGCACGGCGCGGTCGATTCGATCAAGGCCAACGACGTCCACTTCGTAGAGTTCGAGGGCCGCCGACGCAGCGTCCTCATCGACCACTCCCCTGCCATGCACCTGCGCCCAGTCCCGAACTCGGCGCAGCAACCGGTTCGCGATTCGTGGTGTACCTCGGCAGCGACCTGCGATCTCGCTTCCCCCTGCATCGGTGATCTCCACCTCCAGCAACCGAGCACTACGCCGCACGATGCGCTCGAGGTCGACCGGATCGTAGAAATCCAAGTGTGCGGTGAATCCAAACCGATCCCGCAACGGACCTGGTAGCAGCCCAGCGCGCGTGGTCGCGCCGACCAGGGTGAACGGGGCGATGTCCAGGGGAATCGCGGTGGCGCCCGGGCCCTTGCCCACCACTACATCAACCCGGAAGTCCTCCATCGCGACGTAGAGCATCTCCTGCGCAGCCCGGGCCGTGCGGTGCACCTCATCGATGAACAAGACCTCCCCCGGCTGCAGGCTCGACAGCACGGCCGCCACATCCCCCGCATGCTGGAGCGCTGGACCTGAAGTCATGCGGATGGGTGCACCGAGTTCGCTTGCGATGATCGCCGCAAGCGTGGTCTTTCCGAGTCCAGGTGGGCCGCTGAGCAACACATGGTCGGCAATTCCTTCGCGCCTGCGCGCGGCCTCCAGCACCAGACCGAGTTGCGATTTCACCCGATCTTGGCCAACGAACTCCTCCAGCGTGGTCGGACGCAGAGCACCGTCAACTACCGAATCGTCGTCATCGGCACCTGGATCCAGCACGCTCATGAGCGATCCAAGGAACGCAGGGCTTCCTTCAACAACACACCGACATCGGGATCATCGGCGTCGGTGATCTCCGCCAACCGCGGCGCGATCACCTCCACCGCTGCCTCGGCTTCCTTGGGGTTCCACCCCAAGGACGTCAACCCCGCTGCCACAGACGCGCGCCACGGTTCACCGCCGCCACCTGCAGCGCGCGGAGAGGCCGAGACCGGTGCACCGATGCGGTCCTTCAACTCCAGCACGATGCGTTGGGCGCCCTTCTTGCCGATGCCCGGCACGCTCGTCAAAGCGGCAAGGTCCTCGGCATCGATGGCCCGGCGCAACTCCTCTGGACCCAACACACTGACAAGTGCGAGCGCGATCCGCGGACCGATTCCGCTCACCGTCTGCACCTGCTGGAACACCTGGCATTGCTCGCTATCCAAGAAGCCGAACAGTGTCCAACTGTCCTCACGCACGACCAGTGCGGTGTGCACCTCGACTTCGCTGCCCACGCGCACGTCCGCGCAGGTCTGCGGGGGGACCATCACACGTAACGCGAGCGGACCGATGTCCACACTCAAGAAGTCAGCGCCGATGGCCAGGATGGACCCGCGCACCCGGTCGATCATCGGCCAGCAGCCAACCGTTCGCGCGCAGCCTCCAAGCGACTGGACGCAGCACCACGCCACACCTGACAGATCGCGATAGCTGCAGCATCGGCGGCATCGGCTGGCTTGGGCGCTTGCGAGAGCGCCAGCACACGGGTGACCATCGCTGTCACTTGAGCCTTGTCGGCGCGTCCGCTTCCCGTCACCGCTGCCTTGACCTCGGTGGGAGTGTGCAATGCGACGTCAATTCCCCCGCGCGCCGCGACAAGCAAGGCGACCGCCGCTGCCTGCGCCGTGGCCATCGCCGTGCGGACATTGTGCTGACTGAAGACCCGTTCTACCGCCACGACATCGGGAGCGTGCTCCGAAACGAGCGCTTCGATTCCACGTTCAAGTTCTACGAGACGCTGCTCGATCGGCAACGTCGTCTCGGTGCGAAGCACCCCGATGTAGTGCAAGGAGACTTTGCGCCCGGGTGCACCATCCACGACCGCGACACCGCAACGCGTGAGACCGGGGTCGATCCCCAGCACGCGACGATTGCCGGCGGTGACTGTCACATCGGTCCTTCCATGAGTTCGTGGAATGCTGCTTGCCACGCCACGCTAGCCGCACGGTGTGCCAGTGCTCTCGTGGGCGCGCCGAACGCCTCCCACCACCCTTAAGTCGAACTCAGGTTCCGGTGCCGTACCGATCCGCCGGACCGACGACATCGCCGGTTATCAACTCGAACCCCCAGCGCAAGTCCTCCAGCAGTTCCGCGTGATTGGGAATCGAACGATCGTCGGTGGACACTCCTATGCACGTGGCGCCGTCGTAGGTGACCATCGTGACGTTGACCGCGGCTCCGATCGTCGCCACGAGCGGGAAGGCCGCCACCATCCGCGCTCCTGCGAGATACATCGCGATCGGCGGACCGGGAACGTTGCTCGTGGTGATGTCGGAGGCCTTGGCTGCGTGCGCCAATACCGGTACCGGCACGAACCAACTCACGTCAGCCAACGGATCGGCCATCCGCATCGCCGGTGCGCCTCGCCAGGTATCGACAAGTTCGTGGATGACCGCCATCCGATCCTCGACATCGAGCCCTTCGACTGGCATCTCGAAGCGTGCGATGGCAACAGCGTTGGATGCTTGCCCACTGCGATCCCCAGCATCGCCGCGCAGACTGATCGGGACGTTCACGCGCAGTTCAGGCACGGAAACGCCGTAGCGCTTGTGGTACCTGTCCACACCGCTGGCAACCGCCGCCATGAACGCGTCATTCACGCTGAACCCGCGGGACTTGGCTGCGTGCTTGAGGTGCTCGAAGGGAAACTCGAATGCCCCGAAGTGATACGTAGTCCCGCGCTCGGTCCACAGGGGTGACAGCGGTGCTTCGGGCATGGATACGGCCTTGCTCACCGAGTCCACCGTCTGGCGCACCACGTCGAACGCGCCGGCCGGATCCCCGAGCGCCTGCATCGCCACATTCCCGCCGGCGCGCACCACACCCTCTGCGCTTTGCCGGAATCGAGACACGTTGTCCTCGACATTCGCCCGCGCGATATCCAGCATGCTGACGTCCTCCCCGCGCGGAACCTCCGGTGTGGGCGGATCGTCCGGGTTGGGGTCGGGGCCGAGTTCGAACAAGGACAACGCCATCATCACCGTCGCCTGCCCATCGGCGATCGAGTGATGCAACTTCAAGGCGAACGCTGATTCGCCCCGCGGTAGCCCTTCGATCAACACCGCTTCCCACAGCGCGCGGTTGCGATCGAAGTCGGTCAAGGACATGCGTCGCACATCGCCGAGCAGCTCGTTCCAACCCGAACCCTCAGGAAGCCGGTAGCGGTGCACGTGCACGTCGATATCGAAATCCGGATCAAGCGCTAACCGAGGTGCGGACAACCCGAACAGCCCGTAGAGCGGTCGCATCCGCAAGGTCGGCACGAAGTGCGTCAATCGTTCAAGTCGCGTACGCAGCCGATCCCAATCCGGTGCGCTATCCAGCACCGCAAGCGCCACAACGGTGCTGCGCATCCGCGGATCACCCGAGGCAGTGCGGAACGTCGCGGCGTCCCAGCCGCGCAGTTGCGCTCCTACCTTGCTGGGATCATCGGACATCGATCAGCCGACCTTCTCCATCACTTCGTCGCTCACATCGAAGTTCGCATACACGTTTTGGACGTCGTCGCTGTCCTCGAGTGCTTCGATCAACCGGAAGACCTTGCCCGCGCCGTCTTCATCCAACGGGACGGTTACCGACGGCAGGAAGGTCGCTTCGGCGGAGTCGTAGTCGATCTCGGCACCTTGTAGGGCTGTGCGCACGGCCACCACGTCGGTTGCTTCGCTGACGATCTCGAAGGACTCCCCCAGATCGTTGACTTCCTCGGCACCGGCTTCCAGTACCGCCATGAGCAAATCGTCTTCGGTGAGGCCGTCGACCTTGGGAACGATGATCACGCCTTTGCGGTTGAACATGTAGGCGACCGATCCCGGATCGGCCATCGATCCGCCGTTGCGGGTCATCGCCACGCGCACTTCACCAGCCGCGCGGTTGCGGTTGTCGGTCAGGCATTCCACGAGCACGGCCACTCCGCTCGGCCCGTATCCCTCGTACATGATCGTCTGCCAGTCGGCGCCGCCACCTTCAGCACCCGATCCGCGCTTGACCGCGCGCTCGATGTTGTCCAGCGGCACCGAGGACTTCCGTGCCTTTTGGATCGCGTCATACAACGTCGGGTTTCCGGCCGGATCCGCACCGCCTTGCCGAGCGGCAACTTCGATGTTCTTGATCAACTTGGCGAACAACTTGCCGCGCTTGGCGTCGATGACCGCCTTCTTGTGCTTGGTGGTCGCCCATTTGGAATGACCGCTCATGCGCTACCTCTCGACCTTTCCTTCGACCATGTCCACGAAGTACCGGTGCACCCGGTCATCGTGGGTCAACTCCGGGTGGAAACTGGTGGCCAGTACCGGTCCTTGTCGAACCGCCACGATGGTACCGGCGCGGTCACCAGCGGAGATCTCCGCAAGCACCTGCACATCGTCCCCCACGCTCTCCACCCACGGGGCCCGGATGAATACCGCGTGGAAAGCCTCGGCCCCCAGCACCGGCATCTCGATGTCCATCTCGAAGGAATCGACTTGGCGGCCGAAGGCGTTACGACGAACGACGACGTCCAACCCGCCCACGGTTTCCTGATCGGGCCGGGCATCGAGCACCTGATCGGCCAGCATGATCATCCCGGCGCACGAGCCGAACATCGGCACTCCTGCTGCACGCATCGAACGCAGCGGCTCGAACCAGCCGTCGATCAACGCCAGCCGCGACATCGTGGTCGACTCCCCGCCGGGAATCACGAGCCCATCGCAGGCACCCAGATCCTCGAACGATCGAACCGCACCAGAACGAACACCGATCCGGGTCAGTGCATCGACGTGCTCACGCACGTCCCCTTGCAGCGCGAGCACCCCGATGAACGGGGCGCTGCTCACCAGCCGCGGTCTTCCAAGCGGTGGTGGACGGGAATGTCTGCCACATTGATGCCGACCATGGCCTCACCCAAACCGCGGCAGGCCTCGGCGACGATCTCGGGCTTGTCGTAGTGCCGCGTAGCCGAGACGATCGCCTCCGCGCGCGCCTTCGGATCACCGCTCTTGAAGATGCCCGAGCCGACGAAGACGCCATCGGCACCGAGCTGCATCATCATCGCCGCATCAGCCGGCGTTGCGATGCCGCCGGCGGTGAACAGCACGACCGGCAACCGGCCCTCGCGAGCGACCTCCACCACGAGGTCATAGGGGGCTTGCAGTTCCTTCGCCGCGACGAACAACTCGTCTTCGGCCATCGACCGCAGATGGCGGATCTCACCGAGGATCTTGCGCATGTGGGTCACCGCGTTGGACACATCTCCGGTGCCGGCCTCGCCCTTGGAGCGGATCATCGCGGCGCCTTCGGTGATCCGGCGCAGCGCCTCACCAAGATTCGTCGCACCGCAAACGAACGGGACGGTGAAGTCCTTCTTGTCGATGTGGTTGGCGTAGTCCGCTGGGGTCAGCACTTCGGATTCGTCGATGTAGTCCACACCGAGGGACTGCAGCACCTGGGCCTCGCCGAAGTGCCCGATACGAGCCTTGGCCATGACCGGGATCGAGACGGTCTCCATGATTCCGGTGATCATCTCCGGATCGGACAT
>CAZWIW010000015.1:0-28784 GCA_964634545.1 uncultured Rubrivirga sp.
GCTCGTGGGTGGCGACGTAGTCCTCGACGATGGCGCGCAGCACGGCGAGGCGGCGATCTTCGAGCACGGCACCTCCTGGCGGTCGCTGGCCGGTCGTTCCTGGCACTCGGTGACTCAGAGTGCCAAGTCTACGCCTAGATCGACTACCCGCCGAGTGAACAACAGCCTCAATGGCGCTTTGAGCGCCTAGGGCCTAGGCACCATCAGGCCGCGAGGGTGCGGACAACGTGGTCTGCCATCAGGCGGCCTCGGCGGGTCAAGGCGAGCCTCGATGGCTCAAGTTCCAGCGCCGCGGGATCGAGTAGGCCCTGTTCGGTGAGTGCGGTGATGGCGTCGTCGTTCGTGGGAACTTCGTCAAGCGCGATGCCAGCCTTCATGCGCAGGCCGAGCATGAGGTTCTCCAGTGATCGTTGATCAGCGGTCAAGAACTCCTCCTCTGCCATCGGCGATAGGCCGGCACTTACCCGCTGGGCGTAGGTGTGTGGGTGCTTGACGTTCCACCAGCGCCGGCCCTCGAGGTGACTATGCGCACCCGGACCGATCCCCCACCACGCGGCGTTGCGCCAATAGGCGATGTTGTGCCGGCATTCGGCGTTCGGCTTGGCCCAGTTGCTGACCTCGTACCAGTCGAAGCCGGCGGTGGTCAGGTGATCGTCGATGAGTTCGTAGCGGTCAGCGGCAACATCGTCGTCGGGCATGGGGACCTCACCGCGTTGCACGCGTCTGGCTAATGCGGTTCCCTGCTCAACGATCAACGAATACGCCGATACGTGGTCCACGCCGGCTTCGAGTACTTCGTCGAGGGAGCGCTGCAGGTCCTCGTTGGACTCACCGGGTGTGCCGTAGATGAGGTCAAGGTTCACGTGCTCGAAGCCGGCTGCGCGGGCGGCTTTGGCAGCGCTGCTACTGGCACCGGGGGTGTGCGTGCGCTCGAGGGTGGCCAGCACATGCGGTGCACTGCTTTGCATACCGAAGGAGATGCGGGTGAAGCCACCTTGTTTCAGATCATCGAGCATGCGTTGGTCCACCGAGTCCGGATTCGCTTCGGTAGTGACTTCCGCGTTGGGAGCGACGTCGAAGTTGTCTTGGATAGCCGCGTGTAGTTGATTGAGCGCGTCGGCGCCGAGCAAGGTGGGCGTGCCGCCACCGAAGAAGACCGTGTCGACCTGGTGATTGGTCGCAAGTTGCCCGGCCGCCTGGTGGATCTCGGCGATCAGGTGCTCGTGGAAGGTGTCGCGGCGAACACCGTCGCCAAGTTCGGTGGCGGTGTAGGTATTGAAATCGCAATATCCGCACCTGCTGGCGCAGAAGGGCACGTGCACGTAGAGCGAGAGTGGTGTCGGGGTGCTTGCGGTGCGTGGGGGGTTTCGAGTGCTGGGCGCGGTCATTTCTTGCCGGCGGGTTCGGATGTGGACAGCGCCGCGATGAATGCCTCTTGCGGCACTTCCACGCGACCGACCATCTTCATCCGCTTCTTGCCTTCCTTCTGCTTCTCCAACAACTTGCGCTTACGGGAGACATCGCCGCCGTAGCACTTGGCAAGGACGTCCTTGCGGATCGCGCGGATGTTCTCGCGGGCGATCACGCGCGATCCGATGGCTGCCTGGATCGGCACTTCGAACTGCTGGCGGGGAATCAGTTCCTTGAGCTTTTGCGCCATCGCGACGCCATAGCTATAGGCCTTCTCCTTGTGCACGATCGCGCTGAACGCATCGACCGGATCACCGTGCAACAAGATGTCGACCTTCACCAGGTCCGCGTCCTGTTCACCGCTGGGCTCGTAGTCCAAGGACGCGTATCCGCGAGTGCGGGACTTCAGTTGGTCGAAGAAGTCGAACACGATCTCGGCGAGCGGCAAGGTGTAGCGAAGTTCCACACGATCCTCGGACAGGTAGTCCATACCCAGCAACGTTCCGCGCCGGCCTTGGCACAGTTCCATCACCGTGCCTACGAATTCACTCGGCAAAATGACCGTGGCTTTGACGATCGGCTCGGTGACGATCGCGACCTTGCCGTCGGGGAATTCACTGGGGTTGGTGACGGTCAGTTCCTTGCCGTCTTCCATGACTACGTCGTAGATGACGTTGGGGGCAGTGGAGATCAGATCCAAGTTGAACTCGCGTTCGAGACGTTCGCGCACGATCTCGAGGTGCAGCAGGCCGAGGAATCCGCAACGAAAGCCGAAGCCGAGCGCAAGGGAGGTCTCAGGCTCGTAGTTCAAGGCGGCGTCGTTGAGCTTCAACCGATCGAGGGCATCGCGCAGGATCGGGTAGTCCGAGCCGTCGATGGGATACAGCCCGGAGAACACCATCGGCTTGGGATCGCGGTAACCACCGAGGGCTTCGGTGGCTCCCTTGTTGGCCGTGGTGATGGTGTCACCCACGCGCGATTGGCGGACGTCCTTCACTCCGGTGATCAAGTAGCCCACCTCACCGACACCGAGTCCCTGCGCCGGGGTCGGCTCGGGCGAGATGGCACCGACCTCGAGGAGTTCGTGCACCGCCCCGGTCGACATCATCGCGACCCGATCGCGGGTGCCGATGCGGCCGTCGATTACGCGCACGTAGGTGACCACGCCGCGGTAGGTGTCGTAGACCGAGTCGAAGATCATCGCGCGGGCAGGTGCGTCAGCATCGCCAATCGGTGCGGGAATGAGATCAACCGCGGTCTGCAGCAATTCGGCAACGCCTTCGCCGGTCTTAGCCGAAACCTTCAGGACGTCCTCGGGCTGACAACCGATGATGTGCGCGAGCTCGGCGGCGTACTTCTCCGGCTGCGCGGCGGGCAGATCGATCTTGTTCAACACCGGGATGATCTGCAGTTCGTTCTCCAGCGCGAGGTACAAGTTCGCCAGCGTTTGGGCTTCGATGCCCTGGGCGGCGTCGACCAGCAGGATCGCTCCCTCGCAAGCGGCCAGCGAACGGGAGACCTCGTAGGTGAAGTCGACGTGGCCGGGGGTGTCGATGAGATTCAGCACATAGGTACGGCCATCGCCGGCTTGATACGGCAACCGCACGGCCTGGGACTTGATGGTGATTCCACGCTCGCGCTCGATATCCATCCGATCGAGGTACTGGGCCCGCATAGACCGGTCATCGACCACGCCGGTGATCTGCAGCATCCGGTCGGCCAGGGTGGACTTGCCGTGGTCGATGTGGGCGATGATGCAGAAGTTGCGGATGACCGCGGGGTCGGTGGCGCCGGGCAGCCAAGCGCCGCCATCGGGCGGGTGCGTCACGAGCAACCTCCAGGCCCATGGGGGCCGATCAGGGGACCTCCCCAGAGTACGGGTACCCTTGGGCGGCTGCAGAACGCTGTGGTCTTCGGTCAACGAGACCGGCGGCATCAGATACTGACCAGGCCCTGACCGAGACACAGACCCAGACCTAGACCATACGAGCACCCCGGGGAACCCCGGACCGGCAGAGAAGAAGAGGAACCGTGGCGAACATCAAGTCGCAGAAGAAGCGCATCAAGACCAACGAGAAGGCGCGGTTGCGCAATAAGGACGTCAAGTCCGCCGTCAAGACGGCCGTCCGGAAGTTCCGCGAGGCAGCCGATGCCGGCGACACCGCCGCCGCTACCGCTTTGGCGCGCGAGGCGAACCGCACCCTGGATAAGGCCGCCAGCAAAGGCGTGATCCACAAGAGCCAGGCCGCGAACCGCAAGTCCTCGATCAGCAAGCGCGCCGCTGCGCTGTAGGCGCGTTCTCTGATCGCCTGGTTACCTGCGCCTAGCGGGCGCCGGTAGCGACCACCAGTTTCTCCAGGGCGTACAGTTTTTGCTCGGTATCGAGCGATTGCCCCGGGCGCAGGCCGCCCTTCATCATCGCCTCGGCGTCGGCCAACTCGATCAGTGAAGCCGCCAGCCGCCGCTGGTCACCGCTCCACCGCGACCACTGGGCGCGCAGCAACTTCACCTTCCACGGTGGAATGCCGAGTTCTCGGGCAACATCGGATTCCGAAGCCCCAGGCCCCATGCCGCCCACCCGGATGATGTCCCGCAGCGCCGAGGACATAGCCAAAACGCTCATCACCCCGACCGCGGTGTCGTTGCCGGCGCCCGCGGCGTAACGCACCGATTGCAACGCCCCTGATGGCTTGCGTTGCCACACCTGATCGGCGATCTGCCAGCCGGCAACATCGGCTACTCCCGCGAAGTAGTCGCGGACATGTTCCTCGGTGATCGGGTCGTCCGGAACGTCTGCGATCAATTGGCTCACCGCGGCGAAAAGCATCGGCAGGTCGTGGCCGACAGATTCATAGAGCACGTGCACGGCATCGTCGGTGGCGTGCCGACGCTGACGGCTGAACTCCTTGGTGAGCACCGCGATCGCCGGCTTGCCCTTCTTGATAGCCAGACATTCCACCTCGTTTGCCCCCGCGCCGCGGACGGCCTCCAGCATCTTCTTGCCACCGGCGGTGCCGTCGTGGTGCACGATCAACCACACCGTCTCGGGTTGGTCATCGAGTACCTCGGCGAGCGCCGCGGCGAAAGAGTCGTCGCCGCTTTGCAGTCCCACGATGTGGACGATGAGGTCCTCACCGAACAGTGTCGGCGCGCAGGCTTGCCGCAGATCGTTCGCCGCGTCCTCGTCGCCAGCGTCGACGACTATGCGATCGGCCTGGGCGGCGGTGCGTCGGATCGAGCGCACCGTTTCGACGACCGCGCGATCCACGAGGGCGGTCTCACCGCCACGGATCAAGGTGATGCGGGCCGGGTTGCTCATGGTGGGCTCAGCATGGCACGGATCACTCCAGCGATCCCGCCCGCGGCACGATCGCCCAGTTCGGGGGCGATGTGTTGTCTTGTTCGGGCAGCCTCACCACCGCGATGTCACGGTGGCGGTCGGTGCGGGCAACGAGCGCACCGGAGGCAGCCCAGGCTTCCACTGTGCTGGGTGCCGGATGGGCGAACTCGTTGTCCTGCCCCACACTGATCACCGCGATCTGCGCATCAGCCCACGGCGCGAAGTCCGGATGCTGATGACGGGAACCGTGATGGGGCACTTTGACGATGTCGAAGCCGCCGAGTTCGGCGAGCAGCGCGGCTTGCGCCGGGGGCTCGATATCGCCGGTGAGTAACAGCCGCAGACCGTGCACCCGCGCATCGATCACCACACTCGCGTTATTCGCCATCGACCCGCTCGAAGTTCCTCCGCTGGTCACGATGCGCCTGGGCCACAGCACGTTGTAGTGACCATCGCCGATGCGCAGGTGCGCCCCGGCGGTGAGGCGTCGTAATTCCATTCCTCGTTCGCGTAAAGCCCGCTGCACACCGAAAGACTGTGATGGGGGTTCATCCAGCGGGCTGGCGAAAACCGCATCCACCTGCCGACCGGACAACACACCTTCGAGCCCCAAGACGTGATCGGAATGGAAATGCGTGAGCAACAATGCCGATACGTGCGTGATGCCCAGGTCCTCCAGGCAGCGGTTGATCGCGCGTGCTGAGGGTCCGGTGTCGATGACCACCGCGCTGCGCCGGTCGCGCGCATCGGCGATCACGAAGCCATCGCCTTGACCCACATCGCACTGCACCATCAGCCAGTTGGCCGGCGGCCACGCGCGGCGTTCGGGTGGCAGCACCACCCATAGCACCGCGGCGAAGGCCAGCACACCGCTGACCACGGTCACCGGCATCCGTCGCCCGCGGCGCCATGCCAGCACCGCGATCGAAACCGCGAACACGGCCGCGAGTGCGGTCAGTGGCGAGCCGCGGAACCGGAAGGCATCGATGCCGCCCGCGATCTGCGCGATCTGCGCGATCCATTCGGCCACCCAGGCACCGATGAGCGCGACGAACTGCGCCAGCGGTGTCAACACGGGGACTGCACCGAGTATCGCCGCGAGCAGTCCGGTGATGGTGACGATCGGCACGACCGGCATGGCGAGCAAGTTGGCGGGCACGGCAGCGATGCCGACGCTGACCCCCATGGCGATCAACACCGGTGCGGTCGCCAGTTGGGCGGACAACGTCAAGGACGCCGCGATGGTGACCACTGTAGGCAGGCGCCCGCCCCATCCGGTCTGTTCGATTCGCGCCCGAATGTGTGGTGCGAGCATCACGATCCCGCCGGTCGCGGCAACGGAGAGCGCGAAGCCCCAACTCAGTGCCAGCGAGGGCACGATGATCACCAGGACGAGCACTGCGGTCGCGAGCACCGACGGACCCGGGCGGCGACCACCGATGAGCAGGGAAACCACGACAACGGCGCCCATCACCCCGGCGCGCAGCACGCTGGGTTGCGGGTGGACGAGGATCACGTAGAAGCCCAGCGATCCCAACGCCAAGGCGATGCGCACGATCATCGGTAGGCGGAGTAACCAGGCGAGCGCGAGCACCGCGCCCACGACGATCGCCACGTTGCCACCGGATACCGCGGTCAGATGCGCCAGGCCGCTGGCGCGCATGTCGTCCACCAGCGCGGGGGCCATCGCTTCCTCATCGCCGGTGGCCAGCCCGGCAACCAACGCCGATCCGCCGGCGGGTGTGGCAGGCAAGCTGGCTTGCAGCGCGCGGCGCATACGTTCGGCTACTTGGTCGACAGGTCCTGCGGCGTGCACGATCGTGATGTCGTGTGGATCGTCGACGTCCAGGTAGCCGGCCGTGCGGATCGATCCCCCCGCGGGGCGGATGCGCCCGGTCGTGGTGATGCCGGTGCCGACCGGCCAGGGGTTGTCGGCTGCGAAGTCCGCAAGCCGATCCTCAGGTAGTGAGATCGTCAAGGGAACATCGATCGCCACTGTGCGTGTGGCTCCTGGCTTGTTGGCGCCTGTTTCGATTGTGTTCGTGCGAATCGGCAGGTAGACCACGCCCAGCGAGGTGCGCATCGGGCCGTCGACCTCGGCGCGCACCTGCACCTGTTCACGCATCACCTCACCGAGCACCGGCGCGTTCCACGCCACTAGTTGCGCCGCCGAACTGATCGCGGCGAGGGTCGTCGCTGCTATCAAGACGAAAGCTGTCGGTCGATGACGGAACGCGACCAACGCGATAGTCGCTACCGCGATCGCAACGACGCAGACCGCGAGCGCCAAGCGGTGCCGCTGATCAATCCCATCGATGGACGATCCGCCTAATAGGACCACCGCGCTAGCGAGCCAGGCGGCTAGCGCTGGCGCTACCAGGCGGATATCCGTCACATGCGAACCTGGTCTTCGATGCGCTCGATCATCGCTGGACCGATGCCGGAGATCTCTGCCAGTTCCGCGACGGATCGAAAAGGTCCGTTCTCGGTGCGCCAGGCAACGATCCGCTCTGCTATCACCGGACCCACGCCCGGGAGTTGCTCCAAGGCGGCCGCATCGGCGGCGTTGATGCTGACTTTGCCGTCACCACCGCCAGCGGCAGGTGCGCCAACGACGATCTGTTCCCCATCCACCACGATTCGGGCCAGGTTCACCGATTCCAGCGCCTTGTCATTTCGTGCCCCGCCCACCGCCTCGATGGCATCGATCACGCGTGACCCTGCGGGCAGTTCGACGATTCCCGGTTCGGCGACTTTGCCGACCACGTGCACGATCACCTCACCGGTGATCGGTGGCTGGTCCTCGCCGGTGGCTACCGGTACGCCTTCGCTGACCGTTACCTCGCTGGCAACGACCGTCTCAGCGGGCCGACCGCTCCACCACCACCAGGCCACCACGATCGCGAGCCCGGCCAGCAGTATCGACACCGCCTTCTGCGAGCGTCGGTCCCAGGTCCAAAACCAGCGTGGCTGGTCCTCGGGTGACCTGCTCTCCTTGCTCGCGGTGTTCTCATCGAGCAGGACCCGGGTGCTAGCGCGTTGGGCCGGTGGTGCGTCCAAGGCATCGGGCTGCGCGGAGATCTGAGCGCCAGTGGTGAGCGATTCCAGGCGCGCTTTGGCCTGCGGTCGGTTGCGATGGGGCCACATACCGCGACGGTAGGAATATGCGCCGGTCGGACACCAGGGTCATCTTTCGCCTGTGGACAGAGGTCACGCTCGTTGTGGAGAACTAGTTCGGGACGACGTTCACCAGTTTGGGCGGTCGAACGATCACCTTGCGCGCCTGCTCTCCACCGAGCGCGGCGACAACGGCTTCATCGGCCATGGCGAGTTCACGCAGTTCGTCCTCACCGATACCGGGAGGAACCTCCAAGCGTGCCTTCACTTTGCCGGCCACTTGGACGACGCACGTGACGGCGTCTTCGACCAGGAGTTCTTCCTCGACCGTTGGCCACCCGGCGCGCGCAACGCTCGGTTCGTGGCCCAAGCGAGCCCACATGTCCTCTGCGGTGTACGGGGCGACAAGGGACAGCATGATCGCCACCGCCTCGGCTCCTTCGCGCACGGCGGGGTCTGCTGGTCCGGGGCCGGAGTCGATGGCCTTGCGCAGCACATTGACCAGTTCCATTACCCGAGCAACCGCCACGTTGAAGCGGAACGTTTCCACCGCGTGCGCAGCATCGTGCAAGGCACGGTGCGTGGCCTTGCGAACGGCAAGATCACCGGTGGCCGGATCGACACCCGGGGCGGAGGTGACATCGCCGGATAGCCGCCAGGCGCGCGCCAGGAACTTCGCCGAACCACTCGGGGAAACATCGGCCCAATCGACGTCGTCCTCCGGCGGACCGGAGAAGACCATCGACAACCGGATCGCATCGACCCCGTGCTCGGCGAGTTCATCGGACAACCGCACCAAGTTGCCCCGCGACTTACTCATCGCCGAGCCCTCCATGATCACCATGCCCTGGTTGAGCAACCGGGTGAAGGGTTCGGTGAAGTCGACTAGGCCCATGTCGTGCAAGACCTTGGTGAAGAAGCGGCTATACAGCAGGTGCAAGATCGCGTGCGTGACACCACCGACGTACTGATCGACCGGTAGCCACTCGCGTACCTGCTCGACATCGAATGCAGAGTCGTGGTTGTTCGGGTCGACGTATCGCAGGTAGTACCAGGACGAATCGACGAAGGTGTCCATGGTGTCTGGATCCCGCGTGGCTTGCTGACCGCAGGACGGACAGGCCACCGTGGCCCATTCGGTTGCCGCACCCAACGGCGAGGCGCCCTTGGGCTTGAGATCCAAGCCTTCGGCCGGCGGCAATTCGACGGGCAGCTGATCGCTGGGAACCGGCACCTCACCGCAGGCCGGGCAGTGCACGATCGGGATCGGGGTCCCCCAGTAACGCTGCCGGGAGATGAGCCAGTCGCGCAGCCGGTAGTTGACGGCTTCCTTGCCGGTGCCACGTTCAGCGAGGATGTCGATGATCTTCGCGATGGCGTCGTCCTTGTTCAGCCCATCCAACGGACCGGAGTTGATGTGCAGGCCGTCGTCGGCGGTGGCTTCCCCGGTGATGGCCGGATCCTCACCAGCATCGACAACCACGCGCACCGGGAGGTTGAAGGCGCGGGCGAAATCGAGGTCACGTTGATCGTGCGCGGGCACCGCCATGATCGCGCCGGTGCCGTAGTCGGCAAGCACGTAGTCCGAAGCCCAGATCGGGATCTGCTCACCGTTGACGGGGTTGATCGCGTAGCGCTGCAAGAACACCCCGGTCTTCTCGCGGTCGGTGGCCAGCCGATCCATCTCCGAGGTCTGCTTGACCTTCTCGAGATACTCGGCGAACTCGGCTTCGGCGTCGGTGCCATTGGCCAACTCGGCGGCCAGGTCGGAATCCGCGGCCACCACGAAGAACGTCGCACCGTAGAGAGTGTCCGGTCGGGTCGTGTAGACCGTGACGGGTTCATCGCGACCCTCGATCTCGAAATCGACCTCCGCGCCGGTGGAGCGACCGATCCAGTTGCGCTGCATCAGCAGCACCTTCTCCGGCCACGCCCCTTCGAGTTGTGTCATGTCATCGAGCAGACGATCGGCGTAGTCGGTGATCTTCAGATACCACTGCGTGAGCTTCTTCTTGGTGACAGCGGTGTCACAGCGTTCACACAGTCCCGCGACCACCTGCTCGTTCGCGAGCACCGTTTGGCACTGCGGGCACCAGTTGACGTTGCTGGCCTTGCGGTAGGCCAGGCCGCGCTCGAACATCTGCAAGAAGAACCACTGGTTCCACTTGTAGTACTCCGGATCGCAGGTGTTCAGCACCCGATCCCAGTCGAAGGAGCACGCGTACCTGCGCATGGACGCCTTCTGCTGGGCGATGTTGTCGTAAGTCCAACGCACCGGATCCTCACCGCGACGGATCGCGGCGTTCTCCGCGGGCAGGCCGAAGGCATCCCAGCCGATCGGGTGCATCACGTTGAAGCCCTTTTGCACCCAGTAGCGGGCGATCACATCGCCGAGCGCGTACGCCTCCGCGTGACCCATGTGCAGGTCCCCGGAGGGGTAGGGGAACATGTCGAGGATGTACTTCTTGGGGCGGGCGTCGTCGGGTAGACCCGAGCGGAAGGGCGCGAGCTCATCCCAGACCGGCAGCCAGCGTTCTTGGATAGCGGTGAAGTTGTAGCGGTTCGGCTCGCTATCGGGGCTGGCTGGCGTTGTCATAGCCGGGAAAGACTACCGATGGCGTCGGCCAGCGCCTGTCCGACGCTGGCGTGTGCATCCCAGGACCAATGCATGCCGTCGGGGTTCGCGGTGCCATCGGCTAGACCGGGCAGTACGAACGGCGCCGGATCCACCAGCGGCACCTCGAGGCGCGCGCTGAGCGCACGTGCCGCCAACACAGCGGCCGCATGGTGGCGGTTGCTCGGGTAATAGGGAGAGTCGTACGGCGTGGGTGCGAGCAAGGCGATCGGCACCCCCGGGCGCACCGCGCGTACCGCTTCGATCGTGCGGGTCAGATACCGGTCGGTGACCTGCTGCGGCACTTGCCGGATCGCTCCCTTGGTGGCGCGGATGATCGGTGGGGTGAGATCGCGGTAGGCGGCGCGGAGGCGTCGTCGTAGTCCGCCGGGGCGCACATAGGGAATCGAGGTGCGCAACCACACCGGGATGGAAGCGGGGAGTTGATCCATGCCACCGAGTCCGATCACCACGGCATCGGCGCGTGGGAGGTACACCCCGTAGGCGACCGGATCCTTGGTCAGCGCCCACCAGCCATCGCGCGAAGTCCAGCCCTCGCGGGCCAGGAGGTCCACCCGCGCGCCGAGTGCCCCCGCGCACACCTGCGGGTAGAGCCGCGGGTCGATCGGCGATTCGATGCGCTGCGGGCCGTGGAAGGCCAGGGAGTCTGCGATCACCAGCACGCGTCGCTCCAGCACCCACCCATCCTCCCCGTTTCCTCCAGCCCCTGGCCGATTGACCGTGTTTCGGCCAGCATCGACCTCGCAGTTGGCGAATCGTCCAGGCGTACAGTGCGCCCTCGTGACTCCCCGCGCCTGGCTGCTGTTCATCGCACTCTCGGTGCTGTGGGGTATCCCCTACTTGTTCATCAAGATCGCGGTCGAGGACCTATCCCCGGCGATGATCGTGTGGATCCGGGTCGCCCTCGGCGCACTGATCCTGCTGCCGATCGTGCTCGCCAAACGCGACATCCGTCGGCTCACGGTGGTCGATTGGTCCTGGATCGTGATCTTCGCCTTCGTGGAGATCGCGCTGCCCTTCGGTGCGCTCACCTACGCCGAGATTCGGCTGTCGAGTTCCACCACCGCGATCCTCATCGCCGCCGTGCCGATCCTGTCCGCGATCATCGGCTGGCGAATCGGCATCGACGACCGAGTCACCAAAGGCCGTGCCATCGGCTTGGCCATCGGCATTCTCGGTGTCACCACACTCGTCGGGTTGGACATCCGCGGCGACGACTGGCTCAGCGTTGCCGCGCTCGGCATCACGATTGCCGGCTACTCACTCGGCCCGATCATCGTGGCCACCAAGTTGTCGCGAGCACCGGCGCTGACCGTCATCACCATGGCTCTGCTCGTCAACGCACTCGTTTATGCCCCGTTCGCCTGGGTCACCCGCCCCACCGGGGAGGTGTCAGCCGCATCCTGGTGGTCGGTGGTGATCTTGGGAGTGCTGTGCACCGCAGCCGCCTTCGTGGTGTTCTTCGCCCTGGTAGCCGAGGCGGGACCATCGCGCACCACTGTGATCACGTTCATCGCACCTGCTGTGGCGCTGCTCCTTGGCGTCGTCGTTCTTTCTGAACCCCTGACCTGGGGAATCGCGCTGGGCTTCCCGCTTGTCATCCTCGGCTCCTACCTCGCCACCCGCAAAGCCCCTGCGATGGAGGCAGAGCCCCACCCGTAGACGAATCAGGCGCCATGCGATTGACTGCGGGGCATGACGAAGATTTCCCGCTCCCTGACCGGGCTGCTTGCAGCCATCGCCCTCGCTCTCGGCTCGCTGGGCCTAGCCGCAACCGCCGCTCAAGCCGACGGACATGAAGGCAACGACGACGTCACCTTGGTCGTGACCGAGCTCCCGGCGCAGGTGCGGTTGATCCCCGGCGAGAAGATCGAACTGACGCTGGCCACCAACCGGACGACGGGCTACACCTGGACGGCCTCGAAGTCGGGCAAGAAGAAGGCGATCAAGGTCAGCAAGGGCATGTACACCGCGCCGAATACCGATCTTGTCGGGGCTCCAGGGGAAACCACCTGGACGATCACGGCCCTCAAGCGGGGCACCGCGACGGTGACGATCTCAGCGACGCCCCCCGGTGGTGGCGATCCTGAGACCAGCGAGCTCACCGTCATTGTGATGAAGGGCTAATCGCCGAGGGGAATTCTCACGACCGCTCGCCCGGTCAGATCGCGGTCTGGCCGGGCGTCATGGTTCGACGCCACCTGTCGTACTCGGTGGAGCTGAGGGGACTCGAACCCCTGACCCCCTCCATGCCATGGAGGTGCGCTACCAGCTGCGCTACAGCCCCGCATTACGCGAACCGGCAGCATACCCTGGAGGAAAAGCCACGCGGCACGTGGATGCTGGACGAATGACGGTCGATCGTCCAGGGGCTGGAGGAAAGGGCTAGCGGTCGTCGGCGAGAGCCGGGGTGGGCAGCGAACCGGCGTTGTATTCCTGCAGCCGCCACAACGGGCCGTGCCCGGTGCCGTTCTCGGTGAGGATCGACCACGCGCAGTTGCTCAACACACCCAGGCAACCCCAATGCTCCGGCGGGATCTCCAACAACGCCCCGATCGCCGCCCGCGCCGAACCACCATGCGTGGCCACCACGAGCGTGGCACCGGACGGCAATTGCTCGAGGTACTCACTCACGGCAGCGACCATCCGATCGGCCACCTCCACGCGCGTCTCCCCGCCGCCGGGGCGGGCATAGGAATCCGACGCCCATTGCGCCAACTGCGGACCGAAGCGCTCGAGGAGGTCACTTCGGTGCAACCCCTCCCACTCCCCCGCATTCGTCTCGCGCAGCCGCGGGTCGGTCAGCACCGGAAGATCGGCGATGGCAGCAAGCGCCTGCGCGGTGGCATGCGCGCGCGCCAAGTCCGAGGAAACGATGCGATGCGGGGCGAGGTGCACCAACATTGCAGCAGCCCGCTGCGCTTGCTCGATTCCCTGCTCATCGAGCGGGATGTCCGACTGACCCTGGAATCGACGCTGGGCGTTCCATGCGGTGCGGCCATGGCGCCAGAAGATGATGCGGCGTTCACTCACGAGAGTGCGTCACCGCCGCAGGTAGCTCAATGTGCGGGCAGTCCTTCCACAGCCGTTCGATCGCGTAGTGGATGCGGTCTTCGGCCAACTGAACATGAACGACGACGTCACCGAAATCCAACAACACCCAGTGAGCGTCCTTGAGCCCCTCGCGACGGATGGCCTTGGTTCCCAGGGAATGCAACCGTTCCTCTACCGCATCGACGATGGCCTTCACCTGGCGCTCGTTGGCGGCCGAGCAGATCACGAACACATCGGTGATGACGAGTTGATCGCTGACGTCGATGGCCACGATGTCCGTGGCGATCTTGTCCGATGCAGCCTGCGCCGCAGCTTTCGCGGTCTCGATCGCTTCGGGGGATGCCGTCATTTTGGGGCCTTCGCATAGAGCCGGCGCTTACGTATCCAGCGGGCCACCCCTTCGGGAACCAGGTAGTCGACCGGTTCACCGGCTGCAACCCGGGTGCGGATGTCGCTACTGGAGATCGCGAGCGCGGGGATCTCGATGAGGGTGACCACACCCTCGGGCAGTCCCGGATCGGTGAGGTGATGTCCGGGCCGGGTGACGCCCACCAAATGCGCGCGATCCACGATGCCGTCGGGGTCGTGCCAGCCGACGATCTCGGAGAGGGCATCGGCACCGGTGATGAAGAACCATTCGGCGCTCTCACCCGGGTGCGCTGCTTCGAAGCCGCTTTGCAGATCGCGCAAGGTATCGACGGTGTAGGTCGGGCCTTCCCGATCGATGTCGACACGCGAGACCTCGAAGCGAGTATCGGCCGCGGTCGCGATAACGGTCATCAGGTACCGATCCTCACCGGCGGTGGCGGTGCGCTGCTTGTGCCACGGCTGCCCGGTCGGGGTGAAGATGACCCGCCCCAAGTCGAACCGATGGGCGACCTCGGAAGCGGCGACCAAGTGGCCGTGATGGATGGGGTCGAAGGTGCCACCCATGACGCCGATGCGGCGGTTCGTCAGCGGTCCACCCTGATCATCAAGGTCACGATCAACAAACCGATCAAAATCGCGAAGGCAACGAGCCCGAAGACCCATGCCGGAGTGGAGGCCTCTCCGGCAGCTTCGGCTGCCACCAGTTGCGAAGCGAGAGCAGCGAGCGAATCGTTCATGTCTCCCACCCTACCCGCGAGTGCCGCAGCCTGCCCTAGCCGCGGGTGTGTCCGTCGCCGGTCACGACGAAGGTGGTGGAGGTGAGCTCGGGTAGCCCCATCGGGCCACGGGCATGCAGTTTCTGGGTCGAGATACCGATCTCGGCACCGAAGCCGAATTCACCGCCGTCGGTGAAGCGGGTCGAGGCGTTGACCATGATCGCGGCGGAATCGATCCGCGCAGTGAAATGGGCGATTGCCGACTGGCTATCGGAGATGATCGCCTCGGTGTGCCCCGATGACCAACGGCGAATGTGCTCGATCGCTGCATCGATGTCATCGACGATCGCGGCTGCCAGATCCAGTGAGTAGTACTCCGCCGCCCAGTCCTCATCGGTCGCCTCGACAACTTCGCACCCTTGGCCGCTGGCCGCTGAAGCGAAGGCAGGATCCGCGTGCAACGTGACACCTGCCTTGGCCAATGCCGGTAGGGCGGCACTGAGGAATGCGGGTGCAATATCGCGGTGCACGAGCAGTGTTTCGGCTGCGTTGCACACACTCACGCGCTGGGCCTTGCTGTTCACCACAAGGCGGACGGCCTTGTCGATGTCCGCATCGGCATCGACGTAGACATGACAGTTACCCACACCCGTCTCGATCACCGGAACCGTGGAGTTCTCCACCACACTGCGGATAAGTGCCTCACCGCCTCGTGGAATCAGAACGTCGACAAGCCCCCGTGCGGTCATCAGGTGCTTGACCGACTCGTGTGAATCACCGGGTACGAGTTGCACGGCGTCTGGATTCAGGCCCTGCTCGACGAGCGCGGAACGCATCGCTGCGGCAAGCGCCCGGTTACTGTCCATCGCAGATGAGGAACCACGCAGCAGCGCAGCGTTGCCACTCTTCAAGCACAGACCGGCAGCATCGACGGTCACGTTAGGTCGCGCTTCGTAGATCATTCCGACCACACCGAGTGGAACGCGTACCTGACGTACCTGCAGGCCGTTGGGCAGCGTGTAGCCGCGCACCACCTCACCCACCGGATCGGGTAACGCGGCAACCTCGCGCAGGGCATCGGCGATCGCAGTGATCCGCGGTGCGTCCAAAGTGAGGCGGTCGATCAATGCCTCAGAGGTGCCGTTCTCCCGGGCGCGCTGCAGATCCAGGGCGTTGGCTTCGGTGATTTCCGTGGCTTGCTGAACCAGCGCGTCGGCCATCGCCCGAAGTGCGGCGTCTTTCTGGTCGCGGGTGAGAACCCGCAATTCCTGGGCAGCCACCCGAGATCTGCGCGCGGTGTCGTGAACAGCCTCTCGATCATCGTGCATGGCTGCAGCGTACGCGGACTGCTGGAGCGCGGTACTGCGTATCGCCTACGCGAAAGGAAGGATCCGTCCATCCGCCCCGAGGCCCGAGTGGGGAACCATCCGCAGCGACTCGCGAGACAGGTAGGTCGCGCGGTCGAGGACCTGCAGCGCCACGACATCCCATGCCGGTAATTCAGCGCTGGTGGTGTTGTCCGCCCACATCGCACTCGCCGCTCGCGCTGCGGTGTCCATATCCACCGCTTCCTCCCAGTAACGGATCTCCGCCCGTTCCCCCGAATAGCGAGCCTCGAGCAGGAAGGGATGCTCGATGTTCAACCGCTCTAGGGCTTGGCGAACCTGCTCGGCCGATGTCGGCTCACCGGACACCGTCACGGTCACGTGCCACATACGCAGGGCTGCGGAACTTTCGATAGGCGGCACGCTATGCAGCATCACGTGCACACTCCTTCCGCCTACGGCGAGGCCCACACGACCATGTCGTCGCGATGCACGACTTCACGTTCGTATTCGGGTCCGCGTTCGCGGGCGAGGTCCCGAGTCGAGCGTCCGAGGAGTTCTGGTAACTCCCGTGCATCAAAGTTGACCAAACCTCGGGCCACTACGCGACCGGTTTCGTCCAATAAGTCGATCGGATCTCCTGCCACGAACGTCCCAGAAACCGCAGTGATGCCCGCAGGTAACAGTGATGCCCGTCGGACGGTGACTGCCTCCACGGCTCCGGCGTCCAAGGTGACGTTTCCCGACGGTGTCGTCGCGTGCTCCAGCCAGAGCAATCGGGTCGATGAACGCGACCCTGTGGGATGGAACGCGGTTCCACAGTTCGCAGCACCGAGCGCTGACTCGATGCTCGTCGCGGCTGCGAGCAGGGTGGGAATTCCCGCCGCCGTGGCGATCGTGGCGGCCTGCACCTTGGTGGCCATTCCGCCCAGGCCCACACCAGCATCACCCACGCCACCGATCCGAACACCGCTCAGATCCGCGACATCGCGCACCTCGGGAACGAGTCGAGCGCCCGGTCGATGCGGTGGTGCGTCGTACAAGCCATCGACATCCGAGAGCAGGACGAGCGCGTCGGCCTGCACCACATGGGCAACCAATGACGCCAGACGATCGTTGTCACCGAATCGAATCTCATCGGTTGCCACGGTGTCGTTCTCGTTGACGATCGGCAGCACACCGAGCTCGAGCAGCCGGAACATCGTCCGCTGCGCGTTGCGGTAGTGGTTGCGGCGGGTGACGTCGTCGGAAGTCAGCAGAACCTGCCCGACGGTGATGCCATGTTGGGCGAAACCTTGGGTGTAGCGGGCCAGGAGAACACCTTGACCCACACTTGCCGAAGCTTGCTGGGTCGCCAGATCCCGAGGGCGGGCGCGCAGGCCCAGGCTGGGAAAGCCGGTGGCGATAGCTCCGCTGGTAACGACCACCACCTGTGATCCGCGAGCCCGACGCTGCGCCAGCGCACCGATCAGCGCGTCCACCCGCTGCTCGTCCACTCCCCCGCTGTCGGCGGTCAACGACGACGACCCGATCTTGACAACGATCCGATGAGCCGACGCGATCGCCTCGCGAACGCCGCTCATCGGTCCACCTCAGGGAAGTCCTCTCCCGAGCTCTCGGGTGCTACGTAGAGCCGATCGTCACTTCCGCGGGGACCACTGATGTCACCGCCGACGGTCGGTTGCCAATCGAAGACGACGGCATCCTCGCCACCGCCGATCATCACCGTTGCCCCCGGTTGCGCGCCGAGTTCGGTGAGTCGCTCCTCCACGCCGAGTCGAGCAAGCCGGTCTGCGAGGTAGCCGACTGCTTCGTCGTTGGAGAAGTCGGTTTGTCGCACCCAGCGTTCTGGCCGCGTGCCACGCACTCGGTACCCCTGCGCCTCCGCGGTGACGGTGAAGCCGGGATCGTCCACCGGCGTTGGGCGGATCACGACCCGCGGCGGCACCCGGTCCTGCGCGATCGCCCGGGCCGCCAGCACGTGCCGTCCCATTGCGAAGGCCAAGGGGCGCAGACCCTCGTGGGTGACGGCCGAGATTTCGTAGACCTCGTAGCCGCGCTGCTCCAATTCGGGGCGCACCAACTCTGCCATCGCCCGCCCGTCGGGGAGGTCGACCTTGTTCAGGGCCACCAAGCGTGGTCGATCACTCAACCCGCCGTAGGAAAGTAATTCGGCTTCGATGACATCGAGATCGGCGAGGGGATCACGGCCGGGCTCGGCGTTGGCGCAGTCCAGCACATGCACCAGAACGGCGCAGCGCTCGACGTGCTTGAGGAATTCCAACCCCAAACCCTTGCCCTCACTAGCCCCGGGGATCAAGCCGGGGACATCGGCCACAGTGAAGACGATGTCGTCGACACTCACCACACCGAGGTTGGGCACCAGCGTGGTGAAGGGGTAGTCAGCGATCTTCGGTCGCGCCGCCGACAGCGCGGCGATCAAACTCGACTTACCGGCACTGGGGAAACCCACGAGAGCGACATCGGCAACGGTCTTCAATTCGAGGACGACATCGCGCGCCTCTCCGGGTTCACCGAGCAACGCGAAGCCGGGGGCCTTACGCCGCGGCGACGCAAGGGCGGCGTTGCCCAACCCACCGCGGCCCCCGCGTGCGACGACGAAAGTCTGCCCATCGCCCACCAGATCCGCGAGCACTTCACCGTCGCCGGTAGTCACGACGGTTCCGCTCGGAACTCGAAGGACGACATCCTCGGCCTCGGCGCCGTTGCGGTTCGAGCCTTGGCCCGGCCGGCCGCCTGCAGCCTTGCGGTGCGGATGCCGATGAAAGTCCAACAGGGTCGTTACCGACGGATCGACCACAGCGATGACGTCGCCACCCCTACCGCCGTTGCCGCCGTCGGGACCACCAAGGGGCTTGAACTTCTCCCGGTGCACGGACGCGCAGCCGTTGCCACCATCACCGCCGCGGGCGTGGACCACCGCGCGATCCACGAAAGTGCTCATAGCGACCACCGACCCGGGCGCGAGCCCGGGCGACTACTCAGCGAGGACGTTGACGACGCGACGACCGCGCCGCGAGCCGAATTCCACGGTACCTGCGGACAGCGCGAACAAGGTGTCGTCCTTGCCGCGCCCGACGTTGAGTCCGGGATGAAAGTGAGTGCCGCGTTGCCGGACGATGATCTCGCCCGCGCCGACGTTCTGCCCACCGAAGCGCTTCACGCCTAGACGCTGGGCGTTGCTGTCGCGGCCGTTCCTGGTGCTCGATGCACCTTTCTTATGTGCCATGTCCGGTCCCTCTTACTTGCCCGTGGCGATGTCGGTGACCTTGACCGCGGTCAATTCGGAGCGATGCCCCTGGCGACGGCGGTATCCGGTCTTGTTCTTGTACTTCAAGATGTCGATCTTCGGTCCACGGCGCTGGTCGACGATCTCGGCGGTGACCTTCACTTTGGTCAGTGCCGACTTCTCACTGGTGATGGTGGAACCATCGACGAGTAGCACCGCGGGCAGTTCTACGGCTGTGCCGGGATCACCGGTGATGCGGTCGAGGACGACGACATCACCGACCTCGACCTTTTCCTGCCGGCCGCCGGCTCGAACAATCGCGTACACGTGCGTACTCCTGTCGTGAGGGTAAGTCCCGAGGGCGACGGCTCGGCAAGCGAATGTCGGCTTGCGAAGGTCGAGCCCTCAGGCGCAATGGATAAGGGTACGGCATGCCCCCTCGGGCGAGAAATCGGGAGTCAGTCGTCGCTGGCGAACAGGGACTGATCGGACTCGGTCTCGGGAAGCTCGGCGGGATCCTCCGCTGGCTCCTGTGCCTCGCGGGCAGCCAGGGCCCGGGCGGCCACTTCCGCCGGATCGACGGCGCCTGCAGGGCGACGCGACCGCGGGGCCGGCTCGTGGGCGTGACCCAGCGAGACCTTGATGCCGCGCCCGCTGCACACCTCGCAGGTCTCGGAGAAGGACTCCAGCAATCCCGAGCCGATGCGCTTGCGGGTCATCTGCACCAGACCCAACGACGTCACCTCGGCGACCTGGTGCTTGGTGCGGTCTCGACCCAGGCATTCCACCAACCGGCGCAGCACCAGATCGCGGTTGCTCTCCAGCACCATGTCGATGAAGTCGACCACGATGATTCCGCCGATATCGCGCAACCGCAGCTGTCGGACGATCTCCTCCGCAGCCTCGAGGTTGTTCTTCGTCACGGTCTGCTCGAGGTTGCCGCCGGAGCCGGTGAACTTGCCGGTGTTGACGTCGACCACTGTCATCGCTTCGGTGCGGTCGATGACCAGCGAACCACCGGACGGCAACCAGACCTTGCGGTCCAGCGCCTTCATCAGTTGCTCGTCGACTCGGTAACGCGCGAAGACGTCTTCGTTCTCCACCCAGTGATCGAGTCGCTCAAGGAGGTCCGGAGCGACCGCCGAGATGTAGGCGTCAACGGTGCGCCACGCGGAATCGCCGGAGACGACCAACTTCGCGACGTCCTCGTTGAACATGTCGCGAACGACCTTGATGGATAGGTCGGGCTCGCTGTAGAGCAAGTCCGGCGGACTGGCCTTCTTGGTGGCGTCGGTGATGTCCGTCCACAGCGCTTGCAACCGCTCGACGTCGGCTTCCAGCGCTTCCTCGGAAGCACCCTCGGCGGCTGTCCGCACGATCACACCGGCGTCCTCGGGCATCACCCGCTTCAGGATCGATTTCAACCGGGTGCGTTCGGTGTCGGGGAGCTTGCGACTGATCCCGGTCATCGAGCCGTCGGGCACGTAGACCAGGAAGCGTCCGGGAAGTGAGATCTGGCTGGTCAACCGAGCGCCCTTTTGCCCGACCGGATCCTTGGTGACCTGCACCAGCACCGGGTCACCGGACTTCAGCGCGAACTCGATGCGCTTGGGCTGGCCGTCCAAGCCGGCGGCATCCCAATTGACTTCGCCTGCGTAGAGCACCGCGTTGCGTCCGCGGCCGATGTCGACGAACGCCGCTTCCATGCTCGGCAGCACGTTCTGCACCCGACCGAGGTAGACGTTTCCGACCATCGAGGCGGATGCGCCCTTGGTGACGTAGTGCTCGACGAGCACACCGTCTTCCAGCACGGCGATCTGAGTCCGGTCCTCGCTTTGCCGAACGACCATCACCCGCTCGACGGACTCCCGGCGGGCGAGGAACTCCGATTCGCTCAAGATGGGAGCGCGCCGGCGACCGGCTTCGCGGCCTTCCCGGCGGCGCTGCTTCTTGGCCTCGAGTCGGGTGGAACCGCGCATGTTCTCGCCGTCGCCACGCTTGCTCTCTCGCGGTTCACGGACTTTGACGACCGTGTTGGGCGGATCATCGGCGCTGTCGGCGTCACCACCGGAGTCCGAGCGTCGACGACGACGACGCCGCCGACGAGTCCCCCCGCTGTCGGGTTCCTCGGAGGACTCCGAATCGGATGCATCCAAAGCAGTTTCGTCCCCGCCGTCTTCTCCGGCGTCGGACCCAGCTTCGGACTGGTCGGCCGAGCTCGAGTCGGCAGAGTCGGCGGAGTCTTCGCTCTGCTCGGAGTCAGCGCTCTTGCGCCGGCGCCCGCGCCCGCCGCGGCGACGTCCGGTGCGGGTGGAGCCACCGCCAGCCTCGGTCGCCTCCACGGAATCATCCGCGGAATCCTTGGGGGAATCCTTGGCGGAATCGTCCGGGGAATCGGCTGACTCAGCGGATTGCGCTGCTGGGGGCTCCGCAGCGGTGGATGAGCCCGAATCGGGCTCCGGCGGTGCAGTGCGCCGGGTAGCGCGGCGGCGGGGAGTCTTCTTCTCCGGCGCTGCTTGGAACAGGGGGGCAGCGGTCGCAGGAACCGTCCGCTCCTGATCGGCCACAAGCGATTCGTTCGATGTTTCCTCGACCATGGGGTCGTACTCCTTCAGGGCCCCTCGACGGGTCACTTCCGCTGGAGCCGGTTCATTCAAGCCTTCTGGTGTGCTGCCGGTTCGCGCGCATGGCGCTGCGTGGACCTGCGGCTCGATCGACGCCGGGTCAATCCCTGCGGTCCGGGGCAAGTGGATCGCCCACGGCGTAGGTAGCCGGGTCAAGCGGCCCCTGGGCCAGCCGGGTTACCCGAGGTGGGACCGGCGGTTCTAGGTCGGCCACTTGCCGCAGCGCGGCCAGTACGTCGTCGGGTCGAACCGACAAAGTGACGTGCCGGACGACCGCCTCGAGTATGGCACACCCCCCGACGGCTTCGGGCTGTGCGTCCATCCACACGACGGGCTCGCGCGCGTCGAACCGGCGCAATCCGGACTTCGTTCGACGCTCGACTTCCACGCTGTCGGCCGCCCAGAAGGCCTCTCGCGCTGCGCCGAGCGTCCCCGGATCCACCTCGGGGAACTCCATCCGCCACCAGCTCGCCTCCAACCGCCCGGCGAAATCGGAGGTGCGCACCTCCACTGCGTCGATGACGTCCAATCCCGGCGGTAAGGCGGCGTCCAACGCCGCCTGCACCGCGGCCGGATCCCGAGGTGAGGTCAAACCGATCTCCACGTACTCCGCCTCGCTGGCCACCCCGGTGGGCGCCGAGCCGGCGTAGGAGATCTTCGGGTGCGGGGAGAAACCGGCGCTGAACGCGATCGGCAGCCCGGCCCGCCGGATCGCCCGCTCCAACGCCCGCTGGAAGTCCCGATGGCTGGAAAAGCGGAGCCTGCCGCGACGGGCGTGCCGAAGGCGGATGCGTTGGACTACCGGGGCGACGTCTCGATCGGGTGGGCGGCGGCTAGCCACCGGCGCGCACCTCGGGCATCGGCAAGGTCGTGACACCGGTCGGCCCGACCTGGATCTCGGTGCCGAGTTGGTCGCACACCCCGCAGTCGAAGCACGGGGTCCAACGGCAATCGTCGACAGCTACTTCGTCGAGGGCGTCTTGCCAGTCCTCCCACAGCCACGCGCTGTCCAGTCCAGAGTCCAAGTGATCCCAGGGCAACACCTCGGTGCGATCCCGCTCACGGGTCGTGAACCAATCGACATCGACGACGCCCTCCGCGAAGGCTTCGCCCGCTGCTGCCATCCAGCCATCGAAGGAGAAGTGTTCACTCCAGCCATCGAATCGTGCACCGGAGCGCCAAGCCGTCTCGATCACCCGACCCACCCGACGATCACCGCGGGAGAGCAAACCTTCGACGATGCCGGGTTTGCCATCGTGGTAGCGCAAGCCGATCGCTTTGCCGTATTCGCGGTCCGAACGGATGGCGTCCTTCAACTTCATCAACCGAGCATCGGTGGTTTCGTGGTCGAGTTGGCTGGCCCACTGGAACGGGGTGTGCGGCTTGGGGACGAAGCCGCCGATGCTCACCGTGCACTTGATGTCGCGGCGACCGGAGATCTCGCGGCCGGCCTTGATCACCTCTTTGGCCAAGGTGGCGATCTGTAGGACGTCGTCGTCGGTTTCGGTAGGCAATCCGCACATGAAGTACAACTTCACGTGTCGCCAGCCGGACGCGTATGCGGTGGTGACCGTGCGGATCAAGTCCTCTTCGGTCACCTGCTTGTTGATTACTTTGCGCATGCGCTCGCTGCCACCTTCGGGGGCGAAGGTCAAACCGCTACGCCTGCCATTGCGCGAGAGTTCGTTGGCCAGATCGACGTTGAAGGCATCGACGCGGGTACTCGGCAAGGACAACGACGTCTGTGAATCCTCATACCGGTCCGCGAGGTTCTTCGCGATGTCCCCGATCTCGGAGTGGTCGGCACTAGATAAGGACAGCAGCCCCACCTCTTCGAAACCCGTCGCCTCCAAGCCGCGCTGGACGATCTCGGCCACACCGGTGATGGAGCGTTCGCGCACCGGACGGGTGATCATGCCCGCCTGGCAGAAGCGGCACCCGCGGGTGCATCCGCGGAAGATCTCGACACTCATTCGTTCGTGCACGGTTTCGGCAAGCGGCACCAGCGGGGCCTTGGGGTAAGACCACTCGTCGAGGTCCATGAGAGTGTGCTTGGCCACGCGCCAGGGCACCTCCGGGTGGGTCGGCACAACCCGCTGGATACGCCCATCCACCAGGTAGGTGACGTCGTACAGGGACGGCACGTAGAGGGATCCGGTGCGCGCCAGGCGCATCAGCAACTCCGAGCGACCGCCCGGTCGGCCCTCGGCTTTCCATTGCCGAACGATTCCGGAGATCAGCAGGACCGCTTCCTCACCGTCCCCGAGCACGGCCACGTCGACGAAATCGGCGATCGGCTCGGGATTGAAAGCCGCGTGCCCGCCCGCGACAACCAGCGGAGCGTCGGTGTCGCGATCCTTGGCATGCAGGGCGATACCTGCCAGGTCCAAAGCGGTGAGCATGTTGGTGTATCCGAGCTCGGTGGCGAAGGAGATGCCGATCAGATCGAAGTCCCCTAACGCTCGGTGACCGTCGACAGTGAACTGCGGTACCCCGGAATCGCGCATCGCTTGCTCGAGATCCGGCCAGACGGCGTAACTGCGCTCGGCCAGGATGTCCGGCTGCTCGTTCAACACCTCATACAGGATCTGGATGCCTTGGTTGGGGGCGCCGACCTCGTAGGCGTCCGGGTACATCAGCGCCCAGCGCACCTGGGTTGTGTCCCACTCCTTGGTAACGGCGTTGACCTCCCCACCCACGTACTGGATGGGCTTGGCAACGCGCGCCAACAGCGGTTCGAGTCGATCGAAATGGGAAGCGCCGATCGCTCGGCCGGCTCGCAGATCCGTCATACCCTCCAGGGTAACGAGTCGACGCGCGCTGTTGGACCGGTTCACACTTGCGCGCGGAAAGCAGCCAAGGAGTGCATCCGCACGGTTTGCAGCAAACCAACGGCAATCCAGGTTGCCATCAACGAGGTGCCACCCGCTGAGACGAAGGGCAACGGGATCCCGGTGATCGGCATGATGCCCAAGGTCATGCCGATGTTCTCGAACATTTGGAAGGCGAACCAGGCGGCGATACCACTGGCGACCAATCGGCCGTACATGTCATCTGCTTTCCACGCGGTCATCACCGCGCGGAACAGCACCGTGGCCAGCAGCACGATGAGAATGGCTGAACCGATGAAGCCGAGTTCCTCTCCCACGACCGTGAAGATGAAGTCGCTTTCGTTCACCGGCACGAAGTTGCCCTGGGTCTGCGGACCTTGGAAAAGGCCGTAGCCGTCCATGCCGCCGCCACCGATGGCGATGCGCGCCTGGTTGGCGTTGTACGCACTGGCTCCGACATCTTCGTTCGGGTTGATGAAGGAGGTGAGGCGCTCCACTTGGTACTGCTGCAAGAACCCGAGCTGAACTGCCGCCAAGATGCCCAAGACCGCAGCACCGATCAGCCCGACCAGCCACTTCGTCGGCACACCGGCGATCGCGATGACAGCGATAACCACTGCACCCAGGATGAGTACCGTGCCGGTGTCGTTTTGGATCAAGATGATGCCGGTCGGGATCGCGGCCACTATGAGCGACAACACGACATCCCGGGCACCGGGTTCGTCTTCGATGTCGCGTCGTTCCGACAACAGCGCAGCCATCATCAAGATCACCGCGATCTTGGCGAACTCCGATGGCTGGATCGTTAGCCCGAGCGGAACATCGATCCAGGCGCGCGCACCAGCGATGGTCACCCCGAGCCCGGGGATGAAGGGCACCAGAAGTAGCGCCATCGACGCCACGTACAAGATCGGCGTGTAGGCGCGAAGCCATCGGTAGTTGACGCGGGTGGCGATCACGCCCAGCACAAGCGCCACGCCGAGGTTGATCAGGTGGCGTTTCAGGTAGGACTGCGGATCACCTTCCGCAGCCAGATCGGCACGACTCGCCGACCAGACCAACGCCGCACCCATGATGGAAGCGCCGAGTGCGGCGATGATCAAAGTCCAGTCCAGATCACGGAAGTAGCCGCCGCCGCGCTCCCGCCGCGGCGCAACCGCGGTGTCGGAGGACTTGGTCGGGAAGACACTGGTCATGCGCCGCCGCCTCCCCCGTTGTCGTCGCGCCCACGGGCACTTACTTCATCGCCATCAGGATCGCGCGCTTCCGGCAGACCGGAATCATCACCCAGCGGCATGACCGGAGTGCCATCCTCACGGATCACCGGCAACTGGGAACTCGGCTTCCCATCGACCAGCACGCTGCGCGAAGGATCGACATCCTGGCCTTTCACACCGAACAGGGCTTCGTAGATCTTGCGCACGCTGGGCCCGGATGTCTTGCCGCCCGTACCGCCTTGGGTAACCATCATGACCACCGCGTATTGCGGGTCGTTCGCGGGAGCGTAGGAGGCGAACCATGACGTTGAGACCTTGTCGCCGGTCACCTGAGCTGAACCGGTCTTCGATGCCACCGGGATCTGATCCAGCGGGAAGCCGGCGAACGGGGCGCGTCCGGAACCGCTCGTGGTGACACGCGGAAGGGTGTCTTGCAAGAACGCGATCCCGCGCTTGGCGCGCGAGCCCGTGATCTCATCGGCAACGATCGGGGGGATCTCCTCCACCTGCGAGCCATCGGCGGAAATTCGCGCCTTGACCAATCGCGGTTCGTACAGCGTGCCGCCATTGGCGATCGTGGCGTAGACCATCGCCATCTGCAGCGGAGTTACCGCGGTATCGCCCTGGCCGATGGATGCGTTCAGCGCATCACCCTCACGCCATCGGAAACCATCCGCGCAGTTCTCTTGGTCCAACGCCGTGAAGTAATCCGCGAGCTGCGGATCGGTCTTGCGGGTTTCGGGGTAGCCCTCGACCGCGTTCTTGCACCAGGTGTCGCGCTTGCGCTCCCAGTTCTCGGCCTTGAACTCCCGACTGGCGACTCGACCTACCGATTCCACCGGCAAATCGATACCCGTTCCCTGTCCGAGACCGAGCTGCAAAGCCGCATCGGCGATGGGATCCGCCCCTTCGCGCCCGGCGTCGTCGCCGCCCGCATCGAGCCACATGTCGTTCGCGATGTTGTAGAACACCGTGTTGCAGGAAACTTCCAAGGCGCGCCGCAACGAAATCTCACCGTAGGCCGCGGACTCGAAGTTGCGGAACACCTGCGTTCCGAGTTTGACCCGGCTCGGACAGTCGTAAGTGCCGCCGAGGTTGAAACCCGATTTGGCAGCCGCCAAAGTGCTGACCACCTTGTAGGTCGAGCCGGGGGCGAACAGGCCTTGCGTTGCGTTGGAGGCCAGCGATCCGGAGTCCATCAACTTCTCGAACTGCTTCTTCGTTACCCCACCGACCCAGATCGACGGGTCATACGTCGGGTAACTCGCCATCGCCAGGATGCGTCCGGTCTTCACATCGACCACGACCGCCGCACCGGAATCACCGGGGTTGCCCTGCCGTTGGGCGCGCTGCACGGCCGCGACAAGTTGTTCCTCCACCACCGATTGCAGGTGAGCATCGATGCTGGAGACCAGATAGTCGCCCGGTTGTGGCGGGAACGCTTCGAGGGTTCCGGTCACCCGCCCTGCGGTGTCCACGGCGAGCGTCGTGACTCCGGGCTTCCCGCGGACGTCTTCGTCGTAGTAGGCCTCCAACCCAGAACGACCCACCACGTCGGTGCGGCGCAGCCGGTCATAGGCCGTGGTGCCGCCTTGGGCTTCGAGTTGCTCCTCCGATACCGGGCCGAGATAGCCCAGAAGATGCGCGGCGTTGACGTTGAACGGTTGCGGGTACTCGCGGATCGCCGTCAACTTCGCTTCGACACCGGGGTACAACTGTCCTTTCTCCATGATCGACAACGCAACCTGCGGATCGACGTCTTGGGCGATCGGCACCGGCTGGTAGGGCGTGCCGTTCCAACACACCGGTGGTGGCTTCGCGCCTTCGCTACCGCACGGCATCAACTGATCGGCGATGTCCTCCGCCGGGATGTCCAAGATCTCCCCGAGGCGCTCGATCACCGCTGCGCCGTCATCAGGTTCCCGCTCCAAGATCACCTTGTCCACCGTCACGACCAACGAGGTCCGGTTCGCCACCAGCGGTCGGCCGGCCTGATCGAGGATCAATCCGCGTACCGCCGGCTCGACCACTTCGCGCACGGTGTTGTTGACCGCGGCGGTCTTGTACTCCTCACCGGTCACCACCTGCAGGTAGTACAACCGGCCGAGCAACGTCATCACCAGCGAGAACATCAAGGCGCCAAGGATGAGCAGACGCAGGTTCGATCGCTGGCTCATGCGACCTCCCGATCCGCCACCCGCTCCCCTCCTGGGAGCCGACCCTGCCTAGACGGTACGACGCTTTGCCCTACGGCAGCGTTCCCGACCCCCGATCACCCCTCGAGCAGCACCTCGGGGGCCAGTTTCTTGGTCAGCCACTCCATCAGCGGCACGACGGCCGGCGCCAGCAGCGCCCCATACAGGGTGCTGGTCAAGGTGATGAGCGGAACGCTGTCCCACAGCACCCGGGGGCTGCCCAGGATGGAATCGACGACGGCGGTACCCAACGACGCCGCTGCGCAGGCCAGCCCAACGATCGCGATCATCCCCAAGACCGTGCGATCCCGGTTGTCCACGATGTAGCCAGCGACGAAACCGATAGCCAGATACACGATCGAGTTGACGCCCACCACAGTGTCCGAGGGCGGTGAGACGTCGATGATGGCGCCGGCGAGGAACCCGGCGAAGGCACCTTGGACCGGACCCATCGCCAAGGCGACCGCCACCACCGTCACCACCAGTAGGTCGGGGGTGGCGCCGGGCAAACCGAGTCGACTCAGCAACGTGACCTGGATGATCGAGGCGATCAGTAGCGGTACCCCGATGACCAGACCCTGACGGACGATCACGGGGCGTCTGCTTCGGTGCTCGCTCCGTCGTCGACGGTTTCGTCGTCGTTCGTCTCGTCGTTGGCTGCGTCGTCGTTGGCTGCGTCGTCGTTGGCTGCGTCGTCGTTC
>CAZWIW010000015.1:28884-30201 GCA_964634545.1 uncultured Rubrivirga sp.
TCGTCGTTGGCTGCGTCGTCGTTCTCGGCCTGTTGCTCCTCGCGGGGTGGCAACACCGAATCGCGAGGGTCTTCCCGCGGTGGCCGAACTACTACGCCGACGATGCTCAACTGCGAGACATCGACGAACGGTTCGACTGTCGCCACCCGGGTCAACTGACCGGCCGTCCCGGTGATGTCCACCACCTCGCCGATCGGGATGCCCGGTGCGTAGGGCCGTCCGCCGCGCGAACCGAAGGTCACCAGGGAATCCCCGATCACCAACTCGGCCAGCGGATCGAGCAACTGAAAGTCCAGGGAATCTTGACGACCGGTGCCGGCAACGATCCCGATTTCCTCGGTAGTGGCAACGCGCCCGCCCACGGCGGACGACGCATCGATGAGCAACACCACGGTGGAGGTCGTCTGGTTCACCTTCAACACCCGTCCGACCAAACCTTGGCCGTTGATGACGGTCATCTCCCGCTCGATGCCGTCGAGTGATCCAGCGTCGATCGTGACTGTCCATGCGTAGTCCTGAGCTGGGCCGACGGCGATCACTTCGGCCGGCAATACCCGATAACGCCCCGCGGTGGCCACGCGCAACAACTCGTCGAGCGCATCAGCGCGCGCCCGGTCACTCGCGGACTCCCGTACCGCGCGCTCCAACTCCTCGTTCTGCGCGCGTAGCTCGGAGATCTGACCGGCCTGGTTTCGCCACGTGGTCCACCAGTCCCCGGCTGAGGTGACCGGTGAGAAGACGGTGGCCGCACCGCGTTGTAGCAAGCCGGTTACCGCCGAAACGGCTGACCGCGCACTGGACAACGGGCCATCCCCGCCGCGCAGATCCAAGATGACGAAGGTGAGCGACGCAACCACCAAGACCGCCAGGGCGATGCGGGTGCGTCGGGAGAGCATGAGGGTGAGTCTGCCGTGTCCGGGCCGGCCGCAGGGCCAGCGCTCACGGTTGCTAGCGGCGCGGCTCGGAGATGAGTACCTGCTGCAGGGCCTCGAATTCCTCGACGCACTTGCCCGAGCCGATCGCCACGCACTCCAACGGCCGCTCGGCCACGATGATCGGCATTCCTGTTTCGTGGCGCAGCCGCTCGTCGAGACCGCGCAGCAAAGCACCGCCGCCGGTCAGCACGATCCCCCGATCCATGATGTCGCCGGACAGCTCCGGTGGGGTGCGATCCAAGGTCGCCTTCACAGCATCGACGATCGCGTTCACCGGCTCGTCCATGGCGCGCCGGATCTCCTCGGCAGAGACCACCACGGTGCGCGGAAGGCCGGTGACCAGGTCGCGTCCGCGGATCTCCGCGTGCGGCTCATCGGGCAT
>CAZWIW010000016.1:0-29800 GCA_964634545.1 uncultured Rubrivirga sp.
GGCTACTGCTGCTCGCCATCGCCATCGGTTCGATACTGGTATCGCTCGCGAACTTTTTCCCTGGTTTGACCCGATAGCCCGCACCTTTACTACTAGCAGGTGTTGCCAGGTGTGGGCAGTTGTTCCCAGTCGGGAGCAGTTCGTCGCTGACGCCTCAGCGAACGCGGATGGTGATCCGCTGGGAGAACCGGTTCCACTCGCCCGCAACACCCGGGGCCCTGGCGACAACCCGGCACTGCCCGCGCGAGGTCGCCCGCAACACCGCGGCACCGTTCTTGCGCTCGATCACCCGACAGTTGTCTCGGCTGCGCTTGAGCACGCGCCAAGAAATATCTTGACCGGCGTTGGTTTGGATGCCATCTGCCCCCTGCAGGCGCAGGCGCTGACCCACGCGCATCCGCTTGCGACTCGGCAGAGTCGCGTTCGGCTGTTGATCGGCCGGCACGAGGTCGATGGTGTACGTGTAGCTGCCCGGAACCAGCGAACCGCCGCCGGGCGTAGTCCCGGTCATCACACACTGTCCACTGCCGGTCAAAGCCGTCACATAGACGTTCCCTCCGGCGGCCACCTGCGCGGTTGTTGTTGGAGTGCTGTTTGGATCGAACTCATTGCTGCCGACCGCGCAGTTGCCGGTCACGGAGAAGTTGGCTGGATTATTCGAACTCGTGAACAACGTCGCCTTGATCGACTCCTGATAAGGCAACTGCACCGGGTTCTTGGGAGGGCTGGAGAAGCCGCACGGTGCATCCTGGTCATCGCACCAGTAAACGGCGCCGACCCCGTAGCTCTGATCACCCAGCGCCGCCACGTTCAACGTGATTGCGTCGTAATTGATCGGGCTGGTGAGGGAGTAAGTGAAGGTAGCCGGCGCAAGGGAACCTCCACCGGGCGTTGATCCGGTCAATACGCATTGAGAGTTCTGCTGCAAAATCGCGACATAAACATCGGAGCCGCTCGCGACCTGGGTTGTAGTGCTAGGTCCTACTGAAGGGTCGTAGGCGCTCGTTCCCACGGAACAGTTTCCGGTGATCGAGAAACTCACCGGTCCCTGTGAAGCGGTCGACACAGCTGCCCTCAGGTAGTGCTGCGCCTGCATCTGCAACGGGCCATTGCTGGTCGGATAGTTGCACTCACCTTTGGGTGGCGGGGTCTTCGAGGACCGCTTGCCGCCGTCATCGCACCAGACAGTGCCAGCACCGAACTGCTGCTGGTCGGGGATGAACGCATTCACTTGGCTGATGCTGACCATGGTCAGCGTCAAAGCATCAGGATCCTGCGCACCGGCTTGCGGCGCTGCAAGAAGCAGGCTGCCCGCCATCGCGATGGCTGCACCCGCGCTCATTCCGATTCGACTGGAGTTGGGCATGCGACTTCCCTGCTTCATCGTTCTTTCGACCTGTCGTCGCGAACGTACAAAAGTTGTCTACACCTGTCCAGAGGGGCTACCCCGTCACTTTCGAGGCTGAACCCGGGCGCTAGCGACCAGGGAGCGGCCTACTGATTCGGATCTGGCAGCAAGAGTTCCTCGATGCTCAAGCGCTCGCGCGGGAGACGTTCACGCTCGGCGAGCACCTCGGGCAGATCCGCCTGCGGATCGAACTCACCGACCGCCACGGCCGTGATCGGGGTCAACTGCTCGGGAATCTGGAATGTCTCGCGCATCCCATCGACCTCGAACCCGGCCATCTGGTGCACCACTAATCCCAGTTCGGTCGCTTGCAGCGTCATCGTCGCGATCGCTTGCCCGGCGTCGTACTCCGCCCAGCGTTGGGGGTTGCCGTCGTCGTCGGTGGTGGCAGCGCACACCACGATCAAAACGCTCGCGTGCTGGGCCCAGGTTTGGTTGTTCGGCTTGAGGTTGTCGATGATGCGCTGGAAGGTCGGCTCCCCGCGGCGGCCCACGATGAAACGCCATGGCTGGGTGTTGCTGCACGAGGGCGTCCAGCGGGCGGCCTCGAGGAGCGCGGTGAGGTCGTCGTCGGCTAGCTCGTGGCTGCGCTGGAAGCCTCGCGGGCTCCACCGATTCGCCAGGTGGGGGTGGATCGGGACGGCCGTGTTGGCTGTCTTATCGGGCACGTCGGACACGTGCGCGAGGGGGGAGTTGAACCCCCATGCCCTTTCGGGCACACGGACCTGAACCGTGCGCGTCTGCCTATTCCGCCACTCGCGCTAAGCCCACCGGGGTGGGCAGCGGTGCAAGGGTACAGGGGGTCGCTCGCCTGCAGTGTGGTGAGCCTTCCGGCAAGTAGCATCAAGGTGTGGGCTTGCTGCAGAAGTTCGAGGACTCCCTGGACCGGGTGGTGAACGGCGCATTCGCCAAGGCCTTCAAGGCCGAGGTCCAGCCGGTCGAGCTCGCCGCGGCCCTGCAGCGCGAGGTGGACGACCGCGCCAGCGTGCTGGACCGGGATCGCACCGTGATCCCCAACGTGTTCCACATCGAACTGTCCCATCACGACTACACCCGGCTGGCCGTCTTCAAAGACGCCCTCGGCAGCGAACTGGCCACCTTGGTCACCAACTACGCCGGCGAGCAGAACTACACCCTGCTCGGCGAGGCCCGGGTGACCATGAGCGAGGACGACGCCCTCGAGACCGGCATCTTCCGCGTACGGAGCGAAGCGAAAGCCGAAGTTACGTCCAAGGCCGGTGTGGTCGAAGCCATCGAGGTGGAAGAGATCGTCGAGATCGGTGCAGTCGACGAGCCCGTCGCACCAGCGCAGTCACCCGCGGCCCCATCGCAACCGGCAGCACCACCTCGGCAACCGCGCCTGGAGGTCGGCGGGCAGGCCTACCCACTCGTGCGCGCCATCACCTTGCTCGGCCGCGGCACCGACGCCGATATCCGCGTGGAAGACCCGGGCGTCTCGCGCAAGCACTGCGAGATCGTGGTCGGCAACCCCGCGCTGGTGCGCGACCTGCGCTCGACCAACGGCACCTTCGTCAACGGCGAGAAGATCGACGAACTCGCCTTGGAAGACGGATCCGTGGTGAAGATCGGTGGGACGTCGCTGGTCTATCGGAGCGGCTGAGCGGTGTCCGAGCTCGCGCTCACCTTGGCCCGGTTCACATTCCTAGGCCTGCTGTGGTTGTTCGTCATTTTCGCGCTGCTCGCACTGCGCAAGGACTTGCGCGGGGCGAGCAACCAGCCGGCCGAAGCCGGGTCCACCGGCTCGAGTGCCGGACGCTCCGCGCGCAGCACCCGCACCACTCGCTCGCGACGCTCCGGGCGGGCGTCGCGTCGTTCCAAAGTGAAGGGCACCCGCTTGGTGGTGATCGAAGGCCCACTCGAGGGAGCGGAGATTCCCCTCGAGGGCGCCCAGATCACGCTCGGACGCGCACCGGATTCCACGATCGTGATCGACGACGACTACGCCTCCAGCCGGCACGCGCGCATCTATGAATCCGAAGGCGCCTGGGTGGTCGAGGATCTCGGCTCGACCAACGGCACCTGGATCGATCGCACCCGCTTGACCACCCCGACCGTGCTGCCCGTCGGTGCACCACTGCGCGTGGGACGCACCACGTTGCAGATCCAAAAGTAGGGCGCGATGGCTAACGACGACGCATCGGACGTCGAGATCGACGCGCTCGAAGGATTGGACGAGGGCGACGAGCGCGATGAGTTGCAGGTAGAAATCGACGACGACGGCCAGGCCGCGTTGGCGCTACCTGTTGAAGCCGGCTCACTGGGGTTGCGCTACGCCGCTCGCTCCGACGTTGGTCTGGTGCGCACCGGGAACGAAGACAGCGGGTATGCCGGACCACGGTTGCTGCTGGTGGCCGACGGCATGGGTGGCCACGCCGCCGGGGAGTTGGCATCCGCGGTGGCCATCGCAACGGTGGCCGACCTCGACGTGCATCCGCCATCGAGCGCCGAACTGCTCAATGCACTCACCGACTCCATCGATTCGGTCGGTGAAACGATCGGGGTGATCATCAACGAGGAGCCCGACCTCACCGGTATGGGCACCACCGTCACCGGCTTGTATTGGCTAGGCGGCCGGGTAGCGATCGTGCATGTCGGTGACTCGCGCGCGTACTTGTTCCGTGACAACAACCTGCAGCAGTTGACGCACGATCACACCTACGTGCAAACACTTGTCGACGCCGGACGCATCACCGAGGAGCAAGCAGCTACCCACCCGAAGCGATCGCTCCTGATGCGCGCGCTCGATGGGATGAACCCGGTCGAAGCCGACCTATCGATGCGTGAAGCTCGACGCGGTGATCGCTACCTACTGTGCAGCGACGGCCTGAGCGGATTCGTCGACGAAGCCGACATCGCCGGTGCACTCACCATGGCCGACCCCACCGGGTCCGTCACGCGATTGGTCGACCTCGCGCTGGAACGCGGCGCACCGGACAACGTGACCGTGGTGGTGGCCGATGTGGTGCCAGTCGAGGACGACGAGGACGACGTATTCACTCCGGTAGTAGTGGGAGCTGCTGGCGAACCCCGCGTACGTGCGCAACTACCCGGCGTGCGATTCCCCGACGATTCGCAACCCGACCCCGATGCGCCCGAAGCGCCCGCACCGATTGATGGCGGACCCGCCACCGCACCGCAACCGCTGGTGGATGCCGAATTGATCGTCCCGGCCGCCGAACAAGCGCTGCGCGATCAGCAAGCAGCGGCGGTGCGCAAGGAGCGTCGTCGTCGTCGATTCACGAAGATCGCTGCTTACGTTGGTGTGATCGCCCTGATCGCCGCGGCGACCTACGGCGCATTGCTCGGCGTGCAGGCGTGGCTGGATCGGCAGTGGTACGTGGCCGTGAACGGCAGCGCCGGCACCGGAACCGTGGGCATCTACCAAGGCGTCCAAGGGAATCTGGGCGGCATCCGGCTGTCCAACCTGGAAACCGATACCCAGCTTCCGGTCGGTGAGTTGCCGTTGTTCGACCAAGAACTCGTCAGCAAAGGCATTCCCGCCGAAAGTGAGTCCGACGCGGTGCGCATCGTGGCGGAGTTGGAGACCCGCGCGGCCGAGTGTCGCACCATCTTCCCGCCGGCCGGCTGCCCGGGGAGCTTGAGCAACGAACCCGTCGAGGAGGCACCGTGAGCGCCACCAGCGACACCGACCTCTTTGCACCGGAGGAGAAGCCACGCAAGAAGCCCACCCGTAGGTGGGTGGAATTGCTACTGCTCGTTCTGGCCTGGGGCATCGGACTTCTCGGCACCGTGCAAATCGGTTGGGTCACCGGTGAGGGCATGACCACGCGGCTATGGGTCACCGCGGGAGTGGTCGGTGCGTTGGCGCTGATCATGCACATCGTCATCCGCATCTGGGCGAAGTACGCCGATCCGATTCTGTTGCCGGTTGCAACGTTGCTGACGATGCTCGGGCTGTTGATGATCTACCGGATCGACGTTGCCGCTGCTCGACGCGCTGCACTGAGCGATTCACCTGCGCCCACGCCCGATGTCTACTCGCAGCTCACCTGGTACGCGGTGGCCACGATCTTGTTCGTCGCCGTTTTGGTACTACTGCAAGACCATCGGCGGTTGGCGCGCTACACCTATACCTTCGGTCTCGCCGGTTTGGTGCTGCTCGTCTTGCCGCTGGCGCCGGTGATCGGCACGACGGTCAATGGCGCAACGCTGTGGATCCGCATCGGGGATCTTTCCTTCCAGCCAGCCGAAGCAGCGAAGATCCTTTTGGTCATCTTCTTCGCCGGCTACCTGGTGGCCAAGCGCGATTCGCTCGCGGTGGTGCGCACCAAGTTCCTAGGCATCGAACTACCTCGCCCGAAAGATCTCGGGCCGTTGGTGATCGCCTGGTTGATCTCGCTCGCGGTGTTGGTGTTCGAGCGGGACCTGGGGACGTCGTTGTTGTTCTTCGGTCTGTTCGTCGCGATGCTGTACATCGCAACGCAACGACGCACCTGGATCTTCCTCGGTGGTTTGCTGTTCCTCGCCGGTGCTGCCGCTGCGTACTACAACTTCTCGCACGTGCGCTCGCGGGTGACCGTGTGGTTGGACCCGTGGGCCTACGCCGACACCGGTGGCTACCAGATCGTGCAATCGATCTTCGGGCTCGCGAACGGCGGCGTGCTGGGTGCGGGACTTGGGCAAGGCTTTCCGAACCTGGTGCCGTTCGCCAAGACGGACTTCATCTTCGCGGCCCTCGGGGAAGAGATCGGCATCACCGGTTTGTTCGCGGTGGTGATGCTGTACGCGATCTTGATCGAGCGCGGGCTGCGCACCGCGGTGAGCGTGCGCGATGCGTTCGGCCAACTGCTCGCCGCTGGTTTGTCGATCGTGCTGGCGATCCAGGTGTTCGTGATCATCGGCGGAGTGACGGGATTGATTCCGCTCACCGGTTTGACCACCCCGTTCCTTTCCTACGGTGGTAGTTCGCTGGTGGCCAACTGGGTGATCGTCGCGATCTTGCTGCGCATCTCCGACCGCGCTCGCCGACCCGACACCGTGGCGCCCTCACCCGACGACGCCATGACCCAAGTGGTGCGCACGGTATGAGGTACCGCTCGTGAGTAGGCAGATCCGCCGGCTGTCCTTCGTCTTCGCCTTGATGATGGTTGCGGTCTTGGTGAACATCACGCTGATCCAGGTGGTGAATGCCGGGGACTACCGCGATCGCCCGGGCAACCAACGCATCCTGCTTGCCGAATACGACCGCGAGCGCGGGCCGATCCTCGTCGGCACCGACCCGGTTGCGCGCTCGGTCGAAACCGGCGGGACGCTCACGTACCTGCGGCGCTATTCCAACCCGCGGTTGTACGCACCGGTCACCGGTTTCTACTCCCTTATCTACGGCGCCACCGGCCTCGAACGAACCGAGAACCGGATCCTGAACGGGCGATCGGACATCTTCGCGGTGGACCGGATTCAGCAGTTGATCTCCGGGCGCCAACCCGTGGGCGGCGCGGTCACGACCACCATCGATGCTGCCGCGCAGCGTGCCGCCTACCTAGGTTTGCGAGGTAAGAAGGGCGCCGTCGTCGCCATCGAACCGGCAACCGGGCGGATCCTGGCATCGGTGCAGGCACCCTCGTTCGATCCCAACCGACTCTCGAGCCACGATCCGAACGAGATCCGCGAGTACTACGCCAAGTTGGAAGCCGATCCGGACAAGCCGCTGCTGAACCGGCCGGTGGTGGCGTTGAACCCACCTGGCTCGACCTTCAAACTCGTTACCGCCGCAGCCGCACTGTCCTCAGGACGGTTCAATCCGAACTCCGTCCTGCCGGGGCCACGCACCTACGATCTGCCGCTGTCCAACCGAGAACTGCGCAACTGGAACCGGCAACAGTGCGGACCCGGCGGCAGAGTCACCTTGCGCGATGCGCTCGCAATCTCGTGCAACACCGCCTTCGCCTGGCTCGGCAACGAACTCGGTGCTGATGCGCTGCGCGAGCAATCCGAACTGTTCGGCTTCGACACCAGTTTCGAGATTCCACTGCGCGCCGCCACTTCGCGATTCCCCGCCGACCCCGACGAACCACAAACCGCGCTCAGCGCGATAGGTCAGTACGACGTTCGCGCCACTGCTTTGCAGATGGCGATGGTGACCGCGGCGATCGGCAACAGCGGGCGGACGATGGCGCCCTACTTGATCCAGGAAGTGCGCGCACCGGACCTCACGATCTTGCAAACCACCGAGCCGGAGGTTTTCGCCGACGCCCTGCGCCCCAGCGAGGCGCTGGCGTTGACGGAGATGATGGTGAACGTCGTCGACAACGGCACTGGCACGAATGCGCAGATCCCCGACGTTCGAGTGGCCGGAAAGACAGGGACCGCCCAAACCGGCAACGATCGCCCCACCGTCGCCTGGTTCGTTGCCTTCGCTCCCGCTGCGGCGCCGCAGGTGGCGGTGGCCGTCGTCGTCGAGGAAGCCGGCGCCGAGGAAGTCAGCGGCAACGGACTCGGGGCACCTATCGCCAAGGACGTGATCGAAGCCGTACTGCAACGAAGGTGAGAGCGCGGCGCAATCGGGGAGTTCACCGACTCCTGAGACAATGAGCGGCCGCTAAGAACGCGGAAAACGCACGGAAGGACTGCAAGTGGAGACCGAAGAGCCCGGCAAGATGCTCGGCGACCGATACCAGGTCGGCGGCGTTATCGGCCGTGGCGGGATGGCTGAGGTGCACGAGGGCCGCGACCTGCGGCTCGGACGCCGGGTGGCCATCAAGATCCTGCGGCCCGATCTAGCGAAGGATCCGAGTTTCCAAGCCCGTTTCCGCCGGGAAGCGCAAAGCGCTGCGGCGTTGAACCACCCGAATATCGTCGCTGTCTACGACACCGGCGAAGACACCCTCATCGAGCCGGACGGGCAAAGCGTCGTCGTTCCCTACATCGTCATGGAATACGTCGATGGCATGACGTTGCGTCAACTGCTCGCCAGCGGACGTCGGCTGTTACCGGAACGCGCGCTGGAAATCGCTGCCGGAGTTCTAGCCGCGTTGGATTACGCGCACCGGCACGGCATCGTGCACCGCGACATCAAGCCAGCGAACGTCATGCTCACCCGCACCGGCGAAGTCAAGGTCATGGACTTCGGTATCGCGCGCGCGATCAATGAATCCGGGCAGACGATGACGTCCGCTTCGGCGGTGATGGGCACCGCGCAGTATCTGTCGCCCGAGCAAGCGCGCGGTGAGGTTGTCGATGCGCGCAGCGACCTGTACTCCACCGGGGTGCTGCTCTATGAGTTGCTAGTCGGCCGGCCGCCGTTCACCGGTGAGAGTGCGGTGTCCATCGCGTATCAACACGTCAGCGAGATGCCCAGCCCGCCATCGCAGGTCGACAGTGGAGTTTCACCGGAAATCGACGCGGTCGTGTTGCGAGCGCTGGCCAAGCGAGCCGACGACCGCTATCAAAGCGCCACGGAATTCCGCAGTGATGTGGAGCGGGCGATCGCCGGGAGCCCCGTGACCGCCGCCGTTCCAACCATCACCCCCGACTACACCCAGCAGCTCGCGCCGGTGGAAGCCGCGGGAAGTGGTGGCGCTGGCTACTCGGACTCCTCCAGTGATCCGATCTACGACGACCGCCGGCGCCGGCGTGGCCGCGCCGGGCGCAGCACCTTGTTTTGGATCCTGAGCTTGTCGGCCGTTGCCATTGCCGTACTCGGTGCGCTTGCCATTGGGCGGTTCATCTTCGGGGGTACGTCGGCGTCGTTGGTCAACGTGCCGAACCTCGATGGCTTGACACTGGAAGAGGCCACCGAGAACCTGGCCGAGTTCGAACTGCGCCTTGGCGCGCAGACACCGGAGATCTCCGATCGCGAACCGGGCACGATCATCGCGCAGCAGCCCGCTCCGGGGGAGAGCATCGAGCAGGGTCAAGCGGTCAACGTGACGATCAGCACCGGGCGCGAACAGGCGACGGTGCCGCAGTTGATCGGATTGACGTCCTTGGATGCGGTGCGCACGGCGCTCGGTGATGCGAACTTGCAGCTCGGAGACATTTCGGAGGAGGACTCCAACCAGCCGGCTGGCTACGTGCTTGCGCAGGATCCAGCCGAGGGTGCGCAGTTGGCTGCCGGCAGTGCAGTCGCCGTGGTGGTGTCCTCCGGGTTGATCGAGGTGCCGGACGTCCGCGAAGTGACCGTTGCGCAGGCGCTGAGCGACCTCGCGCAGGCGGGCTTCGAAGTTCAACAAGTCGAGCAAGAATCGACTTTGGAACCGCCGGGCATCGTGCTCGCGCAGTCCCCGCAGCCGGGAACTTCGCTGGAGCGCGGATCGGTTGTGACCATCACCATCTCGTTGGCACCCGAGCCGACCGAGACACCCACCCCGGTGCCCACCGAAACGCTGCCGCCTGATCCGAACCAGCCGACCGACGGTCCGGTGCCGGCACCTACCGATCAGCCGCCGGCGCCCGAGCCGACCGCACCACCTGAACCAGCACCAGCGCCGACCGCACCCCCGGAGCCGGTTCCGGCACCGACAGTCCCCGTCTCCTAACCCCGCTCCCCCCGCGAAATAGCAAAAACGTGTGCTCGACTTCGCAGTTTTGTGTGCTCGACTTCGCAGTTTTATGTGCTTGAACAAGCACTCGCATTCAAGCGCTCGTCGCTACTTCGCGGGGCTAGTCGTCGGGGGCGTCGTCGTTCTTACCGATTACCGGCTGCAGCGTGCGCGCACGATCCCGGGCAACTGGGTAGCCACACTCCGCTAGCCAGTTCGCGAGCATCTCGTGCCCGCCCTCGGTGAGCACCGACTCCGGGTGGAACTGCACACCCTCGATCTTCGCGCCGGTATGGCGCAGCGCCATGATCACGCCCGACTCGGTAGTGCCCGTCACCTCTAACTCGGCGGGCACAGTGGCCGGATCCACCGCGAGTGAGTGGTAACGCGTGGCGGTGAACGGCTTGGGTAGACCGGCGAGCACCCCGGTGTCCTGGTGCACCACCTGGGAGGTCTTGCCATGCAGCAACTCCGGCGCCTGGGTTACCGAAGCTCCGTACGCAGCGGCGATGGCCTGATGCCCCAGGCACACACCGAAGATCGGCACCTGCCCACCGCACTCGCGCACGATCTGCACGCACGCGCCCGCATCCTCGGGGGTGCCGGGGCCAGGGGAGAGCAGAACTCCGTCGTAGTCGCGACACTGCTCGGGGGTTACGTCGTCGTTGCGAACCACGGTTACGTCCGCACCGAGCTGCTCGAGGTACTGGACCAGGTTGAACACGAAGGAGTCGTAGTTGTCCACCACGAGGATCCGGGGCCGGGGGGTGTCCACGGGCCCATTCTCCGGTACCCGTTTCATGATCGTGTGGCAGGCTAGAGGGGTGCCAGAGTCCAAAGGTCGCAAGAAGGAGCCGTTCACCCCGCCGCCGAACAAGGGGGAACGAAAGGTAGCCAAGATCGGGTCGCCATCGTGGTTGGCCCCGGCCATGGTGGCCTGCTTCGTGATCGGCCTGATCTACATCGTCATCTTCTACGTAGCCGGCTCGCAAATTCCGGTGATGAACTCCATCGGTGGACAGGCCAATGGGCTGGTGAACGTCGGTATCGGATTCGGATTCATCATCGTGGGCTTCGTTTTGTCCACGAAGTGGAAGTAACCCACCACTGATCGTTTCCCCCGGATTCCGGGGGATTCGCTTCACTTCCCCCTGTTTCGGCCCGATTCTGCGCACTTTCCCCGGAATCCGGGGGAAACGGGTTGAATGGGGCGGGTTTTCCACACGGCTGGTATGTCCCCTGACACGGTGACATCGTGATTTCGTGAGGGAAACCGACTTACACGCGTGTAGTTCATCCCCAGGTGTGGATTGTCTGTGGATAACTAGGTCAGGCGTGTGACGGGTGTGACTACAGCAACTCCAGAACAGTCGCATTGGACATTCCGCCGCCCTCGCACATCGTCTGCAACCCGTAGCGGGTGCCGTCCCGACGCATCCGGTGCACCATCGTGGTCATCAGCCGCGCCCCCGATGCCCCGAGCGGATGCCCGAGCGCGATCGCCCCACCTTGCGGATTGGTCAGCGCAGGATCGGCTCCGGTTTCCGCGTACCAAGCCCCCAGCACCGAAGCGAACGCCTCGTTCACCTCGAACGTCCCGATATCCGAAAGCTCCAGCCCCGCATTCCGAAGCACCTTGGCGGTCGCCGGGATCGGCCCGGTCAACATGATCACCGGATCCACCCCGGCCATCGCGAAGGAATGGAACCGGGCCACCGGACGCAGACCCAACTCCGCGGCACGCGCCGAACTCATGATCAGCAACGCCGCTGCGCCATCGGATATCTGCGACGCATTGCCCGCGGTCACCACACCGTCGTCAGTGAACGCCGGCTTCAACCCGGCGAGTGATTCCCCCGTGGTGTCGGGTCGAATCCCCTGATCGGCAGCGACTTCCCCGCCATCTGTATCAACAACGACGATCTCCGCCTCGAACAACCCGTCCTTGGCAGCGCGCGCCGCCCGCTGGTGGGACTCGGCGGCGAGTTCATCCAGGTATGTGCGCGAGAGCCCCCATTGCTCGGCGATCATCTCCGCGCTGATCCCCTGGTTCACCAGATGCGGATAGCGCGCGAGCATGCGCGGCCCGAACGGTCCATCACCACCGGCCATGTTGGAGAACATCGGAACGCGTGACATCGACTCAACGCCACCCACGATCACCGCGTCCATCTGACCGGACATCACCGCAGCAGCACCGAAATGCGCGGCTTGCTGGCTTGATCCGCACTGCCGATCGATGCTCACCCCGGTAACCGATTCCGGTAGTCCCGCAGCAAGCGCAGCGTTGCGCGCCACGTTCGCGCTCTGTTCCCCCACTTGGCTTACGCATCCCCAGATGACGTCGTCAATCGCCTCGGGGTCGACACCACTTCGTTGCACGAGCGCGTCGATGGCGATGGCGGACAGGTCCACCGGGTGGATGTCGGATAGCGCACCCTTTCCGGGCTTACCGATACCAACGGGTGTGCGGACGGCTTCAACGATCACGGCGTCGTTCATGACGGCTCCCTTCCCCCGAGCACCGTACGCGCAATCAAGTATTGATGACACCCAACGGAGCAACAAGTTGTTGGATTTGCGACGTTCGCAGCATCGTCATCGCAGTGATGATGAGCAGCACTCCACCCACACCCGCTACTTGAATAGGAATGCGCCCCTTCTTGGGTGCATGCACCAAAACTGCTGCCACAGCAGCACCGACAACGAGCCCGCCGAAATGGGCCCGCCAATCGATACCGGGGGCAAGAAAACCAATGACGACGTTTATGCCCAGCAGCACCAATACCTGGGTGACGTCGTACCGCAACCTGCGACCAGCGACCACCAACGCGCCCATGAGCCCGAAGATCGCGCCACTTGCACCCACGGAAACCGTACGGATGTCCGAGAAGTAGTACGACGCCACTGCGCCGCCTAACGCAGCCGCCAGATAGAGAATCACGAATCTGCTGTGACCGAGGATACGTTCGAGTGTTGGACCAAGCGCAAACAGCACGTACATGTTGAAGGCGATATGCAGAAACGATCCGTGCAAGAACGCGCTTGTGATGAGCCGGTACCACTCACCACCGATGGCGATGCCGACCGGCCACATGCCGAACTCTTCGGCTACCGCATTGATACCTGCCGAGTATTGAAGAATGAAAACTGCGACGTTTATGACGATCAGTGTGTAAGTGACGTACGGCTTGAGGATCGCGACGCCACCAGCAACGGTGGTGGGTTGCACCGGTCGTTCGACTTGCATGCAATCCGGACAGCGGTAGCCCACCGGCGCTTCGATCATGCACTGCGGGCAGATCGCCTTATCGCACCGTGAGCAGCGGATCCAGGTTTCGACGTCTTGGTGCCGATAGCAGCGAGGTGCCCGCGGCGCGGGCCTACTTGTGAAGGGTTGGTCAGTCACGCGTGATGGTGATCGATTCGATCACCACATCCTGCTTCGGACGATCCTGGCCACCGGTCTCGACCGCTGCGATCGCATCGACTACATCGCGCGAGGGCTGGTCGGCCACCTCACCGAAGATCGTGTGCTTGAAGTTCAGCCACGTGGTGGGGGCGACGGTGATGAAGAACTGCGAGCCGTTGGTGTTCGGTCCGGCGTTGGCCATCGCGAGCAGGTAGGGCTTGTCGAAGGTGAGCTCGGGGTGCGGCTCATCGTCGAAGCGGTAACCCGGGCCACCGGTGCCGGTGCCCAGCGGATCTCCGCCTTGGATCATGAAGCCCGGGATCACGCGGTGGAAGATCGTTCCGTTGTACAGCGGCGCGGTGGACTTGGCGTTCACCTTCGGATCGGTCCACTCCTGGGTGCCCTCGGCCAGCCCGGTGAAGTTGCGCACCGTCTTGGGGGCCTGATCGGGGAACAAGTTCACGTTGATGTCGCCGAAGTTGGTCGAAAGCGTCGCAGTAGTCGTCATGCTGGCGAGTCTTTCATGCGTCCGTCAGAGCTGACGAGCCGGGAGTGAGGGGTCGAGGACGGGGATGCCGGCGGCTTCGCTGGCACTCACCAGTTCCGCGTCATCGGAAAGGAGCGCATCAACTCCAATCCGGATCGCAGTCGCCAGGTGAAGCGCATCAAGGCTGCCCAGACGGCCTCCAGGGAGTTGACCAGCCACCCGGAAATCGGAACTGGTGTGAGTAACGAGGTTGAGGGCGTCAGTAATGCCTTGAACCTTCTGGACCGCAATGCCGAAGCGAGTGGCCACCCGGTTCAGTTCCGTTGCCAGGAGCTCGCCAGCCACGAGCAGGTGGCCATCATCGGTCCAATCTGCGAGATAGTCCGCAATCTCTTGCGATTTCTCCTCCCGCTTCAGTAGAGCCGCTGCGCAGGAAGTGTCGAGGTAGGCGATCACCGATCACCCCGTAGGGCGCGAAGGGCTTCGAGGGCTGTCTCGTCGGATTCGACCTCGACGGGCACGATGTCGCGAAACCGGGCCCCGGGCTTGGCTCGACTTACCGTCAGGCCGGCGAAGGGGTCCGAAGTGAGGGGTCGGATCTCTGCGACCGGCTCCCCGTTGTTGGTGATGATGAAGGACTGCCCTTGTTGCACCTCGCGCAGAATGCGCCCACTCTCATTGCGCAATTCCCCGTGGGAAATCGCTTCAGCACTCACAAGATCAAATGTAGCGCGGTGTAGCACAGCGTCGAACTATGGATCGATTGTGGAGGCTAGGGGACTCGAACCCCTGACTTCTGCCTTGCAAAGGCAGCGCTCTACCAGCTGAGCTAAGCCCCCGGATGGGACGCCGAAGAATACCCGGGCGCAGCCGGGTGGTGCACGGGACGGTCGGCCGCCTTGAGGTGAACGAGGTCCAGCTATCGGGGCTACCGCGGCTACCTCAGGTCGGGTGCGGCTGTCGCCTCAGCCCACAGGTCCTGCTCGGCCTGGCTGGCCATGTACTGGCGGTAGACCAGGTAGCCGATGCCACCGAGGACGGCCAGGAGGAGCAGCTTCTTCATGGGGTGATCTCCATTTCCACGTTAGAAATCCAATAGTGCCTGGTCTGGTCGGGCCGCGCCAGAGGGGGTGTCTTGCGCGGGGAACTCGACACCTGAGTTGACGGACCCTGCGCCGCACGGAATTGCGCATAAGTGGCCGGAAAGTGAACAAATCATCGCGGAAAGGGGGTGTTTTCAGAGTGCGTGACGTTTCTACGATCTGCTGTTCACTTTCTGTTCACCTACTGCTTGATTCTCCTTCATTTGGCCTGCCTAGTTTCATGTCTCGGCGTTTTCCCCGAGCCGACCGTCGAGACCTCCCCGCGACGAGCACCCTGCGATTTCCTGAGGAGACCTGTGCCGAGCGCACATCAGGCGTCGAGGCGGTATCAACCGCGCGGAGTTGCTGTTTCCGGTGTCGGCTTGGCGCTTTCCGGACTGGTGCTGAGCGCCTGCGGTTCCTCGACCACCGTCAACCCCGCCATCCCTGCAGCCGAAGCGGCGATGGCCGCTGGCGACATCACGTGTGTAGACGGACGGATCCAAGCCGCGGGTTCCAGCGCGCAGGCGAACGCCATCACCGAATGGGTGAACGTCTACCAAACCGCGTGCCCGCAATCCACGATCGACTACCAGCCTGTTGGTTCAGGCGCAGGCGTGGAGGCCTTCCTCTCGGCGCAGGTGTCCTTCGGAGGAACGGATGCTGCGGTTGAAGGTGAGGACCTGGACAACGCATTCGAACGCTGCGAGGGAAATCCGGCGATCAACATTCCGTTGGTCGGTGGCGCCATAGCCGTCGTCTACCACCTCGACGATGTCGATTCCCTCGTTCTCGACCCGTCGACCATCGCGGGGATCTTCTCCAGTGAGATAACTCGGTGGAACGACCCGGCAATCGTCGCGTTGAACCCAGATGCGGCTTTGCCCGATGCGGCCATTGCACAGTTCCACCGCTCCGACTCCTCCGGAACCACCGCGAACTTCTCGGACTACCTCGAAGCCACCGCCCCCGACGATTGGGATTACGACACCGGCAAAGAGTGGACCGCGCCCGGTGGTCAAGGAGCACGCGGGTCAGACCAGGTCAGCGCTTCCGTAGCCCAAACACCGAACTCAATCGGTTACGTGGAGCTTTCCTACTTGATCGACGCCATCAACACCAAGCCGGTCTCCATCGACCAAGGGGCCGGTCCGGTCGAACCGACGGCGCAGAACGCTTCGATCACACTGTCCACATCACCTTCATCCACAGAAGGCGGCAACATCGTTCTCGATATTGACTACACAACAACCGTCCCGGACGCTTATCCGATCAGCATCGTTACCTACGAGATCGTCTGCACAGCTGGACTGTCGGATAACCAGAACCCGGCCCTGGTAGCCGAGTTCCTCGCATTTGCGGCATCGGACTCCGGACAGGAATTGCTCGGTGAGATCGGTTACGTGCCGTTGTCCGGTGATCTGCTGACCGACGTTCGTGCCTCCGGGGATCTCGTGATGCAAGGAGCTGGGAGATGAGTCTGCTCACCCCGCCGCGAATCACTGGTTCCTCCGTTCGCCCCGGTGATCGCAACTTCCGATTCACAACGACGGCAGCCGGAATCGGAGTGCTCGGTGTGTTGGCGGCCATCGCGGCCTTCTTGATCTGGCAGTCGATTCCCGCGCTGCAGAACAACACAGGCAACGTATTCACCAACCAGCAGTGGCTGCCCGATGCCGATCCCCCGGAATGGGGAATCGCGGTTCTCATCTTCGGCACACTGTGGACGTCATTGATCGCGATGGCGCTCGCAGTGCCGATCGGTATAGGCACCGCGCTGTTCATCACCTTCTATGCACCGCGCCGCATCGCACGAACACTTGGCTTCGTCGTCGACCTGCTGGCGGCAGTGCCGTCGATCATCTTCGGCCTGTGGGGGCTGTACTACTTCATGCCCCAGATAGTTCCGGCGGCGCAATGGTTGTCTTCGTATCTGGGATGGATCCCGTTCTTCAGCAACGATCTGGATCTGTACACGAAGAGCATCCTGATTGCCGGGTTCGTTCTCGCGATCATGATCCTGCCCACGGTGTCTGCTATCTCCCGGGAAGTCTTCTGGCAAGTGCCCAAGGGTCACATCGAGGCATCACTGGCCCTCGGTGCCACCCGCTGGGAAATGATCCGGATGGCAGTGCTGCCGTTCAGCCGTCCGGGGATGATTTCGGCAGCAATGCTGGGGTTGGGTCGAGCGCTCGGTGAAACGATCGCGGTCGCTTTGATCCTCTCGGCTGTGTTCGAGATCAACTGGCAGATCACCGAACCCGGTGGCAACTCCATCGCAGCAAACATCGCTCTGAAGTGGGGTGAAGCCGCAAGCAATGGTCGTAGCGCACTCATCGCCACGGGCATGGCTTTGTTCTTCATCACGTTGGTGGTGAACATGACCGCTCGCTGGGTGGTCAACCGCAGGCGCGACTTCTCGGGGGCTAACTGATGGCTCTGCGATCTGACATTCATGCGCCCATCTCTCCCGGCGACGACGCTCTACGCCTTACCGGACGCCGTCTTCCACGGTGGGCGCCCGTAGGTTCATTGGCGGTCGGCTTACTCGTTGGGCTGTTCGTCCAACTCACCCAAGTAACTGTTCTTGGCTTGGCTCCCGTCGTCGTTGTGATCATCGTCTTTTTGACGATGTACACGGGCTGGACGCTTGCTGTTGAGGGACGACGTCACGCAGTCGACCGATTCGCCACGGCCCTGATCTACTCCGGTGCGATTCTGGCGCTGTTACCCCTTGTCTGGATCCTCATCACGGTCATCTACAAGGGCGTGACCGTGTTGTCTGTGAACTTCCTGTTCGTGGACACGATGCGCAACGTCAACCCACGTGCAGCAGGCGGTGGGGTTGCGCACGCCGTACTGGGAACAGTTCAACAGGTGGGTATCGCAACGTTGATCTCCGTTCCCATCGGCCTATTGACGGCGATCTACCTGAGTGAATACGGGCGTGGTCGCCTAGCGCGCAGCATCAACTTCTTCGTCGACGTGATGACGGGTATTCCCTCGATCGTCGCGGGCATGTTCATCTACACCTTCTGGATCCTCACCCTCGGGTTCCCACAATCAGGATTCGCAGCCGGGCTCGCGTTAACGATCTTGATGATCCCGGTGGTGGTGCGCTCGGCTGAGGAGATGCTTCGCATCGTTCCTAACGAACTTCGTGAAGGTGCGCTAGCGCTCGGGATTCCGAAGTACCGGGTGATCATCAAAGTCGTGCTACCTACCGCGATCTCGGGAATCATCACCGGCGTGATGCTGGCCGTGGCACGCGTCACCGGGGAGACCGCTCCACTCCTCCTCACCACGTTCCTAGCCCAGGACGTGAACTGGAACGCATTCGAAGGCTCACAGGCCTCCCTACCGACCTTCATTTGGGATCAGATCGCCCGTGGCACGCAATCCTCACTCGACCGCGCTTGGGCGGGCGCACTGACCTTGATCCTGATCGTGTTGTTCTTCTACGCCACCGCCCGAATCCTCGCCGCCCGCTACGCCCCGAAGGAACACTGATGAATGCGACTGCCGCCACCCTCCAAGACAGCGTCGACACCCGCAGTCGAATCGCGCTGGAGAACCTGAGCATCTTCTACGGCGACTTCAAGGCCGTTGAAGACGTGAACCTGCAGGTTCGGCCTCAATCCGTTATGGCGTTCATCGGTCCATCCGGCTGCGGTAAATCCACCGTGCTGCGCTCCATCGACCGGATGCACGAAGTGACACCCGGGGGACACATCAGCGGTCGGGTGCTGCTCGATGGCGAAGACATCTACGCGCCGAACGTGGATCCGGTTCTGGTTCGCCGCATGATCGGCATGGTTTTCCAGCGCCCCAATCCCTTTCCGACGATGTCGATCTACGAGAACGTCGTTGCCGGCATGAAGCTCGAGAAGGGCGGCCCGCGAAAGCGTGCCGATCTCGACGAGTTGGTCGAGAAGTCGCTGCGCGGAGCCAACCTGTGGGAGGAAGTGAAGGATCGCCTGAACCGGCCCGGTGCGGGCTTGTCCGGCGGTCAACAACAGCGCCTATGCATCGCGCGGGCTATCGCCGTGCAGCCGGAAGTGCTGTTGATGGACGAACCGTGCTCAGCGCTCGATCCGATTTCCACGCTCGCAATCGAAGAGCTGATTCACGAACTCAAGGAGCAGTACACGATCATCATCGTCACCCACAACATGCAGCAAGCTGCACGCGTTTCTGACGAGACCGCCTTCTTCAATCTCGCAGGCATCGGTCAGCCCGGTCACTTGATCGAAGTGGGTTCGACCAGTGAGATCTTCTCCAATCCCAAGAATCAGCAGACGGAGGATTACATCTCGGGTCGCTTCGGCTAGTTCGGCGTCTTAACCAAACTTTCCGGTGACGTAGTTTGCGGTCCGCTCATCCTTCGGGTTAGAGAAAATCGAACGTGTCTCGTCGATCTCCACCAGCACGCCGGTACGGCTGCTGCTCTCGTTCATTGCGGCAACAGTGAAGAAGGCTGTCAGGTCCGAGATGCGTGCTGCCTGCTGCATGTTGTGGGTGACGATGACGATTGTGTAGTCCTCTTTCAGTTCAAGCATGAGGTCCTCGACCTTGCCGGTGGAAACCGGGTCCAGCGCTGAGCACGGCTCGTCCATCAAGATGACATCCGGCTGGACCGCGATAGCCCGCGCGATGCATAGGCGCTGCTGCTGACCACCGGACATCCCGAAAGCGTTGTCCTTCAACCGATCCTTGACTTCATCCCACAGGGCCGCGCGGCGCAGCGAGGACTCGACGATCTCATCGAGATCACCCTTCATTCCCAGGATCCGCGGACCGAAAGCGATGTTGTCGTAGATCGACTTGGGGAACGGGTTGGGCTTTTGGAAGACCATGCCGATGACCGTGCGGACCTGCACCGGGTCGATCTTCGGGCCGTACATGTCCACGCCGTGGTACAGCACATCACCGGTCACCCGTGCGGTGGGGATGAGATCGTTCATCCGGTTCAAGGACCTGAGCAGCGTTGACTTGCCGCACCCGGATGGGCCGATGAATGCCGTGATCTCGTTATGCGGGATATCCAGCGAGACATCACTGACCGCAAGCATGTCGCCGTAGTAGACGTTCACACCCCGCAACTCGAAGGTGTTGACACCGGAGGCTTGTCGGACCCGCTCATCACCCAGTGCGTCGCTCACTCCAAGAGACGGTGTGTTACTTGCCTCTTCGTCCGTGGTCACGGTGTCTCCCGTCGTTGCTTTCGGCATTACCAGGTCCTCTCGAAGCGATTACGAAGATATATGGCCACCGAGTTGATGAGGATCAAAAGCACCAACATGATCACGACACCTGCAGCAGCCAGAACCTGAAGTTCCTCCTGGGGCCGCTTGGCGTAGCTGTAGATCATGGTCGGCAGCGTGCTGTATCCACCCTCGAAGAACTGCGGATCGAAGGTAACGAAGGTGACTGCTCCCACGAGGAGCAGCGGGGCCGCCTCACCGATCGCGCGGGCCACCGCCAGGATGACCCCGGTCAGCACTCCGGGGAAGGCCGCGGGAAGTACCTGCTTGGAGACCGCCTGCCAGACGGTTGCGCCCAGCGCCAAGGATCCGTCTCGGATCGATGATGGCACCGCGCGGATCGCTTCGCGAGAGGCCAGGATTACGGTCGGCAGCACGAGCAATGCCAGGGTCAAGGAACCTGCGGCAGCCACGAAACCCCAGCTCAGCGGGCCGCGGACGATGAACGCCAGACCCAAGATGCCGAAGACGATCGAGGGCACACCTGCCAGGTTTTGGATGTTCAGGTCCACGAATCGGTTGAACGGGTTCCGTGGGTTGGCGAACTCCTCCAGGTAGATAGCAGCGCCGACACCTAGCGGGACGATCAGCACGATCACTCCGCCGATCACGTACAAGGTACCCAGGATCGCCGTGCGATAGCCCGCACTCTCGGGTGTCACCACGGAGGGCACGTTCGTGAATAGTTCGAGGCTAAGCCTCGGCCCGCCGGCGATGAACGCCCAAGTGATCATGGCGGCGATAGACACCAGTGCCGTTGTCAGCCCGAGCAGCAGCAGTGAGTAGATGATCAGCCCGCGGACCTTCTTCTTTCGGTCCCCGGTGGAGAGCATCGCTTCGGTCACTTCGCGTGCGCCCCCGACGGCTGTGCGGGTGCGCGGTGGCATCGCGACTCGAGACGAGTAGCCGGAATCGTCGGCCATCAGTCGTAAACCTCCCGGAATCGACGAACGAGTCGGATGGCGAGGATGTTCATCACCAAAGTCATCAGGAACAACAGGGCGCCGACCGCGAAGATGCTGTCGTAGGTGATCGTGCCCTGGGAAATATCACCGGTTGCGGTGCTACCGATGTAGGCGGTCATCGTCTGGATGCCCTTGGTGGGATCGAAACTCAACACCGGGTTACCGGCGCCAGCGACCAGAAGGACGACCATCGTTTCGCCGATCGCTCGCGAAATACCGAGCACGAATGCCGCGATAACGCCGGAGATGGCCGCGGGTAGAACTACCCGAAGCGCCACCTCGAACTTCGTCGCACCCATCGCGTACGCACCTTCGCGCAGCGACATCGGCACCGAACGCATAGCGTCGTCGGAGACCGAGGACACCAGCGGGATGATCAACAAGCCCACCGTGATGCCGGCCACGCCGATCGAGAACGGTCCTGTCCACGGAAGGAAGGGCGTTAGTTCACGGATCAACGGCGTCAGCACACTGAAGGCGAACAAACCGATAGCAACCGTCGGGATGCCCTCCAGCACTTCGAGGATCGGCTTGATCGTCTTGCGGACCTTTTTCGGTGCGTACTCAGACAGGTAGATCGCTGAGGTTAGACCGACCGGTACCGCAACGAGCATTGCGAAGAAAACCACCATCAAGGTGCCGACCACGATCGGGATCACACCGAAAGAAGGCTCCGCAAACGCCGGTGCCCAGATCGTCCCGGTGAGGAACTCAACGAGCGAGACCTGCTGGAAGAAGCCCAAGCTGGGGAGCAGTAGCGAGATCACGATCCCGGTCGTGACGACGACTGAAAGTACCGCCGCCGCCCACAGCAGGGCCTTGATGATTCGTTCACCGATGCGCAGCCCAGGGGCCTCCAGCGAACGGACGTTCGGTCCGCCGCCGGGGGCCCCTGGGGTGATGACGCGTGAACTCATGGGTTCAGTGTTTCGTCGTTCTCTTCAGTGATCTCAGGAACCGGAGAGGGCAGCGACCTTGGCCAACTGCTCTTCGGTCTGCTCCGGAGAGAGTCCAACAGCGCCGGCCACGGAAGCGATGTCAGCGGCGTTGTTGATGTAGAAGTTGAAGAACTCCACCGTCTCCGGCTTGCTGAGTGCGGCGTCGCTCGCGTAGACGTACAGCTCACGACCAAGCGGGCTGTAGCTGCCGTCGAGCACGTTCTCCGGCGTGGGAGCAATGCAGCCGTCGCCACCGTCGATCTCCAGACCCTTCACGAGGTCCAGCGACTCCTGGTAGAAGGCGAAGGGCACGTAGCCCATCGCGCCGACGTCACCACTGATGGCGGTCACTGCGGCGTTGTCGTCCTCACCGATCGAGGTGTAGTCGATACGGATGGCGCCCTCTTCACCGTTCACCACGTCGGTGAAGAAGTCGAAGGTGCCCGAATCGGTACCCGGTCCGTAGAGCGCGATCGGCGTGTCAGCGAAGTCAGCTGGGATGTCCAGGCCATCGACCTCGCCCCAGGTGGAGACTGTTGCGTCAGGGCCCCAGATCTGGTTCGCCTGCTCGATCGTGATGCACTGCAGCGGGTTGTCCTGGTTCACCAGCAGCGTGAGTGCGTCGTTGGCGACGGTGATGCTGTCAGATGCGATGCCATTGGCGTCACAGTTCGCAACCTCTTCGTCCTTGATCTGGCGCGAGGCGTTGTTTCCGTCGGTCTCGCCGTTGCAGAACTTCTCGAAGCCACCGCCGGTGCCGGAGACCGCAACGGTCACCTGCACACCCGGGTACTGCTGCATGAACAGTTCGGCAGCAACTTCGGACAGCGGACCGACCGTGCTGGAGCCGTCGAGGTTGATGGAGCCGGTCAGCTCGGCAGGAGCCTCTTCCGCAGTCTCTTCTGCGGTCTCCGCGGCAGTCTCGTCAGCAGCGGTTTCCTCGGTCGTTGCAGCAGCGGTCTCCTCCGCGGAATCGGAGGACGAGTCGCTGCCACCGCAGGCGGCGAGCACCAGGGACATGCCCAAGGCACCTGCCACTACGGCAAGCTTTCGTGTGGACGTCATGCGTCACCCTTTCGTATTTGCAGATGGCCTTGTGGGCCCGTGTGTGTGATACGAGCGGGACGCTAAAGAGCCCGCGTAGACAGGTGACGTATCGCAGTTGAACAAGCGGTTAACTCATGGTCTCAGTTCACCGCACCCACGCTCAGTGTGATGGCTGTCACGCACTCTTCACTCGACGTAGGTGCCACTGATCGACACCAGGCTGTCCTCTGCGTCGTTGCCATCGGCGATCGTCGCACTGACTGCGACCTCGAGATCCGCGCTGGTCATCTGGTACGTCCACACGCGGGTGCCATCTGTGCTCATGTCCAAGAATCCACCACGGGTGAAGCCCACGCTTTCCCACTCGGCGATGTAGGCCTCGACGAGTGCTTCATCGGGCCTTTCCATCTGCCACGTGGCGGTGAATCCGTCGTCGGGCAGCACGGCAGCAGCGACGAGAGTTCCGTACGTGAAGAGGGGGATGTCATCGGGAAATGCCGGTGGGAGCTGGGCTCCGCCACCGGCGGAGAACCCGCCTCCCTCCTCATCGGTCATCGACATGGAGTCGTCGTCGATTTCCACCTCAACGTCCCCGTCGGTGCCCGACTCGATGAGTTCCTCGGCCATTTGTTCGCTCACCGAATCGGTGCCGCTTGAACACCCGGTGAGTGCGAGGGCGCCGGCCAGCATGAGGGTGCCGGCTGTGAGAGCGGTGGGAGATGTCGAGGGACGTCGCATGACGGCAACGCTAGGTGGGACGCGGGAGTTCTTGGTTCGCGTTCGCGGTCAGTGACCGGTCACGGGTCGAGTACGGGTGGTGGGCCTAGATGGACTTGAACCATCGACCTCTTCCTTATCAGGGAAGCGCTCTAACCAGGCTGAGCTATAGGCCCATGAAGCGAAGGAGACCCTACCCGACCCCCTCCCTCCCCCCCGTTCCGGCGTCGGTTGTGGCCGCGATCGGGACGATTTTGCGGCCACAACCGACGCCGGAACGGGGGGGAGGGGTTGGGGTTAGGGACGCCAGCCGCGCTCACGTAACGCCTGGCGCACTCGGGAGATGACTCGAGTTGGGTGACGCATGTCCTCCCCGACGATCTCGACGACGATCCACCCGTGCTCGCGCAACACCGCCCGGCGGGCTGCATCGTGGGCTCGTTGGATCATCTCCGCGTGGTAGGCACCGTCGTATTCGACCAAGACCTGGTAGTCCTCGTATGCGATGTCGCCACGGGCGAGAAAGTGACCGCGGTCATCCACGATGTCCGGGTTGATCGACGGTTGGGGCAACCCAGCCTCGAACAGCGTGATCCGGAGTTCGGATTCCTTGGGCGATTCCGCACGGGGGTCGAGCAGGTCGACGCAGTACCGAGCCTTTCGTCGACCCGGGTATCGCTTGCGTCGTAGGACGGTCGCCAGCAACTCCCGCGGGGAGGTGCCGTACTTGCGCATCATTGCGTCGCCGAATGCCACTAGTTCGGGAATCTTCAGCCGGTAGGCGACGTCGGTATAGGTGCGGGCCGGTGAAGTAACCCGGAAACCGTCGATCTCCGCGCATTCGATCGGCAGTAGGGATGCGTGGTGGGTGCGAATGTCGCGCCGTCGCGGGCGACATGCAGTGCGCGGAGCGGTCACATGAATGACGTGTTGATCGGCCATCCACACCGGGAGGGGCAGTCCCAAGATGAGGGCGGCGGTCCCGTGCGAGAGAACTGCCTCATCGGCCAACGGCAGCTGCGCCGCACGCCACCGGGTCACCGGATGCTCGAGGAAACTCCAACCTTGTTCGTCAACCGTTGCAGCGTCGGCCCGCACCCCACGACTGGTGAGCAAGAAGCGCGAGTGCCGCGCTTGGTGGCGAGAGAGCTCCTGTGATCCATCCGCATCAACCGTGAATACGGTGTCGGCTTCAAAGAGTTCGTCCACATGATGGACAGTGATGGGCACTGGACGTCAAGCATCAGGGTCGTCGTCGTTGTTGTGGATTCAGATCACGCGCGCTGTGGATATCTCCCCCGTTGCGGCGTCGGGCGTGGCCGCAAAATCGATCAGATTGCGGCCATAAGTGACGCCGCAACGGGGAGGGGGTTAGTTGTCGGAGAGGACGACTTCGACGCCGCCGGTCAAGCCGACCGAGATGTTGTACAAGAACGCGAACAGCGTGGCCAGCAGCGAAACCAGGACGATCTCCACGCTCGCGATCACCGCAGCAAGGCCGAGCACGCGGGAGAACTCCAAAGTGGTGAGCAGATCGAAGCCGCCGGTGCCGAGAACATCATCGACGGTTCGTGAGACCGCATCGAGCGCGCCGGTGGAATCCAGCGTCCAGAAGACCACGGCAACAGCAACGACGATCACGATGCCGATCGCCAACGAAAGCAAGAACGCGGCCTTGGTCACCGACCACGGATCGATCCGGGTGACATAGACGCGGGCCCGGCGCGGCTTGCGGCGGGCGCGGCTGCCGCGATCACCGTCGCCAGCCTGCTGCGCGGCCGGGGCTTGGCCCACGTTCACCGACGCCTGCGGACCCGTGGCCGCGCCGTCAACTCCCCCACTCGGCTCACCGCTTTGTGGGCTTCGCGGGCCCTGTGAGCCCTGCGGGTTCTGCCCGCGCTGGCGTACGCGCTGCCCGGCTGGCTGGGCCACTATCCGTCACCCTCCCCGCTGGCTTCCTCGGTTGACTGATCGACCGACTCGACTGCTGACTCCCCGGACTCCCCGGACTCCCCGGACTCGATCTCCATCACCTCGACGGCGTCGTCCTCCTCGTCGGCCTTCTCCCCACTACGGGCGACGGCCACGACGGAGTCCTCGTCACCAAGGCGCATCATCGTGACACCCATAGTGTCACGACCCGACGGCCGAAGTTCGGACACCGCGGTACGAATGACCACGCCATTGCTAGCAATCGCGAAGATCTGGTCATCGGATTCGCAGACCATGGCCGCCACGAGCGAACCACGCTTCTCGTTGATCTTCATCGCGCGCACACCGAGGATCCCGCGGCCACGAGGAGTCCATTCCTCTTCCTTCGTGCGCTTGGCATACCCGCCGTCGGTAATCGTGACGACGTCACACCCGGGGCGAACGACGTCCATTCCCAGCAGTGAGTCCCCTTCGCGGAAGCGCATGCCGATGACGCCCCTGGTGTCGCGACCCATCGGACGCAGGACGTCGTCGCTGGCGGTGAAGCGCACGCTCATGCCCTTCGTGGAGGCAAGGAAGATGTCATCCTCGGCCGAGACCAACCGCGCACCGATCACCTCGTCTCCTTCGGCAAGGCTGATCGCGATGATGCCGCCTTGTCGATTGGTATCGAAGGCGCTGAGCTTGGTCTTCTTCACCAATCCACTGCGGGTGGCGAGCACCAGGTAGTCCGCGGCGTCGTAGGCCGGGATGGACAGCACCGAGGCGATCGTCTCCTCCGGCCGGAATGCCAGCAGGTTCGCTACGTGCTGACCTTTGGCGTCGCGGCTGGCTTCGGGGAGTTGGTAACCCTTCGCGCGGTAGACACGGCCTTGGTTGGTGAAGAACAACAACCAGTTATGGGTACTGCTCACGATGAAGTGCTCGACAACGTCATCCTGACGTAGCGCTGCGCCGCGCACTCCCCGGCCACCACGACGCTGCGCGCGGTACATGTCCGCACGCGTGCGCTTGGCATAACCGCCGGCAGTGATAGTCACAACGACGTCTTCCACCGCGATCAGATCTTCATCGGTGACCTCGCCGTCCCACGGCAGGATTTCGGTGCGGCGATCATCGGCGAACTTGTCGGTGATGTCCTTCAGTTCTTCGGCGACGATCCGGCGCTGCCGGGGCTCGTTGGTCAAGATGTCGTTGTAGTCGGCGATCTTGGTCATCAGATCGTCGTACTCGTCGATGATCTTCTGGCGTTCCATCGCGGCGAGTCGACGCAGTTGCATGTCGAGGATCGCGGTGGACTGCAGCTCGTCGATGTCGAGTAGCTCCATCAAACCGGTGCGTGCGTCCTCCACGGTTGCACTCGCGCGGATGAGGGCGATGACATCGTCGAGAGCATCCAATGCCTTGAGGTAGCCGCGCAGAATGTGCGCGCGCTCCTCGGCCTTACGCAGCCGATAGCGGGTGCGGCGTTGGATGACATCGATCTGGTGCGCGATCCAGTACCGGATGAACTGCTCGAGGGTGAGTGTGCGCGGCACACCATCGACGAGGGCGAGCATGTTCGCGCCGAAGTTGTCCTGCAGTTGCGTGTGCTTGTACAACTGATTGAGGACCACTTGCGCGACAGCATCGCGCTTGAGTTCGATGATCAAGCGCATACCGGTGCGCGACGATGAATCATCACGGACGTCGGAGATGCCGGTGAGCTTGCCGTCGCCCACGAGTTCGGCGATGCGCAGCAGCAGGTTGTCCGGGTTCACCTGGTAGGGAAGTTCGGTGACGACCAGACGCTGCTTGCCCTTAGCGTCTTCGTCGACTTCCACAACAGCGCGCATCGTGATGGAGCCGCGACCGGTGCGGTAAGCGTCCTCGATGCCGCGTCGGCCGATGATGGTTGCGCCGGTGGGGAAGTCCGGCCCCTTGACGATGTCCAGCAGCGCGGTCATCCGCTCCTCGGTCGAGGACTCGGGGTTCTCCAACAACCAGGTGGCCGCTTGCGCGACCTCACCGAGGTTGTGCGGGGGGATGTTGGTGGCCATGCCGACCGCAATACCGGCGCTGCCGTTGACCAGCAGGTTCGGGAACCGACTCGGGAGCACCGAGGGTTCCAGGGTGCGGCCGTCGTAGTTGGGAGCGAAGTCGACGGTCTCCTCATCGATGTCGCGCACCATCTCCATGGCCAGTTGGGCCATGCGGCACTCGGTGTAGCGCTGGGCGGCGGGCGGATCGTTACCGGGGGAACCGAAGTTCCCTTGGCCCTGCACGAGTGGGTAGCGCAACGACCACGGCTGGGCCAGCCGGACGAGGGCGTCATAGATCGCGCTATCTCCGTGCGGGTGGTAGCTGCCCATGACATCGCCCACCACGCGGGCGCTCTTGGAGAAGTTGCGGTCGGGACGGTAGCCGCCGTCGTACATCGCGTAGAGGACACGACGGTGCACCGGCTTGAGTCCATCGCGAACGTCGGGCAACGCGCGCGAGACGATGACGGACATCGAGTAGTCCAGGTAGGACCGCTGCATTTCGGTTTGCAGGTCCACGGGCTCCACGCGAGCACCAGCCGGGCTCTCTCCTGCGCCAGCGGTGTCGATGGTGTCGGTGTCGTCGGGCACCTATGCCTCCGTAGTAGTCGGGATCTGACGTTGGTGTGTGACGTTGGCCGCGGTTCCTAGATGTCCAGGAAGCGAACGTCTTTGGCGTTTTGCTGGATGAAGGCGCGGCGTGATTCGACGTCCTCCCCCATCAAGACACTGAACATCTCATCGGCCTGCGCAGCATCGTCCAGGGTTACCTGCAACAGCACCCGCTGCTCGGGATCCATGGTGGTCTCCCACAGCTCATCTGCGTTCATCTCACCAAGACCCTTGTACCGCTGCACGGCTTCTTCCTTCGGAAGCTTGCGGCCCGCCTCTTGTCCTGCCGCAACAAGTGCGTCCCGCTCGCGATCGGAGTACGCGAACTCCGATGTTTCGCGCTGCCACTTGATCTTGTACAACGGCGGTTGGGCGAGGTACACATACCCGAGTTCGACCAGCGGTCGCATGAAGCGGAACAGCATCGTCAGCAGCAGCGTGCGAATGTGTTGACCATCGACGTCGGCATCGGCCATCAACACGATCTTGTGGTAGCGCAAGCGGTTGAGATCGAATTCCTCTTGCACACCGGTGCCTAATGCGGAGATGAGCGCCTGCACCTCGTTGTTCTGCAGCACCTTGTCGATGCGTGCCTTCTCGACGTTCAAGATCTTTCCGCGGATCGGCAAGATCGCCTGGATACGCGGGTCGCGTCCTTGACGCGCGGATCCCCCTGCCGAGTCACCCTCGACGATGAACACCTCGCACTCCTCGGGCTCACGGCTCGAGCAGTCGATCAACTTGCCGGGCATGCCTGCGCCACCGAGCAGACCTTTGCGGTTGCGGGCGAGGTCGCGTGCTTTGCGTGCGGCGATGCGTGCGGTTGCCGCGTTGACCGCTTTGCGGGCGATCTCTTTGCCCTCTGCCGGATTGGCTTCGAACCATGCACCGAATTGATCGTTGACGATCTTTTGTACGAAGGCCTTCATCTCGGTGTTGCCGAGTTTCGTCTTCGTTTGCCCTTCGAACTGCGGCTCGACGAGTTTCACGGAAACGATCGCGGTCAAGCCTTCGCGAATATCCTCACCGGTGAGGTTGGTGTCCTTTTCTTTCAAGATGCCCCATTCGCGGGCGAACTTGTTGACCAAACTCGTCAGCGCGGTGCGGAAGCCTTCCTCATGCGTGCCACCTTCTGTGGTGTTGATGGTGTTCGCGAAGGTATAGACCGATTCGGCGAAGGTGTTGTTCCACTGCATCGCGATCTCGGCGCTCAGGCCGACTTCGGTGTTCTCGCTGCCAACCTCGATGATGGTCGGGTTGGCGACGCCCTTGCTGGCGTTGATGTGTCGGACGAAATCGACGATGCCGCCTTCGTAGAAGTAGCGAACCGACTTCACTTTCTCCTCGGTGGGATCGGCGGCTTCCTCTTCGTCGATCACCGGCGCGGATCCGG
>CAZWIW010000017.1:0-13881 GCA_964634545.1 uncultured Rubrivirga sp.
ACCCGCACGGCTTCCGGCTGGGCATCACTACCGACTTCACTTCGCGGTGGTTCGCCGACGACGTCAAGAAGGGTCAGCGTTACCGCGACTACGTCGAAGAGGACGTCAAGATCCGCAAGCTGCTTAGCCAGGGCATGGAGCGCGCCGGAATCGCCAACGTAGAAATCGAGCGGACCCGCGATCGAGTTCGGGTGGACATCCACACAGCGCGCCCCGGCATCGTCATCGGCCGGCGCGGCGCCGAGGCCGATCGGATCCGCGGTGAGTTGGAAAAGCTCACCGGCAAGCAGGTTCAGTTGAACATCCTCGAGGTCAAGAACCCCGAGTCCGAGGCTCAACTCGTTGCGCAGGGCATTGCCGAGCAGCTTTCGAGTCGCGTGTCCTTCCGGCGTGCGATGCGCAAGGGCATGCAAAGCGCGATGAAGGCTGGTGCCAAGGGCATCCGCGTGCAGGTCTCCGGACGCCTCGGTGGCGCCGAGATGTCGCGCACAGAGTTCTACCGCGAAGGCCGGGTTCCCCTGCACACGCTGCGTGCCGACATCGACTACGGCTTCTACGAGGCCCGCACCACCTTCGGCCGGATCGGCGTGAAGGTCTGGATCTACAAGGGCGAGGCACTCGGTTCGCGAGCCGAGCGCGAGGCGGCTGCTGCTGCTGCGCGGTTGAGTGGACAGCGCGCCCGGCCCGATCGCCCCAAGCGCCCGCGTGGCGAGGAGACCGCTGCACCGGAGAGCACCGAGCCCGCTGCGGTCGAAGCGACCGCCGAAGTGCCGGTTGATGCAGCAGTCCAAGCGACCGCCGAAGCGCCGGCAACACCAGGACAGGAGGGCTGAGCATGCTGATTCCACGCAGGGTCAAGCACCGTAAGCAGCACCACCCCAAGCGGACGGGTGCAGCCAAGGGTGGCACCTCGGTTTCGTTCGGCACCTACGGCATCCAGGCCCTCGAGCCTGCCTACGTAACGAACCGGCAGATCGAGGCCGCACGTATCGCCATCACCCGGCACGTCAAGCGTGGTGGCCAGGTGTGGATCAACATCTACCCGGATCGCCCGCTGACCAAGAAGCCGGCCGAAACCCGCATGGGTTCGGGCAAGGGCTCGCCGGAATGGTGGGTCGCGAACGTCAAGCCCGGACGCGTCATGTTCGAGTTGTCCTACCCAGACGAGGAACTTGCGCACGAAGCGCTGATGCGCGCGGTGCACAAACTCCCGATGAAATGCCGGATCATCCGGCGCGATGAAGCAGGTGAGGACTGATGGCAGTAGGAACAGCCGCAGGTGAACTGCGGAACCTGTCCGAGGAGGAGCTGGTGACCCGCCTACGCGAGTCCAAGGAGGAGCTGTTCAACCTCCGCTTCCAGGGCGCTACCGGTCAGTTGGAGAGCCACGGTCGGCTACGCGCTGTCCGCAAGGACATCGCACGCCTCTACACCATTATGCGCGAGCGCGAGTTGGGCATCACGCCCGTGCTCGAGACCACCGAGGACGAGGAGGGTGCCGCATGAGCACCACAAAGACCCAGCAGGCCGACGGCCAGCGTGGATACCGCAAGGTCCGCGAAGGGTTGGTCGTGAGCGACAAGATGGACAAGACCGTCGTCGTCGCGGTCGAAGACCGCTTCAAGCACCCGCTGTACGGCAAGGTCGTGCGCCGAACGAGCAAGTTGAAGGCACACGATGAGGCCAACACCGCTGGTGTCGGCGATCGGGTGCTGCTGATGGAGACCCGGCCGTTGTCGGCCACCAAGCGGTGGCGCGTGGTCGAGGTCGTAGAAAAGGCCAAGTAAGAAACCGACCGCGCACTGCGGCCGGGTGGGTTCCGCCAGGCTCGAACCGAGAACCGGCAGACGATCAGGAGATACGAAGTGATCCAGCAAGAGTCGCGACTGCGAGTCGCCGATAACACCGGAGCCAAGGAGATCTTGTGCATCCGGGTACTCGGCGGTTCCGGACGTCGCTATGCGTCCGTGGGCGATGTCATCGTGGCCACCGTGAAAGACGCCATCCCCGGTGGTGGCGTCAAGCGGGGCGAGGTCGTCAAGGCGGTGATCGTGCGCACTAAGAAGGAGCGTCGTCGTCCGGACGGTTCCTACATCCGTTTCGACGAGAACGCGGCTGTCATCTTGAAGGGCGACGGAGAGCCGCGCGGGACGCGCATCTTCGGGCCGGTCGGTCGCGAGCTGCGCGAGAAGAAGTTCATGAAGATCATCTCGCTGGCTCCGGAGGTGCTGTAACCATGAGCAAGCTCAACGTTCGCAAGGGAGACACCGTCCAGGTGATCTCCGGTAAGGATCGTGGTCTGACCGGGAAGGTCATCGAGGTCTACCCCGAGTCCGACCGCCTCATCGTCGAGGGCGTCAACCGCATCAAGAAGCACACCCGCGTTGGTCAAAACGCTCGCGGAGCAAAGACCGGCGGCATTGTCACCACCGAGGCCCCCATCCATGTCTCGAACGTGATGGTCGTCGATCCGGAAGACGGTCGGCCCACGCGCATCGGATTCCGTCGCGAGACCGTTGAAAAGCGGCGGCCAGATGGCACCACGTATGAAAGCCAGCGCAGCGTACGAATTTCCAAGCGCACCGGGAAGGACCTGTGATGAGTGCAGCAACCACCACTCTCCCGCGACTCAAGGCGCGGTACCGCGAGGAGATCATTCCTGAGTTGCGTAGCGAATTCGATCTCGCCAACATCATGCAGGTTCCGACCGTCACCAAGGTGGTCGTGAACATGGGTGTCGGCGAAGCGGCTCGCGATTCCAAGCTCATCGAGGGTGCGATCCGCGACCTCACCGAGATCACCGGCCAAAAGCCCCAGGTCACCCGGTCACGTAAGTCCATCGCGCAGTTCAAGTTGCGCGAAGGGCAGCCCATCGGGGCGCATGTGACCCTGCGCGGCGATCGGATGTGGGAGTTCTTGGATCGCTTGCTGTCGATCGCGCTGCCGCGCATCCGTGACTTCCGTGGCCTTTCGCCCAAGCAGTTCGACGGTCACGGCAACTACACCTTCGGCCTCACCGAGCAGTCGGTGTTCCACGAAATCGACCAGGACAAGATCGACCGCACGCGGGGGATGGACATCACCGTCGTCACCACCGCCCCGAACGACGACCAAGGACGCGCGCTGCTGCGGCTGCTCGGGTTCCCCTTCAAGGAGGCGTAGACCATGGCCAAGAAGGCTTTGATCCAAAAGCAACAGAAGACCCCCAAGTTCAAGGTGCGGGCTTACACCCGCTGTACCAAGTGCGGTCGGCCGCACTCGGTGTACCGCAAGTTCGGCTTGTGCCGGGTGTGCCTTCGCGAGATGGCGCACGCAGGCGAGCTACCCGGAGTCACGAAGAGCAGTTGGTAACGACGCCGCAGGTCCGCGAGCACCCGTTCGCGGATACCACGGCGAGGAAGGCCGGTAGGCCATGACAATGACAGACCCGATCGCAGACATGCTGGCACGTCTGCGGAACGCCAACTCGGCGTACCACGATTCGGTGATGATGCCGCACTCCAAGATCAAGGCGAACATCGCCGAGATCTTGAAAGCTGAGGGTTACATCGCCGGCTACGACGTCGCCGATGCCGATGTAGGCAAGACGCTGACGCTGCAGTTGAAATACGGCCCCTCGCGTGAGCGGTCCATCGCCGGACTGCGCCGGGTATCCAAGCCCGGACTTCGCGTGTACGCCAAGAGCACCGCTCTGCCGCGCGTGCTCGGTGGGCTCGGCGTCGCGATCCTGTCCACCTCCGGTGGACTGCTCACCGACCGGCAAGCCGCGAAGAAGGGCGTAGGTGGGGAAGTCCTCGCCTACGTCTGGTAGGGAAGGAGAGTCAGATGTCACGAATCGGAAAGCTCCCCATTCCCGTGCCCTCAGGGGTCAACGCCACGATCGATGGCCAATCGCTGACGGTCACCGGGCCCAAGGGCACGCTGTCGCTCGACGTTGCCGAGCCGATCACGGTGCAGGAGGAAGACGGCTCCTTGATCGTGGCCCGTCCCGATGACGAAGGTCCCTCCAAGGCGCTGCATGGCCTCACTCGATCGCTCGTCAACAACATGGTTGTCGGGGTGACCGACGGGTTCTCCAAGACCCTCGAGATCGTCGGTACGGGCTACCGCGTCACCGCCAAGGGCACCGACCTCGAATTCGCCTTGGGCTACAGCCACTCGATCACCGTCAAGGCCCCGGAGGGAATCACCTTCGCGGTCGAGACCCCGAACAAGTTCTCGGTCAGCGGCATCGACAAGCAACTCGTCGGTGAGACTGCCGCGAACATCCGCAAGCTGCGCAAGCCGGAGCCGTACAAGGGCAAGGGCGTGCGCTACGAGAACGAAGTCATCCGCCGCAAGGCTGGAAAGGCGGGCAAGTAATCATGGGTACGAGTACCTACGGTGTGAAACTCGGCTCCGGCAACAAAGTCGCCGTTGGCCGCAAGCGTCGCCACATCCGAGTCCGCAAGAAGGTCACCGGTACCGTCGAGCGTCCCCGGCTGGTTGTTACCCGCTCGGCCAGGCACATGACCGCCCAGGTCGTCGACGACACCGCGGGACGTACCCTGGCCTCGGCCTCCACGATGGAAGACGACCTTCGCGGGGCGAGTGAGGACAAGACGGCTAAGGCACGCAAGGTCGGCCAAAAGGTCGCCGAGCGGGCGAAGTCCGCGGGCGTGGGGGCCGTCGTGTTCGATCGCGGCGGACACCGCTTCCATGGTCGCGTCGCGGCCCTGGCCGAAGGGGCCCGCGAAGCGGGCCTGGACTTCTGAGACGACCGAGAGCGAAAGAGGAAAACATGTCAGGAACCGACCGGCGGGCAGGCGGCGAGCGCCGCGACCGCAAGGAGCGGAGCCCGCGCGAAGAGAAGTCCCAGTACCTCGAGCGAGTGGTGTCCATCAACCGTGTCGCCAAGGTCGTCAAGGGTGGTCGTCGCTTCAGCTTCACCGCACTCGTCGTCGTCGGTGACGGCGACGGAATGGTGGGCGTGGGCTACGGCAAGGCCAAGGAAGTTCCCGCCGCTATCGCCAAGGGCGTCGAGGAAGCCAAGAAGCACTTCTTCCGCGTGCCGCGCATCCAAGGCACCATCCCGCACCCGGTAACCGGCGAAGCCGCTGCCGGCGTGGTTCTGCTGCGTCCGGCTGCACCCGGTACCGGTGTTATCGCCGGTGGCCCCGTGCGCGCGGTTCTCGAATGCGCTGGCGTGCACGACGTATTGAGCAAGTCGCTTGGCTCGGACAACGCGATCAACATCGTCCACGCGACGGTCACGGCGCTGAAGATGCTCGAGCCGCCGGAGGCAGTCGCGGCTCGTCGCGGTCTCCCGCTGGAGGACGTAGCACCGGCAGCGATGTTGCGGGCGAGGGCGGGAGTGACGTCGTAATGGCGCAGTTGAAGGTAACCCAACGCAAGTCTGAAATCGGCGGCACCAGCCGGCAGCGCGACACGTTGCGCTCGCTCGGCTTGAAGCGAATCGGCGACGTCGTCGTCAAGGAAGACCGACCGGAGATCCGTGGCATGGTGACCACCGTGGCGCACCTGGTCGATGTCGAGGAGGTTGACTGACATGACTCTGAAGGTTCATCACCTACGCCCGGCCCCCGGCGCGCGCACGGCCAAGACACGTAAGGGACGTGGCGAGGCGTCGAAGGGCAAGACCGCTGGTCGTGGCACCAAGGGAACCCGCGCGCGTAACACGGTTCCGGCCGCCTTCGAGGGTGGCCAGATGCCGCTCCACATGCGGCTGCCCAAGTTGAAGGGCTTCAAGAACCCCAACAAGGTGGAGTTCCAGGTGGTCAATGTCGCCACCCTGGCCAGCTTGTACCCATCCGGCGGAGACGTAACCGTCCAAGATCTCGTCGACAAGGGTGCGGTCCGCTCGGGCAAGCCGGTCAAGGTCCTCGGGAACGGGGACATCTCGGTTGCCGTTACGGTGAGTGCGGATAAGTTCTCCGCGACCGCTCGTGACAAGATCGAGGCTGCCGGAGGTTCGGTCACCGAACTGTAGGTAGGGCGCTCAGGCGCTGGCAAACGGTTCACAAGGCGATCGAAGGGAAGGGGAGGATCGAGTGCACATCAGTGCCTTCGGGGCTGCGCTTCGAACTCCCGACCTTCGCAAGAAGATCCTGTTCACCCTCGGGCTACTAGGTCTGTATCGGCTTGGTGCCGTTCTGCCGACACCTGGCGTCGACTATGCCGCGATCCAGCGCTGCATCGATGTCGTCCAGGACAACTCGGTCTACGCGCTGATCAACCTGTTCAGTGGCGGGGCGCTGTTGCAGTTGAGCGTCTTCGCCCTGGGGATCATGCCCTACATCACCGCCAGCATCATCTTGCAGCTGCTCACGGTGGTCATTCCACGCCTTGAGATGCTCAAGAAGGATGGCCAAGCCGGTCAGGCGAAGATCACCCAGTACACGCGGTACGTGACGATCGGCCTCGCCGTACTTCAGTCGACAGCCATCTTGTCCCTCGCCCGCACCCCCGGGGCGCTCTTCAGCGGCTGCAACGAGACGATCATCCCCAACCAAGGTGTGTGGGTCATCTTGGTGATGGTGATCGTCATGACCGCGGGAACTGCCGTGGTCATGTGGTTCGGCGAGTTGATCACCGAGCGGGGAGTCGGCAACGGCATGTCCGTGCTGATCTTCACCGCGATCATCGCCACCATCCCAGCGCAGTTCGCCTCCATCCTGGGAAGTCGCGGAGCCTTCACCTTCACGATCACCGTTCTCGTCGGCCTCGTAGTCATCGCTTTCGTGGTCTTCGTCGAGCAGGCTCAGCGCCGTATCCCGGTGCAGTACGCCAAGCGGATGGTGGGCCGTCGGATGTACGGCGGCACCTCGACGTACATCCCGCTGAAGGTCAACATGGCCGGCGTGATCCCGGTCATCTTCGCGTCGTCGTTGTTGTTCTTGCCCACCTTGTTCGTACAGCTGACCGGAAGCCAGTCCGGCTGGGCGCAATGGGTGCAACAGAACTTCGGGACCGGAACCGGAGCCTGGTACCTGCTGACGTACTTCCTGCTGGTCATCTTCTTCGCCTACTTCTATGTGTCGATCACCTTCAACCCGACCGATGTTGCCGACAACATGAAGAAGTACGGCGGGTTCATCCCCGGCATTCGCGCTGGCAAACCGACTGCGGACTACCTGGACTACGTCCTGACTCGATTGACCGCCCCGGGTTCGCTGTACCTAGGCTTGATCGCCGTGCTGCCGGTATTCGCCTTCGGTGGCTTGGGTGTTGCGCAGGACTTCATCTTCGGTGGCACCAGCTTGCTGATCATGGTGGGCGTCGGTCTGGACACCGTCAAACAGATCGAATCGCAGCTGCAGCAACGAAATTACGAAGGCTTCCTGGGCTAGATCATGCGCGTTGTCTTCATGGGTCCGCCAGGTGCCGGAAAGGGCACCCAAGCCGCGCTGCTCGCCGCCGAGATCGGTGTGCCGCACATCTCCACCGGCGATATCTTCCGCGCCAACGTTGCCGATGGCACCGAGTTGGGGAAGGAAGCCCAGCGCTACATGGAGGCGGGGGAGTATGTACCTGACACCGTCACCAACGCCATGGTGCGTGACCGGCTGACCCATGACGATTGCCGTCCGGGCTTCTTACTCGACGGATACCCGCGCACCGTCGAACAGGTTGCCGAACTCGATGCCATGTTGCGCTCAGCGGGCCACTCCCTCGATGTCGTCGTGGAGTTGACCGTCGAAATTGACGAGGTCGTCAGCCGGCTTGTGAAGCGCGCAGCCGACCAAGGTCGCGTCGATGATTCCGAAGATGTCATCCGCCGGCGCCTGGAGGTCTACGCCGAGCAGACCGCACCGCTGCTCACCACGTACTCCGATCGTGGGCTCCTTGTGCAAGTCGATGGAATGGGAGAGGTCGAGGAAGTTACCTCCCGACTCCTGACCGTTGTCATCACCGACTGATGTTCGGATCGTTCGATGTTCCGTAAGTCGGAGGCGATCGAAATCAAGTCGGTCGATGAGATCGCCTTGATGCGCGAAGCGGGACTGGTAGTGGCTCAGACCTTGGAATCACTCCGCGAACAGATCACCCCGGGGATGACAACCAGTGACCTTGACGCCATTGCACGCGAGTGCATTTCCAGCCGGGGAGCTACCCCCTCGTTCCTTGGGTACTACGGGTTCCCAGCGGTGATCTGCACATCGGTCAACGAGGAAGTCGTGCACGGGATCCCGGGTGATCGCGTTATCCATGATGGCGACATCGTGTCCATCGACTGCGGGGCGATCGTGGAAGGTTGGCACGGCGACGCGGCGATCTCCATACTCGTCGGTGAGGTCGATCCGCGAGTGCGGGAGCTGTCGGAGGTGACGAAGGCGGCGCTATGGGCTGGCATTGCGCAAGCCCGCGAAGGCCACCGGCTCTCCGATATCGGGCACGCGGTCGAGACCTGCATCCGAGACGCAGGTGATTACGGGATCGTCGAGGAGTACGTGGGTCACGGGATCGGATCGTCGATGCACATGCATCCGCCGGTCCCGAACTACGGCCGCGCGGGTCGCGGACCGCGCCTAGAGCCCGGCATGGCGCTGGCCATCGAGCCGATGGCCACGCTCGGTAAGCCGACAGTCGCGGTGCTCGCCGATGAGTGGACCGTGGTGACGGTCGATGGTCTTCCAGCTGCGCATTGGGAGCACACCGTTGCGATCACCGACGACGGCCCGTGGGTCACAACCTCCCTCGAAGGTACGCGTCTGTAACGTTAAGGCGATGGCTGATCCACACCTGGTTTTCACTGGTGGCAGTGGTCGAAGTGGGACAACCATTCTCGCCAAATTGCTGCGTACCCATCCGCAGGTGCGTGCGAGCAAGCCGCTGGAAATCAGATGCCTAACCGATAGCGCTGGGCTCCTGGATCTTTGTCTGGGTCCCGATGATCGCGCACCCCGCGAGGTGCGAGCGCTCGCGTTGTCGCGCAGGCTGTCGTTCGCAGTGTTCGCCCGTCGGATGCGGGGACGATGGTGGGAGCGCACCAACCGGCTCGGAAAGATCAGCGGCTTGCATCGTGGCATCAGCGTCGAACAACGCGAACGTTTACTAACGAGCCTGCGGCGAGCACTACGAAGCGATGGGCGTGCAGCCGGCGAGGAGTTCCTTGGCGAGCTGGCTCGGGCCCAGGGCTTTGACGGGGAGCGGTATTGGATCGATACCTCGCCGCCGAACATCGCGCATGCCGATCGCATCTATCGGCTGGCACCGCAAGCATCGTTCGTGCACATGGTGCGCGATGGACGCGACACCATCGCTTCGGTGATGAACGAATCGTGGGGTCCGGCTGATCCAGTAGCCGGTGCGCGGTGGTGGGCCGACCGAACGGTCGCAGCGCACCGCGGCTTGGCCGGCGTCCCAGCCAGCGCCGTGCTCACCGTGTCCTTGGAATCTTTGGTGGTAACCGATCGGGCGGGGGAGTACGGGCGGCTACTGGACTTCCTGGAGCTGCCCGACCGACCCCGAATGCGTAGGTATTTCGCGGAGCAGATGCCCGCCGAACGGGTCCGGCCCGGATCGTGGGCGCAGCGGGTACCGGACCCTGCTGCGTTGGAACGGGCATATCGGTCGGCCGCCGATCGGCTGGTGGCGGCCGGGGTTCCGATCTACGAAGCCCCCACCCCCTAACCGTTTCCCCCGGAATCCGGGGGGTTCGCTTCGCTTCCCCCCGGATCACCCCGAAAGTACGCGTTTCCCCCGGATTCCGGGGGAAACGCGTACTTTCGGGGTGTTTTGGCGCGAATCTGTGCGTTTCGCCCAGATTCCGGGGGAAACGGTTAGGGGGTGGAACCGACCCCGGTGTGACGGCGAGCGGCCTCGGGCGTACACTTTCGGGGCTGGTATCGGGCTTCCCCGTCCATCCGCGTTGACAAGCCGCGAAAGCGGCCCACTCGCGCGTGTGCGCAGGTCGCTTGTTATCGGTCAAACCGCACAGGATCGGACAGTCCGATCCGCGCAGAAGGATGGCAATGGGCAAGAAGGACGGCGCGATCGAGCTCGAGGGCACGATCACCGAGTCTTTGCCGAATGCCATGTTCCGCGTTGAGTTGGACAACGGGCACCAAGTGCTCGCGCACATCAGCGGGAAGATGCGGATGCACTACATCCGAATCCTCCCAGACGATCGCGTCGTCGTGGAGTTGTCGCCGTACGACCTCACGCGCGGGCGCATCGTTTACCGATACAAGTAACGGCTGCCTACGGGCGATGGAGAACGGATACCGCACATGAAGGTGCAACCGAGCGTCAAGAAGATCTGCGACAGCTGCAGGCTGATTCGTCGCCACGGACGCGTGATGGTCATCTGCTCCAATCCGCGTCACAAGCAGCGCCAGGGCTAGTCGGCCGTCAGGCCGATCGACCCGCGGTGACCGGGAGAGACAACCCGAACACCAAACCCACGGGAGCACCCGACCCCCCACCCACAAAGTGGGGACGACACCTCCGGCCACGGGGCCGGAGACCGGTCTCGGCGGACCGGAACGGTCTCCCACCGAAACCCCGTGCAGAGAAAAGATAGGACCGCCCCATGGCACGTTTGATCGGAGTCGATCTCCCGCGCGAAAAGCGCCTGGTGATCGCGCTCACCTATATCTACGGTGTAGGCCGCTCACAGGCCGCGAAGGCCCTCGAGGCCACTGGCATCGATCCGAATATGCAAGCCAAAGACCTCACCGACGATCAGGTGCTGGCGCTGCGTGACTGGATCGAAGCCAACTTGAAGGTTGAAGGCGATCTGCGCCGCGAGGTTGCCGCCGACATCCGCCGCAAGGTGGAGATCGGTTGCTACCAGGGGCTTCGGCACCGCAAGGGGCTGCCGGTTCACGGCCAGCGCACCCACACCAACGCACGCACCCGCAAGGGCCCGCGCAAGACCGTCGCCGGCAAGAAGAAGGCGTAACCAGCCCCCTAGGGCAAACCCCGATCGAACGTCCACGAACGTAGGAAGTAGGCACAGAAATGCCCCCCAAGTCCGCCGGCGCGAAGAAGGTGCGCCGCAAGGAGAAGAAGAACGTCGCGCATGGTCACGCGCACATCAAGAGCACGTTCAACAACACCATCGTCTCGATCACCGATCCCACCGGAGCGGTGATCTCCTGGGCATCGGCCGGCCAGGTCGGCTTCAAGGGAAGCCGCAAGTCCACGCCCTTCGCTGCCCAGCTTGCTGCGGAGGCAGCAGCCCGCCGCGCCATGGAGCATGGGATGCGCAAGGTTGATGTATTCGTCAAGGGTCCCGGCTCCGGCCGCGAGACCGCCATCCGCTCCCTGCAGGCCACTGGCCTAGAGGTGGGCTCGATCGCCGATGTCACCCCCGTGCCCCACAACGGCACCCGTCCCCCCAAGCGCCGCCGCGTCTGATCGCGCGCAGGAAAATAGGAGAAGTTAGAGATGGCGCGTTATACCGACGCAGACTGCAAGCGCTGCCGCCGAGAGAAGATGAAGCTCTTCCTCAAGGGCAGCAAGTGCGAATCACCGAAGTGCCCGTTCGAGAAGCGGCCCTATCCGCCCGGCCAACACGGCCGCGGTCGTAGCAAGGACAGCGAGTACTTGCTGCAGTTGCGCGAGAAGCAGAAGGCAGTGCGCATCTACGGCGTCCTGGAAAAGCAGTTCAGCAACTACTACGTAGAGGCGAACCGGCAATCCGGAAAGACCGGCGACAACCTGCTTCGCATCCTGGAGTCACGGCTGGACAACGTCGTTTTTCGTGCGGGCTTTGCCAAGTCACGAGACATGGCCCGCCAATTGGTGGCCCACGGTCACTTCACGGTGAACGGTAAGAAGGTGGACATCCCCTCCTACCGGGTTTCGCCCAACGACATCATCGAGGTGAAGCAGTCCTCGAAGGAGATGACCCCGTTCGTGGTCGCACACGCCGAGATCGGCGAGAAGACGGTGCCCGCTTGGCTGGAGGTTGTTCCCTCCAAGATGCGGATCATCGTGCACTCGTTGCCCGAGCGTGAGGTCATCGACACCCCCGTCCAAGAGCAGCTCATCGTCGAGCTCTACTCCAAGTAAGCAATACCCCGGTCCGGCTGCGGGCCGGGGAGCGTTCAGATACGCGACGTCATATAGCGGTCGTCGCGGGAAGGAAGAACACAGTGCTCATCAGTCAACGTCCCATCCTCAGCGAAGAGCCAATCAGCGAGTTCCGTTCGCGCTTCGTGCTGGAACCACTCGAGCCCGGTTTCGGCTACACGCTCGGTAACTCCATGCGCCGCACGCTGCTTTCCTCGATACCCGGTGCAGCAGTGACCAGCATTCGGATCGACGGCGTCTTGCACGAGTTCAGCACTATCGAGGGTGTCACCGAAGATGCCACCGAGATCATCTTGAACCTCAAGCAGCTCGTGGTCTCCTCCGATCACGACGAGCCAGTCGTGATGTACCTGCGCAAGCAGGGTCCCGGCGTAGTCACCGCTGCTGATATTCAGCCGCCGGCGGGTGTGGAGGTCCACAATCCCGATCTGCAGATCGCGACCCTGAATGGCAAGGGCAAGTTGGAGATCGAACTCGTTGTCGAGCGTGGTCGCGGATATGTGCCAGCCAGCATGAACAAGCAACCAGGCCAAGAGATCGGTCGGATCCCGGTGGATTCGATCTACTCACCCGTTATGAAGGTCAGCTACAAGGTCGAGGCAACCCGCGTCGAGCAGCGCACCGACTTCGACAAGCTCGTCCTCGATGTCGAGACCAAGCCGAGCATCCGTCCCCGTGACGCCGTGGCCTCGGCTGGCCACACGCTAGTCGAGCTCTTCGGGCTGGCTCGCGAACTCAATGTCGAGGCCGAGGGCATCGACATCGGCCCGTCGCCAACGGATGCCTTCGTTGCCGAGCAACTGGGCACCCCGATCGAGCAACTCGACATGACCGTTCGGTCCTACAACTGCCTCAAGCGCGAGGGCATCCACACGGTGGGTGAACTCATCACCCGCAGCGAGGCCGATCTACTGGACATCCGTAACTTCGGCCAGAAGTCCATCGACGAGGTCAAGGTGAAGCTCGCCGGACTCGGTTTGGCGCTCAAGGACAGCCCGCCAGGGTTCGATCCCGGAGCGGCGGTGTACTTCGCTGACGATGAGGATGACGCGGACTTCGGCGATTTCGCTGTGGTCGAGGGCACCGAGATCACCGAGGGCGACGATTCCGCCTACGCCGAAGACGAGCAGCTCTAACGCAGGTGGTCGGACCGACCATCGGCTCAGAAAGCATCAAGGAGAAGAGATATGCCTACCCCAACAAAGGGTGCCCGCCTCGGCGGTGGTCCGGCGCACGAACGCCTCATGCTCGCGAATCTTGCGACCGCGCTGTTCGAGCACGGGAAGATCACGACCACCGAGGCCAAGGCCAAGCGGCTGCGGCCGCTGGCTGAGCGGCTGATCACCTTCGCCAAGCGCGGCGATCTAGCTGCGCGGCGCAGGGTCATGACCGTGGTTCGGGACAAGACGGTGGTGCACATGCTGTTCACCGAAATCGGCCCGCAGTACGCCGGTCGGCCCGGTGGCTACACCCGCATCACCAAGATCGGTGCTCGCAAAGGCGACAACGCTCCAATGGCGGTGATTGAACTCGTCGAGCCGATGGCAGAGCAGGTTGTTGCCGAGGCCACCGGAGCAGCCAAGCGTGCCGCTAAGGAGCGTGAGGCGGCGGCCGAAGATGTGGTTGTCGAGGAGACCCTTGAGGAGACCGTCGCGGAAACGACTGCTGACGCCGACGAGGTTGTCGAAGAGTCGGCCGCGGAAGATGCTGCTGAGGCAGTGAGCGAGGAGATCGTCGACGAAACGGTCGAGGAAGTCGCGGCTGAGAAGGCGGACGAGGAAGCGGGCGACGACACCAAGTAGTCACCACACATTCGTAAGGCGGGTGGTCGAATCATGA
>CAZWIW010000017.1:13981-29107 GCA_964634545.1 uncultured Rubrivirga sp.
GCTGAAGTCACGACTGATTTCGATGCGCGCTTCTCCGCCCTCTGGCGTCGTTACAGCTACACCGTCTGCGATGACCCACGAGGTCCCGATCCCTTGCGCCGTCGCCACCAACTAGACGTCGGTCGGCAACTTGACATCGATGCGATGAGCCATGCTGCGGAGGCCCTTGTCGGTGAGCACGACTTCACCAGCTTCTGCAAGATCAAGGAGCATGGAACGACGGTGCGGGAGATCCTTTCCCTTGCCTGGGAGCGTGAGGTGGATCCCAGGACCGGGATGACCACCGCCGTTATGCATGTCACGGCGGATGCGTTCTGCCATTCGATGGTTCGGAGCCTGGCCGGTGCGCTGATCCCTGTTGGGGAACACCGCAAGCCGATCGAGTTCCCGAAGACTGCTTTGGAGATGCACGCCAGAGAGGCCGGGGTGACCGTGATGCCAGCGCACCCACTTGTCCTTGAAGAAGTCGGCTATCCGCCCGCGAGTGAGTGGGCGGTTCGGCAACAAAGAACGCGAACTCTGCGCACGCTCTAGTCACCTGACTGTCACGCCGAAAATCTCGGCGATGCGTGCCTGCTGCTTGTCGTTGGTGAGCAGTTGTGCCTGTCGTCGAGCGGCAACTGCCACGATCATGCAGTCGATGTAGTTGTTGGGGGTTATGCCGAGGCGTCGTGACGTGCGATACACGTCGGAGGCCCCCTCGAAGTCAGCAGCCACATCGAAGGCAAGCAGGGAGCCGCGCACGATGAGTCGACGAACATTCCAAGCCTCGTCGTCGTTTCGACAGCCGGACAGAAGTTCCATCAAGACAGGTTGCGTGTAGCCGATCCGCTCGTCTTTGGCGGTCATGTCGGTCAGAGGCGTTCCCCCCTGGCGCAGGGCATCGACCCAGACGGAAGTGTCAGCTAGAGGGGTCGTCATCGTCGTGGAGGAAATGGGTAAAGCGATCCTCGGGCACCTCGAAGTCCGGCATGGAGCCCATCATTGCTAGGGCCTCCTCTTTGGTCATGGGCTGACCAACGAGGTGGCGCAGGGCGTAGTCGACGGCCTCGCGCTTGGTCTTGAGTTGATAACGCACCATGACAATCTCGACCAGTTCGTCGTCGATATCAATATTGGTCCGAGACATGTGGAAAACGTTACACCTACTTGGTGTATGACCCCTCGGCTGACTCCTCGCTACGGGGGTCGGGTAGCCTTCGTCTGCTGTTGAGGCCGTCTCGGCCGACAGCCTGGGTGCCCGGAAGGCACCCAGTACGGCCTCCTCGGCATGAGGGGGTGCAGAAACCGGTCCCAACGAGAGTAAAGGCGGCGTCCTGTGCGCACCTATAGCCCCAAAGCCGGCGAGATCACTCGCAACTGGCATGTCATCGACGCCACCGACGTAGTCCTCGGTCGCCTCGCCACCCACGTCGCCACCTTGCTGCGCGGCAAGCACAAGCCGACTTTCGCCCCGCATGTGGATGGCGGCGACTTCGTCGTTGTCATCAATGCCGACAAAGTCGCACTCACCGGGTCGAAGCGGGAGAAGAAGATCGACTACCGCCACTCGGGATATCCGGGCGGATTGAAGTCGATGTCCTACGAGGAACTCCTCGCCACCAACCCCGAGCGCGCTGTCGAGAAGGCCGTGAAGGGCATGCTCCCGCACAACAAGTTGGGCCGTCAGCAGTTGAAGAAGTTGAAGGTCTACACCGGCAGCGATCATCCGCACGCTGCACAAAACCCCCAGCCCTACGAAATCACCCAGGTCGCGCAGTAGTCGCGCCGGTTCTACGAGCATCGAAAGAAGAAGAGGAAACCGTGTCTGAGGCAACTGTCGATATCGAAGACGTCGAGGCAGCCGACGTTCCGTCTGAATACACCAGCGAATCCCCGGCTAGCGCGCCGGTAGCGCGTGAGATAACAACCGCTCCCAGCGCGGCGATCGGTCGCCGCAAGGAAGCCGTGGCCCGCGTTCGCTTGGTTCCGGGCACCGGCCAGTGGACCATCAACGGCCGGTCATTGGATGAGTACTTTCCGAACAAGGTCCACCAGCAGGAGGTCAAAGAGCCGTTCGTCACGCTCGGTGCCGAAGGTCGCTTCGACGTTATCGCGCGCCTGAATGGCGGCGGCGTTTCCGGCCAAGCCGGCGCCCTGCGACTGGGCATTGCCCGGGCGCTCAGTGCGATCGACGAGGAGAACAACCGCTCCGCGCTGAAGAAGGAAGGCTTCCTAACTCGCGATCCACGCGCCAAGGAACGCAAGAAGTACGGTCTGAAGAAGGCCCGCAAGGCGCCGCAGTACAGCAAGCGCTAACAGCGTGGGCCGGCTGTTCGGTACCGACGGGGTTCGGGGACTCGCCAACCGGGACATCACCGCTGAGTTGGCTGTCGATTTGGCGGTCGCGGCGGCGCACGTTCTCGGTGAGGCTGGCGAGTTCGCCGGGCACCGTCCGACGGCGGTCGTCGGCCGCGACACCCGTGCGAGCGGTGAATTCCTAGAAGCGGCTGTTGTTGCTGGCCTGGCCAGCGCTGGGGTCGATGTTCGAGTTGTCGGTGTTCTGCCGACCCCAGGGGTGGCCTGGCTGACGGCTCACACCGGCGCCGATCTCGGTGTGATGCTCTCCGCGTCCCACAATCCGATGCCCGACAACGGCATCAAGTTCTTCGCGCGCGGTGGCGTGAAGTTGCCCGATCACCTCGAAGACGAGATCGAAGCACGTCGCGGGGCGTCGTGGGATCGCCCGACCGGCGAGTTGGTCGGACGGGTGGCGCGTGATGACGAGGCTGTGGGGGCGTACGTCGAGTACCTGCTCAGCACCATTGATACGCGGCTTGACGGCTTACGCGTTGTCGTGGACTGTGCGAACGGAGCCGCGAGTACTGTCGCGCCGGCGGTGTTGCGGCTCGCGGGAGCAGAGGTCGTGGCGATCAACGACAATCCCGACGGTTGGAACATCAACGCCCAATGCGGGTCAACGCATCTCGAGGGGTTGATCGACCAGGTCCGGGCATCCGCAGCTGATGTCGGCATCGCCCACGACGGTGATGCAGACAGATGCCTGGCTGTCACGGCCGAGGGGGCTGTTGTCGATGGCGATCACATCTTGGCGATCCTTGCTACCGCACTGCGTGATCGTGATCGGCTAGTCCAGAACACCGTGGTCACCACCGTCATGGCGAACATGGGCTTCAAGTTGGCGATGGAGTCGGCAGGGATCATCGTGGTCGAGACCGCGGTCGGTGACCGTTATGTTGTCGAGGAAATGGGCAACGGTGGATTTGTGCTCGGGGGTGAGCAGAGCGGCCACGTCGTTCTCAGCGAATTCGCCACAACCGGCGATGGAGTCTTGACCGCCCTCCAAGTTTTGGGCCAGATGGCTAGGACGCGCAGATCACTTGGCGAACTCGCTGCTGCTGTTGAAAAGCTGCCTCAGGTGCTCGTGAATGTTGCAGGAGTCGATAAGTCAGCGATCGCATCGAACGCGGCGGTCCAGCAAGCAGTAGAGGAAGCTGAACGCCACTTGGCCGGTCGCGGGCGGGTGCTTTTGCGTCCTTCAGGAACCGAACCCGTGGTTCGCGTCATGGTCGAGGCTCCGACGCACGACGACGCCGAGCGACTCGCTGGCGCCATAGCCGCCGTGGTGAGTGACGAGCTAGCTCTCGACTAGTCCGGTCGCTCATGCGCTGTCGGATAGCCAGTGTCACCCATCCCGCCAATGCCATGCCGGTCAAGTTGATGATCAACTGCAGCGCGCTGCCCGTCACCTGATTCCACTGGGCGAAAACCAATCCAACGGCGACGTTTCCCGAAGCGGGGATGGTAGTAACGGATATGAATACGCCGATGATTCCGGTGGACTGGGAAGTGGTCAGCGCGAGAACCCCGGCGGCTGCAGCGATAACGGCCACGAGAAGTGACCAAACGTTGGGGGAATAGATGAAGGACACCCCCGGCCTGGGTGAACTCACGTCGGCCATCGTTGCAAGTCCCGTCGCGCGCGCGATCGCCACGAATCCGACAGTGACAGCGACGGAGAAGGAAAAGCCCACGAGCAGTGTGCGAGCCGCCTGACGAAGTAGCGTTCGACGTCCCCGGACGAGAGCAAGCCCCATAGCGATGACCGCCATGAACTCCGGGCCGAGCACCATGGCGCCGATCACCAGGATCGGGGAGTCGGTGATGACCGCGATCGCTGCCAGGAGGGTCGCCATGGTCATGAATGCCAGGAATGTGCCGGTCACTTTCGATTGGGCGTAGGCCCGCTCGATCACCTGGGGCCAGATCACGTTGTCGCTATCCGGGGACTCTTGTTCTGCGTGGAGGGCTCGGGCTGAAATCCAGGTATCCGGCTCGATGATCTCGATCGAGCCGTTCTTTTGGATGTTCATGTCCATGAGGGCTGCGACCAAATCGTTGACCGCATCCCGCTCGACTTGGGCTTCGAAGAGATCGCCGGCGGGATCCACGCTCGCGTGAGGGATGCGAACCAGAGCGCTGAGGCTGGGAGTTGCGCGCAGGAGTTGATCGCACTGAGCCGTCAGTTCGGACGGACAAAGGACTCGAACCGTCAACACGGGACTACCTTGTCACCTCCGGCGTAGTCTTGCGCCTATGTGCGGAATCGTCGGGTACGTAGGCGAGAAGCAGGCCCTCGAGGTGGTTGTCGCCGGTCTGCGCAGGCTCGAGTACCGAGGCTACGACTCCGCAGGGGTTGCGGTGATCAGCGATGGACGGCTGGAGATCCGCAAGAAGGCCGGCAAGCTCACCAATCTCGAGACGTTGCTAGGCCAGGATCCACTCCCGCAATCCACCACCGGAATCGGTCACACCCGTTGGGCTACCCATGGCGGGCCGACTGATCACAACGCCCATCCGCATGTGAGCGCTGATGGTCGCGTGGCCGTCATCCACAACGGCATCATCGAGAACTTCGCCGAACTCCGAGAGGAGCTCTTGGTACGGGGAGTACCGCTGGCGTCCGAGACAGATTCGGAAGTCGTCGCCCATCTACTCGCCGAAGCGATGCCCGGTTCGGATCTAACGACGGCCATGCAGGCTGTGTGTCACCGTCTCGAAGGTGCATTCACGTTGGTTGCGATGGATCCACAAGATCCGTCTACCGTTGTCGGTGCTCGTCGCAGTTCGCCGCTCGTGGTGGGCTTGGGTGAAGGTGAGAATTTCCTCGCAAGCGATGTTGCGGCCTTCGTCGAGCACACTCGGGAAGCATTAGAGCTTGGCCAGGATCAGATCGTGGTCCTGCGAGCCGACTCGGTGCAGGTTCTCGACTTCTCCGGGACACCGGTCGATGCCAAACGGTTCTCAGTGGATTGGGATGCCTCCGCTGCGGAAAAGGGCGGCTATGAGCTCTTCATGCTCAAGGAGATCGCCGAGCAGCCCAAGGCTGTGGCTGATTCATTGCGCGGGCGGTTGGACGCGCAACAGCGGATCCGGCTCGATGAAACCCAGATAGACGAGAGCATCTTGCGACAGATCTCGAAGGTGGTTGTCATCGCTTGCGGAACAGCAGCCCATGCCGGAATGGTGGCCAAGTACGCAATCGAGCACTGGACGAAGTTGCCAGTTGACGTGGAACTGGCCAGCGAATTTCGCTATCGCGACCCGATTGTCGGACCCGATTCGCTTGTTATCGCCATCTCACAGTCCGGCGAGACCATGGATACCCTGATGGCCTTGCGGCACGCCAAAGAGCAAGGCGCCCACACATTGGCGATTTGTAACACTGTCGGCTCCACCATTCCGCGTGAATCAGATGCAGTCCTGTACACCTATGCCGGTCCGGAGATCGCTGTTGCATCGACAAAGGCGTTCTTGACCCAGATCATTGCGGCTTATCTGGTTGGCCTGTATCTCGCACAAGCGCGTGGGGCGATGTTCGAAGATGAGATCCGCGCGATCATGCAGGATTTGTCGGACATGCCGCAGAAGGTTGATCTGGTGCTCGACACCGTCGAGCCCGTGCGCGCTCTCGCGCAGGAATACGCGCAGGCCGGTTCGGTCTTGTTCCTGGGCCGACACGTGGGCTATCCAGTTGCCCTCGAAGGTGCGTTGAAGTTGAAGGAACTCGCATATATGCACGCGGAAGGGTTTCCCGCCGGTGAACTCAAGCACGGACCGATCGCGCTGATCGAAGACGGTGTTCCGGTGATCGTCATCGTTCCGTCCCCGCGTGGGCGCTCGGTCCTGCACGGCAAGATCGTGTCGAATATTCAAGAGATTCGGGCCCGCGGTGCTCGGGTTATCGCCATCGCTGAAGAAGGCGACGAGGCGATCACGCCATTTGCCGATCACATCATCCGCGTTCCCGAGACACCCACTCTCATGCAACCCTTGGTGTCCACGGTCCCGCTACAGGTCTTCGCGTGTGAACTGGCCACGGTCAAGGGTCACGATGTTGATCAACCGCGCAACCTTGCCAAGTCCGTAACGGTCGAGTGATGCTGGGCCTCTACCCGGTGGCCGAAGTCCGTGCTGCCGAAGAGGAAGTCATGTCCCGGACTGCGAGTGGGACGTTGATGCAGCGGGCCGCCTTCGGTCTTGCCGGTGAATGCGCGCGGCTACTTAGCACCGTTGTTGGCCGCGTTAGCGGAGCAAAGGTCGCCATATTTGTCGGCACGGGAAATAACGGCGGCGATGCCTTGTTCGCGGGCGCTCGACTGCAAGAGCGGGGGGTGGCGGTACAGGCATTCACACTGGCCGATCGTCACCATGAAGCAGGCGCACGCGCCCTCGTCGAGGCCGGTGGTCGCGTCACGGCCTTCCAGGAGGCATTGCCAGATGTGGACCTGATCCTGGATGGGATCGTCGGCATCGGTGCGAGCGGACCATTACGCGAACCTGCGCGATCGGCCGTTATGGCGGCCAATCGTTCCGGAGCACTGCGCGTTGCGGTCGACATACCGAGTGGGATCGACGCGGACAGCGGTGCGCTGCTGGGTGATGCAGCCTTTCGGGCCGACGCCACGGTGACGTTCGGCTGCGCGAAGCCGGGGCTGTTCGCGATGCCCGGCAGGAGTTTCGCAGGCGCCGTGCGGGTCATCGATATCGGAATAGGAAATGCATTGCCCCCGCCCACCGGACAGGTGATGGAACCGATCGATGTCCTCGAGCACTTCTTGGAGCCTGAAGAACAGGACTACAAGTACAGCCGTGGCGTAGTGGGCGTGGCGGCAGGCAGCGCCCGGTATCCCGGCGCCGCACTCTTGGCTGTTGGCGGAGCGCGCTACGCGGGTGTGGGGATGACGGTCATCCTCGATCGTCGAGACGGAGTAGCGCAGGACGTGGTGCGCACATACCCGGACGTTGTCACCACGAGCGAGGACCCCCGGCACTTCGAGCGTGTTCGCGCTTGGTTGTGTGGGCCTGGCCTGGTCGGGGATGCGGCGGATGCGGACCTCATCAACGCCGTTCTCCAGGCCTCAGTGCCCGTCGTACTGGATGCCGGCGCACTCTCGGTGCTCGCCGATAGTGACGCGCTGCGCGAGGCGATACGCGTGCGCGGCCAGCGTGGTGGCATCACTGTGCTCACCCCCCACGCTGGTGAGTATCGATCATTGTTCGACGACGACGAGCAGGCCGCGATCGATTCGGGTGCGATCGTCGTGCGCAAAGGCCCGGCAACTCAGATCTGCGCACCCGACGGCACCGTGTTCATCGACACGGTGGGAACCCCCGATCTCGCCTGTGCCGGCAGTGGCGACGTCTTAGCTGGTCTCATCGCTGGGGTCCTGGCCCATCAGGGTGAGGCTGCTGCGAGCGTGCCCGAAGCGAGCGCAGCAGTGGCCGCAGCCACCTGGATGCACGGTGTGGCGGGACGTTGTGCGGCGCACGCGGACCGGCCGGTGCTGGCCACGGACCTTGTGCGGGTGATCCCGGATGCGATTGCCAAGTTGCGACGAGGTGAGCTGGCGTGGTGATGGCAGATCCCTCGCGCGCTGTGGCGGTAGTCGATCTCGAGGCCATCGCAGCCAACTTCGATCGCGTCGGCCGCATCGGAGTTCCGGTGATGGCGGTAGTCAAGGCCGATGCCTACGGCCATGGGGTGGAGACGGTGGCTCCCTGGCTGCGCCACCAGGGCGCCACCTGGCTGGGTGTCGCCTTGCCGAGTGAGGCCCTCATGTTGCGCGCTCGAGGTGATCGCGGGCGCATCCTCGCCTGGCTGTGGGCGCCTGGTGATCCTGGAATCGTCGATTGTGTTGCCGGCGATGTGGACCTGTCCGTTTCCGACTCATGGGCATTGACCGAAGTTGTGAAGGCTGCAACGGATGTCGGTCGTCCCGCTCGCGTGCACATCAAGATCGACACTGGACTGTCGCGCAATGGTGCGTCGAAGTCGATATGGCCGGAGTTGATGGAAGCGGTGCGCATTGCCCAAGACGACGGGCATGTTGAGGTAGTTGCGATCTGGTCGCATCTCGGTAGCGCAGATGTGCCAGCGGCTGAGCGCACCAATGTGCAACGTGATGCGTTCCTTGAAGCACTCGGCGAAGCCACGGCAGCAGGTGTCGAGCCGCAGTTCCGGCACCTAGCGAACAGCGCCGCTGCGTTGAGCAGACCCGATCTAGCTTTCGACATGGTGCGCTCTGGAATCGCTTTATACGGACTGACACCCGGCTTTGCGATGGGTGGCGCTCGCGACTTGGGTCTGCGGCCAGCAATGCGATTGCAGGCGCGCTTGGCGCACGTCAAAGCCTTGAAGGTTGGATCCTGGGTGTCTTACGGGGATGCCTGGCAGGCACCGGTGGACACCACGGTCGGGCTGGTGCCTCTCGGGTACGCCGATGGCATCCCCAGAAGCGCCAGCAACGCTGTGGATGTACTCGTCGGGGATCGGCGGTGCCCCATCATCGGGCGGGTTGCCATGGATCAGTTCGTCGTTGATCTTGGTCCCGATGCAAAGGATCGCCCCGGTGATCTGGTGCACTGCTTCGGTTCAGGCGACTTAGGTGAACCGACCGCCGATGAGTGGGCGCAGCGCACCGAGACCATCGGTTATGAGATCGTGACGCGGATAGGTGAGCGAGTGCCACGCCGGTTTCTCCCGGAAACAGTGGCCGCGGGACAATAACCACGATGGATCTGACATCAGCGGTTCGAGTCGCCGGCCGGGGAATGGCGGCTGCCGGAGTGCTCGCTGCCGGAGCGGCTGTTGGTGTGCTCGCCGAGCGGGCACTGATTCGCCGCACCGCTCTACCGGATGCTTCGAGCGAAGCAGACGAACTTGGAACGTTGCGTGGTGAGCAGCGTGAGTTGCTGACTGAGGACGGCACCGTCTTACATGTGGAAGTCGACGAACCGCAGGATCCGCAGAATGCGGACCTCACCGTGGTCTTCGCCCATGGGTACGCTCTCAATCAAGATTCCTGGCACTTTCAGCGCAAAGCCCTGCGGGGGAAGGCGCGATTGGTGTTCTACGACCAACGCAGCCACGGTCGATCCGGTCGCGCTCACTACGAGTCGCATCACATCGATCAACTCGGCCTGGATCTAGCCGCCGTCCTGGAGGCCGTTGCACCTAGCGGACCGGTCGTCTTGCTGGGGCACTCCATGGGTGGCATGACGGTCATGGCCTACTGCGAAGCGCACCCCGAGGAAGTCGGTGAACGCATCCGAGGCATCGGCTTGATCGCGACCACAGCAGGAGACGTTGCCGCGGGATCCCTTGGCTTCCCGCGACCGCTTGGCCGATTCGTGCAAAGCGTGGCTCCCCCCATCGCGGCCACGCTGGCGAAGAGATCGAAGTTGATCGACGGCTGGGATGAGAGCGACTTTGGCTTGCTGCTCACCCGTTTGTACTCCTTCGGCTCTCCAACCTCGGATCACGTCGGGCGATTCGTCGCCCGGATGCTTGCGGGAACGAGTTTGGAAGTAGTCGCTGAGTTCTTGCCCGCTCTGCACGAGCACGACAAGCACGACATGTTGCCGATTTTGCAGCGCGCGGAGGTCCTGGTGATCGCTGGGGACAAAGATCGCCTCACTCCACCGGCACTGAGCGAGGACATCGTGGAGCACATCCCTGGTGCTGAATTCGCCCTACTCGGGGACGCCGGACACATGGTGATGCTCGAGCGACCAGCCGAGGTCAATGAACTCATCGATGGACTGATTGAACGTGTGCGTCGTGGTGTCCGGTCCGAGCAGGGTGCCGCGTGATCGTGCGTTCCCACAGCCCTGACAAGACCCGCGAACTCGGCCAGCGCCTCGGAAACCTTGTGAAGGCCGGAGATGTCATCGTGCTCGAAGGTGAACTGGGTGCAGGGAAGACCACTTTCACACAAGGGTTGGGTTCCGGCCTTGGAGTCGCTGAACCGATCACCAGCCCCACCTTCGTTGTCGCCCGGGAGCACGCTGGACCACGCGTAGAACTCGCCCACATAGACGCCTACCGGATCTCCAGCCTCCCGGAGTGGGACGACCTCGACATTGATCTTGAACGGGGTGTCACGGTCATCGAGTGGGGAGACCGCATCGTGCAGGCCCTTCCTGAGGACCACCTGACGATTCGCATTCGTGAGGAGCAACTTGAGCGCGTCTTGGAATTCTCCGCGGTGGGCGCACGATCGACGCAGTTGTTGACGGCCTTCGAGTCGTCGACATGATTCTTGCGGTTGACACCTCCAGCGCTGTCACGGCCGTCGGAATCGGGGATGCCGATGGACCGCAGGTCGGAGTGCGCGCTGAGGGAGCGCGCCGCCATGCAGAGGAGATCGACACGCTCTTCGCCAGCGCAATCGCCCCCGCCTTGCATGGTGGTCCGCCAGTGCAAGCAGTGGCGGTTGGTATTGGCCCCGGGCCCTACTCGGGTCTTCGCGTCGGAATCGCGTTCGGCATCGGCTTGGCTCGCGCTTGGGGTGTTCCGATCGTCGGGGTGTGCTCGCTCGATGCCCGCGCCTGGCAGGTTGCGAGTTCTTTAGAGGAAGGAACAGCGCACGAGTTCACCATCGCGACCGATGCTCGGCGCCGCGAGCACTACGCCGCGCGGTATCGATACGACGGTGGTGTCGATCGCCTGTGGGGTCCGGTGGTTTCGGGTGCCGACCTGCCCGAACCCGTCCATCACGACGTCGAAATTGACCCAGCTGAGTTAGCGGCTCGGGTAGCCAAGTTCCTCGAGCAAGGATGCGTACCCCAGCGGGTGGACGGTGCACTTGCCGTGCACGGGGACGATGGGTCGTCGTATTCCCTTAACTCCGGCCCGCTATTCGTCCCGTCTCCGCTTTACCTCCGACAACCCGACATCACGATCGCGGGGTCTGCGTCACTATGACCGAGATCCAGCCGATGCGATGGTGGGACATCCCTGCCGTACATGTCGTGGAAGAGCAGTGCTTTTCCCGATTTCCCGGTGAGTCCTGGACGATCGAGCAGTTCTGGCAGGAATTGGCGCAGCCGACTCGAAGTTACGTCGTTGCTGTTGATGGCGCGTCGATTGTCGGTTACGCCGGCGCTTTCATCTTGGCTCCCGATAGCGATATTCAAACGGTGGCCGTGGATCCTCGGTATCGCGGGCGTGGCATCGCCGATCGACTCATGGAGGCACTGATCGCCCAGGCCCAGATCGCGGGAGCGACATCCATGTTGCTTGAGGTGCGTTCTGACAATTCGGCTGCCATCGCGCTGTACGAGCGCCATGGTTTCGAACCGCTCAGCAGGCGAAGCAAGTACTACCCGGACGGTGGCGATGCCCTCATCTGGCGGCGCCGACCTTTGGCGATGTCATGAGCGCTGTCGTGTTGGGGATCGAGACGTCCTGCGACGAAACTGGGGTCGGCATCGTCATCGGAGGTGATCTTGCTGCCAATGTCTTGTCATCGAGCATCGATGAACAGGCCCGATTCGGTGGTGTAGTGCCGGAAGTGGCGAGTCGCGCGCATGTCGATGCCATCGGTCCGGTCATTGACGAAGCCTGTGCCGTGGCTGGTGTTTCGCTCCGCGACGTCGATGCCATCGCTGTGACGGCGGGGCCAGGGTTAGTCGGCTCACTCCTTGTTGGAGTTTCCGCTGCGAAGGGCCTCGCGGCGGGGCTCGGGGTGGATATCTACGGCGTCAACCACCTCGCGGCGCACGTGGCCGTGGACGAACTGCAGCATGGGGAACTGCCCGATCCCCTCATCGCTCTCTTGGTGTCCGGCGGGCACTCGTCCTTGGTGTTGATGAGTGGCGGTCAGGTGGATCCGCTGGGTGCCACGCTCGACGATGCTGCAGGTGAAGCCTTCGACAAAGTTGCCAGGCTGATCGGGTTGCCGTTCCCCGGTGGCCCCCACATCGACAGGGCGGCGGTAGAGGGCAGGCCAGATGCAGTGGCGCTTCCTCGTGCTCTCGCACACGACCCCGATCATCGATACGACTTTTCCTTTTCAGGTCTGAAGACAGCGGTGTCACGCGTAATCCGCGATCAGCAGATCGCACCGGCCGACCTCGCGGCGAGCTTCCAAGAGGCGGTAGCCGATGTGCTGACGCGCAAAGCGATAGCGGCGTGCCGGGATCACGGTGTCGATCACCTAGTCCTAGGAGGCGGTGTTGCCGCTAACTCCCGACTGCGAGTTCTGGCCCAGGAACGAGCGAATGCAGCGGGGATCCGGTTACGCGTCCCGCGGGCAGAACTATGTACCGACAACGGAGCGATGGTGGCGGCCCTCGGTGCCCGGTTGATCAGGCAGGGCGCTGCTCCCACGCCCCCGGGCTTCCCGGCGACCTCCACATTCGATGTTCACCGAGTACTCATCGGGGATTGACACGAGGTCTCCTGCATTCGCGTATCCTGGACTGCGGTCACGGCCTTCGGGTCACCTTCCCCTGACCTTGGAGCGAACGCATGCGTGCACTCGTCGCACTGGCAGTTGCGTTGGCTGTTGTGTTCGGACTCGCAGGCCCCGCGCAGGCCGACCTCGATCCGCGTGCGGACTCCTACAACGGGTTGCGAGCGTCCGGTACGCCCAGCGGCTACGCGAGCATCCCCACCTTGCGACCGATCTACCGAGTGAAGACGAAGGAACCGGTCGTCTTCATCACGATCGATGACGGCATCCACAAGGATGTAGCTGCGCGCCGCCTAGTCGAGAAGCGACGTATACCGGTGACCAGTTTCCTCACCGCTTGGACAGTGAAAGATCGTTCCCGCTACTTCGAGCGAGTATCGAGCCGCGGATCCATCCAAAACCACAGTGCGACCCACGCATCGTTCTCGCTGCTGTCTACCGACTTGGACCATGAGCTTTGCTACACGCAGCGAAAACTACGACGCGATTTCGGAGGCACGCCGTGGATGCTGCGTCCTCCCTATGGTGCAGCTGCGGATAGTCCGAGGGTGCGGGCTGTTGCGCGCCGATGCGGTATCGAACGAATCGTCATGTGGGACACCGTGATCGAAGACGGTCGGGTTTCGTATCTAGATGGACGGCTGCGACCAGGGTCGATCGTGCTCTTACATTTCGGTCCCGATCTCGAGAAGGACTTACGTACTGCTCTACGCATTGCGCGCAAAGCTGGTTTGCGGCCCGCGGATCTGGCCGCGTATTTGCCACGGCTGAGCTGACTGCGATCACACACGCTCGGCTAGGACTGAGTGTTCGAGTCCGCGGGCCACGATCAGGGCATAGCGATTGCTATCGGGCAGTTTGATGCGAGAGCGCCATTGGCTCAGGGGGATTTTCGATTCCTGCGACTTCACAGCGACGGCGTCGATCCCAGCATCATGCGCTGCTTTGCGCAGTTGTTTTGCCGAGCCGGTCGCAAGAACGGCGAACCATCGGACCCCCGGAGTAGTGGCGTGCGGCGATGTCAGCCAGGTACTGGTGGCGGAGACTCGGTGCACACCGTCGGTGCACAGGGCGGGTAGTGCCCGGTGGAAGACCGGGTGTGGTTCGCCGATGAAGCCTTCCAGCGGGCCGAATGGTGCAGGTGCATCGGTGACCGGATACGTGATGGCCGACATCGATGAGTCCTCGGCCAACAAGGTTGCTTGGCGGGAGTGGGTCAAGGAGTGCGGACCGGAGTACACGGCGCACTCGGCTACGTAATCGGACACGCCGACCCACTCCGCTGACCAGTGTGCCGCTGGCGTGAAAGCCCCCGGTGCCTTGGCGGCCACCCACTCGTGTGTACTTCGTAGGTGTTCGACGAATGACCAGGGTGGGGACCAGCGCTGTGGATCTCGCTCGGGCATCGCCCGAGAACCGTCGGTGCGTAGCGGGCTGCCGCGTCTAGCCGGATCGATAAGCCAGCAGATGGGTTCGGGTAGGTCAGGCAGGTTTGCTCGGTCGAGAGTGGTGGCATCAGCGCACAGCACCGTTGCGGCAGGCACGTTCGCCTGACACAACTCCGCCGTCAATGGATCGCGCTCGATGGCCACCACGCTCAGTCCCGCTTGGCTGCAGGCCCAGGCATCGCCCCCGAGCCCGGTCGTGAGATCGACGACGGATGCAACGCCGGCAGCGGCCAGCAGTCCTGCTCGTCGGGCGGCTACCGCCGGACGGGTTGATTGCTCGAGCCCGGTTCGGGTGAGCAGCCAGGGATCGGCCGGCACGCTGCCGGCTTTTCGTGCTCGCTGCCGGAGTTCTCGTTGGCTCGCGACCGCCGAGGCGAATGCCGCCGACCATTCCGGGTGCTCGCGGCGCAGGCTCTCCACCGCCCGCAGCGGATCGGGATCGGGCGCCGGAGACAGCAGCTCCCGGCGCTGCCCGGCAGTTAGGTCCTGCGCCAGGGAGCGCAGTGCGTCGGCCTCGTCCACGCCCTGGATCGTGCCAGCAGCGCCGCGCCTAGCACTCGAATTGACAGAGTGCTAAGTCCGGCGTAATGTTTGCGCTGGCACTCTCCCCGTGAGACTGCCAACAGTCCTACCCGAATCCCGCCCGCAAGGGCGGCCGCCGACTCATCCGGAGGATGCAACCGTGTCGGTCTCCATCAAGCCCCTCGAGGACCGGATCCTGGTCCAGACCCTAGAAGCCGAGCAGACCACTGCTTCTGGCCTCGTCATTCCCGATACCGCCAAGGAAAAGCCGCAAGAGGGCAAGGTCCTCGCTGTGGGCCCTGGTCGGTTCGACGACGACGGTGAGAAGCGCGTTCCGCTCGATATCAAGGTCGGTGACGTCGTCATCTACAGCAAGTACGGCGGCACCGAAGTGA
>CAZWIW010000018.1:0-2352 GCA_964634545.1 uncultured Rubrivirga sp.
CAATGGCAAGCGCAAGGTTCGGGTGGCGGTCAAGCAAACGATGGCGGGACGGTGGCGCCGGTTACTCCGGTCGTGCCGGTAACCCCAATGGAACCCATGACGCCGCCGGCATCGGTGATGGATGGCGATGACCTCGCGGTGGTGACCGAAGGTGACTCAGTGGTGCCGGTGGTGCTGCAGCCGACATCCGCCGACGACGGCTGGGAGGCAATCGGGGCTGGCTTCGGCATGATCGTGCGCACCGAGCAACCCGATGGTTCTCCGGTTCCGTTAGCTGAAGATCGTCGGTTGGCGGTGCCGCAGGGTGGTCGCGTTCAGGTGGCCGGTGATGGGTATCAGGCGGAGTCGGTGGTGCGCGTGTTCATGGTGCCGCGCACGGCAACGCGTTCGGGATTGATGCCGCGAACTGTGGCCGGTGCGGTGTACCTGGGCGAGACGACGGTGGATTCCACCGGTGACTTCGCAGGGACGTTCGCCGTTCCACTGAGTGTGAGCGTTGGCGATTATGTGCTGCAGATCAACGGCGTGAGCAAAGCGAATGCGGTGCGCTCGCTGAACATGGGATTGGCGGTCGAGCCCGGTGCCGCGCCGCTGCAGCCGGGCAAGGTGCAACGAGCAGGGTTTTTTAAGGGATTGTCCGATCAGTTCAGCGCACCGGGCAAACGCAAACTCCGTTCCATCGTGCGCGGCGTCCCGCAAGACGCGCAGGCGGTGCAGGTGCTGGTAACGGGTGTGTCCGTCGGACTCGATGACCTGCAAGAGAACGCCGTGTTGGCGGCGAAGCGTGCGTCGTCGTTGGCAACTGAACTGCAATCTCGCGGAATCACAGGTGAGTTCGTCATCAACGTGACGACGTCGTTCACCGCCGACGGCGCCGAACGATCTCTCGAGGGTAAGGCGGACGTGCTCACCACGAAGACGGGCAAGCCGCTGTCGACCGTGACGGTGCTGTTCCAAGAACCTCTTGCCACCTAACGAATCCCGGCCCGGTCAGCAGGGTTTCGCCGGGCCATCTGGGTGTCGTACTTTGTGTTAGCGTTGGCGCGATCTGTGTTTACATAGTCCGCGTCAGCGCGTGGAATCGTGAGGGAGATAGTTCATGGCTGGACAACGCGGCGCAGACCGCGCCTCGGAAGGCGGACTGCTGCTATCGACCGTGCCGATGCTTGTGCAGAGCATGGGGGGCAGCGCGGATTCGGTGCTGCGACGCAGCGGCCTGCGGCGAACCTTGTTCTCCGACCCGCCCTCGGCGCTGACTCCGGAGGATTACTTCGCGCTGTGGTCGGCGATGGACGACGAAATCGAGTCCGTGGGCAACGGTCCGCTGCCATTGCGGTTAGTGGACTTGGTCAGCGTCGAGTACTTCGATCCGATGATCTTCGCCTTCTTGAACAGCCCGAATGTCAAGACCGGAATCATCCGCAACGCCGAGTTCGTGAAGGCGACGTCGGTGTCCCGGTTGCGCGTAACGGAAACGCCCACTGGACTCGCGATCGAATACTGGTGGCCGGCACCGTTGCATGCACCCGCCGTGTTGTCCTTGGCGGGGCAGGTCTACGGGGTGTGGTTGATTCGTCTGGCCACGAAAATTAACGTGTCACCGTCGCGGGTCGTGAGCCCAGATCTTCCGCAGGACATGGACGCCTACGAGGAGTTCTTCGGAGTTCCGGTCACGTTGGGGCCGGTGCACCGAATGGAGTTCTCTTCCATCGACATTCACCGGCCGTTGGTGACAGCGAACGAAGCGATGTGGCAGATGTTCGAGCCGGCGCTGCGCAAGCGCCTGAACGAAATCGAGACCGGGGCGAGCACAGAAGAGCGTGTGCGCGCCGCCCTCATCGAACTGCTGCCCGCCGGTGAGGATTCCATCGAGGCGGTGGCGAGGGAATTGGCGGTTAGCGTGCGCACTTTGCAGCGTCAACTGAGCGCCGAGGACACCTCGTTCCAGTCAGTCATGAGCGCAACGCGCGAACGGCTGGCCATGCACTACCTCCAGCAAGGCCAGTTATCGAACGCCGAGATCGCGTTCGTGTTGGGCTACGGCGACGTGCGGTCCTTCAACCGGGCGTTCCGCTCGTGGACGGGAATGTCACCCAAGCAGGCCCGAAGCAACCGCGTGGCCTGATTCCCGGTTTCCGCGCTGGGCATGAACGCAGGTGGTTGAATGAGCGCCGTGTTACGAGGGCCGTCGACAGCCATCGAAGTCGCCTTTCCTGCTGACACCGCGAACATGGCGATCGCCCGGAGCGTTGCGGCAGCCGTCGCCACCCGGGCCGATCTGACCGTGGACCAGATCGAGGATGTCCGGCTGGCAATCGACGAAGCCGCCGCTTACCTGATCGCACATGCGAG
>CAZWIW010000018.1:2452-3738 GCA_964634545.1 uncultured Rubrivirga sp.
GGCGAGCCGATGGAGGATGTTGTCCAGGCCGGCAGTGTTGGCCTGATCCACGCGGTCGATCGATTCGACCCATCGAAGGGTGCGGCCTTCACCACCTACGCGGTGCCGACCATCACCGGCGCGATCCGGCGCCACTTCCGGGACACCACCTGGGTGTTGAAGGTCCCGCGCAAAGCCCAGGAATTGCGCGGACGAATCGATCAAGCGCACGACGCTCTCGCCCAGGAACTCGGCCGCTCCCCCACCGTGGCTGAGATCGCCGAACGGGCCCAGGTGGATCCGCAGGACGTGCTCGATTCCCTGGAAATAAGCCATGCCCGCAGCACGAAGCCGCTAGAACCGCAAGCGCCGGATGAGGTCTCACTCGCCGAACGGATAGGCGACCTCGATGCGCAGTTGGGCAACGTGGAGGACCGCGAAGCCACCCGCGCACTGCTAGCGGTGCTTCCCGAGCGCGAACGCGAGATCGTCACCCTGCGCTTCTTCGACGGGTTGTCCCAATCACAGATCGCCGAGCACGTCGGTGTCTCGCAGATGCACGTTTCGCGCCTGCTTCAACGATCGCTGCAGCGCCTGCGCGGTGAGCTCAGCGCGTGACCACGCCCTACGGTGCGTTCGTGGACTTCGAAGATTCATCCCCCAAACGGGCAAACTCGCTTAGCGGGGACTTGGATCGGCTGGCGTCGTGGTGGCGCGAGCACCGCCCGAGCCCCAACAGGGAAGTCCGCTGGCTGTCGGTTTCCGGCGATGAAGCGGAAGTTCTCGCCGATGTCGATCGGGCGATCGATGCCGGGGCCACGCTGCTGGTTCTACATCACGAAGGAAACAACGACGACGCCATCGCGGCACGAGCGATCATCGCCGCGGGCACCGGATCGGATGCGTCGGCCGTGTTCGCACAGGATCGCGAGATGGACGACCTCGCCTGGATGCGCGCCGTTGCCGCGATCCGCGATGCGAGAGCTGCGGGCACGGCGGGCACCGGGTGTCCTGCGGTGACTGCACTGGCGTCCGCGTTCATCCGATGCAGCGAGCGGCGCACGCCGGTCCTATTCGACGGACTCCTCGCGCACGCCGGTGCCCTGCAGGCGAACATCGAGGAACCGGGAATCGGGCAATGGTGGCTGCCCGCGGCCACGTGCACCGACCCGGCGATCGCGAAAGTCCAAGGTGAATTGACAAGGCCCCCCGCGCTGGATCTGCACGTCGACGGGCGCGGCACCGCTGGCCTTCTTGCGGTGTTGGCGGTCTTGGACGTCGTGGCGCCGTCCGACAAGAACGACGAG
>CAZWIW010000018.1:3838-28346 GCA_964634545.1 uncultured Rubrivirga sp.
CGACTAGCGCACGTGGCTGGGCACGAACGGTGCCTTGACCACCGCGAACGGCAACTTCTTGCCGCGCACATCGACGAACACTTCATCGTCCACCGCGACAGATGGATCGATGAGCGCGAGGGCGATCCCCTGCTTGAGGGTCGGAGAGAACGTGCCGCTGGTCACTTCGCCGATCTGTTGACCGGTTGCGTCGTAGATGGCCATGTGGGCCCGCGGAATCGCTCGCTCCGTTGCGCGGATGGCGCGTAACCGACGAGCAGGCCCGGATTCTCGTTGGCGCATCAGTGCGTCCTTACCGGGGAACGACGCCTTATCCCAACCGATCGCCCAACCCAAGCCCGCTTCGACGGGGGTGATGGACGGCGAGATGTCTTGACCGTGCAGGGGATAGCCCATCTCGGTGCGCAAAGTGTCCCGCGCTGCGAGTCCCGCAGGTCCGCCGCCATGGGATTGCGCCGCAGCGAGCAGGGCTTCCCACAAGTCGACGAGGACCGCGTTCGGCACGATGAGTTCGAAGCCGAGTTCCCCGGTGTAACCGGTGCGGCACACCGTGACCGGTGCTCCGTGCCACTCGCACATCGTGAACGCCATGTAGTCCATGTCGGTCGGCAGCCCGAGATCACCAAGCGCAGCCCGCGACTTCGGGCCCTGCACCGCGATGATGCCGTGCGTGAGTTGCTGATCGTCGACGGATATCCCATCCGGGGCCGCCTGCTGCAAGATCTCAACCACGGTGGCTGAGTTGGCAGCGTTGGGCACGATGTAGATGCCGTCGTCGTTCCACTTGTAGACGATGACATCATCGATCACGCCGCCGTCGTCATTGCACAGCAGCGAGTACTGCGCTTGTCCGTCATCGATGCGGCCTACATCACCCGCGAGCACCGTGTTGACGAATTGCGCTGCCCCCGGCCCGAAGATCGCCACCTTGCCCATGTGCGAAACGTCGAAAACCCCCACGGCTTCACGCACCGCGGTGTGCTCGGCCACCGTGCCGGAGTACTCGATCGGCATCTCCCACCCGCCGAAATCAGCGAGTTTCGCGCCGAGTGCCGTATGTCGGTCGAAGAGTGGGGTGCGGCGCAGCATGGGCTGACGGTAGCCGGGAAGCACTCGAGCGGTCACCGGATTACAGTTCCGGGCATGTCGATTCTCAGCCTCGCAACCACCAAGCCAGCAGCCACCACGGCCGATGCCCTCCTCGTTCCGCTCACCCCGGGCCGCGGCAAGAAGATCGTCGTCCACGCCGAAGGACTCACCCCCGCGCAGTCGACGAAGATCGCCGAGGGACTGCAGGCCGTGGGAGCCACGGGGAAAGCCGGAGAAACCAACGCGATCCCGTCACCAACGGGAATCAAGGCGCCGGTGGTCGTCGGCGTTGGCCTCGGTGATCGGCGCAAGGATTCAGGCGGCGAGAAATTGCGCCGGGCGATCGGTAACGCGGTGCGCGGCGCCACCGGTAAGCGCAAGATCGCGATCGCACTTCCCGACAACGACGATCAGACGCTCGCTTCGGTCGCCATGGCCGCGCGTCTGGCCGCCTACAGCTTCGGGGAGTTCAAGTCAGAGCCAACCTCGCCGGTGCGCTCGATCGCCATCTGCGTGTCGAGTTCGGATGCCGCCTCGCGGGCGATCATCGAGCGGGCGGAGACCGTGGGCGATGCCGTCTCGTTCACCCGCGACCTCATCAACACTCCCCCGAATGCCCTCGCCCCCGCGGACCTGGCGCAGGCGGCGAAGGACGCCGTCGCCGATCTGCCGGTGAAGGTGAAGGTGTGGGATGAGAAGGCACTCGAGACCGACGGCTGCGGCGGCATCCTCGGGGTAGGCAAGGGATCGAGCCGTCCACCACGGCTGGTGCGGATGAGCTACTCCCCGCGCGGGGCGAAGGCGCACCTGGCCCTCGTCGGCAAGGGTGTCACCTTCGATACAGGCGGTATCTCCATCAAGCCCGCGGCCAACATGGACGAGATGAAGGCCGACATGTCCGGCGCTGCCGCGGTGATCGGAGCAGTCCGGGCGATCGCTGCGCTGGAATTGCCCATCCAGGTAACCGGCTGGGTGCCGGCGGCGGAGAACATGCCCAGTTCCACGGCCCAACGCCCCGGCGACGTCCTCACCACCTACAGCGGCACGACAGTGGAGGTGTTGAACACCGACGCCGAAGGAAGGCTGATCTTGGCCGACGCGTTGGGAATGGCCGTCGAGGAATCCCCCGACCTGATCGTGGACATCGCCACCCTCACCGGGGCGCAGCGAATCGCCCTGGGTTCGCGCACGGCAGGCGTCATGGCCAACGACGACGACGCCCGCGCCCAGGTCATCGCCGCGGCCGACACCGCCGGCGAGGCGATGTGGCCGATGCCGCTCCCCGAGGACCTGCGGGCGTCACTGGATTCGGCGACCGCCGACATCGCCAACATCGGTGACCGCCTCGGCGGCATGCTCTCCGCCGGTGTCTTCTTGTCCGAATTCGTCCCCGAGGGCCAGCCCTGGGTCCATATCGACGTCGCCGGACCTGCGTACAACGAGAAGACGGCCTACGGCTACACGCCCAAGGGCGGCACCGGTGCCGGCGTCCGGGCCTTCGTGGCGCTGGCCGAAGAGATGGCCGGCTAGCCGGCGAGCCGCCCGACCAGCACCCGACCAGCCACCCGAGCAGATGACCCGCGGGTGAACAACCGGGACTGATGTTCCCGCCAGGAGACGTCGGTGGAAGGATGGGGCCGTTCTCAATTTCGCGCACAGCGACTAGGAGTGAGCACGGTGCCCCACACAGACCTCGTCATTCTCGGAGGGGGCAGTGGCGGATACGCCTGCGCCCTTCGTGCCGCAGAACTCGGTAAGTCCGTAACCCTCATCGATGCCGACAAGCTCGGCGGAACCTGCCTGCACCGCGGGTGCATTCCTACGAAGGCCCTGCTGCATGCCGCGGAGGTAGCCGACTCCGCGCGTGAGTCGGAGTCCTTCGGTGTGCGCGCCTCGCTCGAGGGCATCGACATGCCGCAGGTGAACAAGTACCGCGACGGTGTGGTCGGGCGGCTCTACAAGGGCCTGCAAGGCTTGATCAAGTCGCGCGGTGTGACCGTTGTCGAGGGTTACGGCCGCATGGTCGGCCCGAAGACCATCGAGGTCGATGGCGAGCAGTACACCGGAGAGAACCTCGTGCTCGCGACCGGCTCCTACGCCAAATCGCTGCCCGGCCTGGAGATCTCCGGACGCATCATGACCTCCGATCAAGCCCTCGGCCTGGACTACGTACCCGAGAAGGTAATCGTGCTCGGCGGCGGCGTGATCGGTGTCGAATTCGCCAGCGTGTGGAAGTCCTTCGGCTCCCAGGTCACCATCGTCGAGGCACTGCCCCACCTCGTGCCCAACGAAGACGAAGCCTGCTCCAAGGCCCTCGAACGCGCTTACAAGAAGCGCGGCATCGAACTGTCCTTGGGCGTGCGCTTCGCCGGAGCCACCCAGGACGAGTCCGGTGTGCACGTCTCCCTGGAAGACGGCACCACCCTCGACGCCGACCTGCTGCTCGTTGCCGTCGGTCGCGGACCGAACACCGAGGGCATGGGCTACGCCGAGCAGGGCGTGGCCATGGAACGAGGATGGGTGCTCGTCGACGAGCGCCTGCGCACCAACCTGCCCGGAGTATTCGCCGTCGGTGACATCACCCCCGGCCTGCAGTTGGCCCACCGTGGTTTCCAGCACGGCATCTTCGTCGCCGAAGAGATCACCGGCATGAACCCGGTCGTCGTCCCCGATATCAACATCCCGCGGGTCACCTATTGCGAGCCGGAAGTTGCCAGCGTCGGACTCACCGAGGCCGAAGCGATCGAAGCGCACGGCCCCGACGCCATCACCGCGTATGAATACAACCTCGGCGGCAACGGCAAGAGCCAGATCCTCGCCACCACGGGCTTCATCAAACTCATCGAACTGAAGGACGGCCCCGTCATCGGAGTGCACATGGTCGGTTCGCGCGTCGGTGAACAAATCGGCGAAGCCCAGTTGATCGTCAACTGGGAGGCCTACCCCGACGACGTCGCGACGTTGATCCACGCCCACCCCACGCAGAACGAAGCGATGGGCGAAGCACATCTGGCCCTCGCGGGCAAACCGCTGCACGCCCACTCGTAGTTCGCGCAACCCTCGACAAGGAGCATCCATGCCGGTCACCGTGACCCTGCCGCAACTCGGCGAAAGCGTCACCGAAGGCACTATCACCCGTTGGCTGAAGTCCGTGGGCGACACGGTGGCAGCGGACGAACCACTCGTGGAGATCTCGACCGACAAAGTCGACACCGAGATCCCCGCACCGGCTTCCGGAGTGCTGCTGTCCATCGCAGCCGAAGAGGACGCCGTGGTCGAGGTGGGCGGTGTGCTCGGTGTCATCGGTGAGCCGAGTGAGGCTGGCCAGGCCGCTGCACCCGAGCCGGCGCCACAGCCCGCCGCCCAGGAAGCAACTCCCGAGCCGACACCCGAGCCGGCCCCCGAGCCGGCCCCCGAGCCTGTCGTTGCGGCACCGGCTGCACCAACTGAACCCACTGCACCAGCGACGAGCGCTGCGCCAACCGGAACAGCCGGGGAGGTCGTCGTCACCCTCCCGGCACTCGGCGAAAGCGTCACCGAGGGCATCGTCACCCGCTGGCTGAAGTCTGTCGGCGACACCGTCGCCGCCGACGAGCCGCTGCTGGAGATCTCGACCGACAAGGTCGACACCGAGATTCCCGCCCCCGCATCGGGAGTCGTGACCTCGATCTCCGTGGAAGCCGACGGGACCGTTGAAGTTGGAGCCGAGGTGGCCCGGATCGCGACCGGCGCGGGTGCTGCCGCAGCGCCGGCCGCTCCAGCGGCGCCCGCGGCTCCCGCTGCTCCGACAGCCCCGGCCGCACCGGAACCTGCTGCTCCAGCTCCTGCCGCTGTGCCGGCGCCGGCTGCTCCGGCTCCTGCAGCCCCTGCAGCGCCCGCTGCGAGCGGCGGCACCTCCGATGCCGGCGCCTACGTCACTCCGCTGGTGCGCAAGCTCGCTGCGGAGAATGACATCGACCTGTCCACCGTCTCCGGATCCGGGGTGGGCGGGCGAATTCGCAAGGCCGACGTCCTCGCCGCCGTGGAAGCCAAGAAGAGTGCAGCAGCAGCAACCAGTACGGCGCCTGCGCCCAGTACACACGGTGCACCCAGTGCCGCGAGCGCTGCCGCGCCATCGAGCGAGCCGTCGCCGCTGCGTGGTCGTACCGAGAAGATGAGTCGCCTGCGGCGGGTGATCGCCGAGCGCATGGTCGAGTCACTGCAAACCAGCGCACAGTTGACGACCGTCGTCGAAGTCGACGTCACCCGAATCGCTGCTCTGCGCCAGCGGGTGAAGGCGGACTTCGCGGCCCGCGAAGGAGTGAACCTTTCCTTCCTGCCGTTCTTCTGCAAGGCAGCCGTCGAGGCCCTGAAGGTGTACCCGCAGGTCAACTCCTCCATCGATATCGCCAAAGGCACCATCACCTACCACGATTCGGAGAACCTCGGGATCGCCGTCGATACCGATCGCGGTCTCCTGGTGCCGGTGATTCGTGATGCCGGGGATTTGAACATCGCCGGAATCGCCCGACGCATCTCCGATCTCGCCGAGCGCACCCGCACCAACAAGGTGGCACCGGATGAACTCTCCGGTGGCACGTTCACGGTGACCAATACCGGTAGCCGCGGTGCACTGTTCGACACCCCGATCATCAACATTCCCCAGGTGGCGATCTTGGGAACGGGCTCGGTCGTCAAGCGTCCCGTGGTCATCTCGGATGACGGCCAGGACGTCATCGCCATCCGGTCGATGGTCTACCTCGCCCTCTCCTACGATCACCGCATCGTCGACGGTGCCGATGCCGCGCGATTCTTGACCGCGGTGAAGGATCGCTTGGAGGCTGGCTCCTTCGACGCCGAACTCGGCGGCTAGCCAACTACGCTCACCGGGTTCGACCCCGACTACTCCCACGCGTGGGAGGAAGGACGTCCATGCTCGTCAGCGCTCTGTGGTTCGTCGGCTCGATGGTCGGGATCATCGCGGTGGCCCGGTTCGGCTTGTACGAGCCCGCGCAAAAGCTCGCCCGGGCAGCCAACTTCTCGCGGTCGGCGACCGGGCAGATGCTCGGCTACCTCACCAGCGCTCCAGAGTTGGTGGCAACGATCTTCGTGGCCGCGACCGGACTGTTCGCGGTGGTCAGCACGAACATCCTCGGCAGCAACATCATCAATGTGCTGCTCGCAACCGTCGCGGCCATGTGGTTCAAACAAATGGGGAACCTCGGCGGCAAGGAGTTCCGCTTCGAGCAAGCGATCGTCATCGGCAGCATCGTCGTCCCCATCGCGCTACTGATCACCGGACAAGACACCGCACTGTGGAGTGGCATCGCGCTCTTCGCGGGCTACCTGGCCTACCTGCGCGTGATGCGCGGTCGGCACGAAGCGCCAGCGCCGGTCGAAGGGGGAGATGCGGTTCGTCCCTGGTCCGACGGGAAAGGCAAGATCGCACTGCAGATCGGGATCTTGGTGGCCGGACTCGTGGGGCTGTACGTCCTCGGTGACATCCTCGGCGATTCCGTCTACGAACTCGGCACGGCCTTCGCGGTGCCTGCGATCGTGCTCGGCACCTTGACCGCCGTAGCGACCAGCCTGCCCGAACTGACCACGTTCTTCTCCTCCTACGCCGCGCACCGCAAGGCCGGGACCGACGGCAACTCCGAAGTCATGCACAACTTGATGGCCAGCAACGTGGTCAATCTGCTCGTCGTCCAGGCCGTGGGCGTGGGCGTATTCACCGTCTTCGCCTGATTCGCGCGGATGCGACATGCTTGGCCTATGAAGATCGCAGTCACCGGTGCCTCCGGCCTCATCGGCTCAGCCCTCGTTCCCCACCTGCGCGCACGCGGCGACGATGTCCTGCGGCTGGTCCGCCGCACAGCGGTCGCCCCCGATGAAGTCCAGTGGGACCCGATCGCCGGGACCGTGGACCTCGAGGCGCTGGCCGGCATCGATGCCGTCGTTCATCTCGCTGGCGCCGGTGTGGGCGATCGTCGGTGGACCGACTCCTACAAGCAGACGATCTTGGACAGCCGGGTCGATGGCACGCACACGATCGTCACAGCCATGACAGCACTCGATCCTCGACCGCACACTCTCGTGGCCGGTTCGGCCATCGGCTGGTACGGCGATACCGGTGATCGGGCGGTCGACGAAAGCGCACCGGCCGGCTCGGGCTTCCTCGCGGATGTCGTTCGCGCGTGGGAGGCCGCCGCCAATCCCGCTCGCGAGGCGGGCATCCGCGTCACGCACGCCCGGACCGGACTGGTGGTTTCCTCCCAAGGCGGCGCCTGGCAACGCCTTTTCCCGATCTTCAAGGCCGGACTCGGCGGCAAGCTCGGCTCCGGTCGGCAGTACTGGTCGTGGATCTCGTTGCGAGACGAAGTGGCGGCGCTGACGTATCTGCTCGACAACTCCGAACTCTCCGGTCCGGTGAACCTGACCGGGCCCGATCCGGTTACCAACGCGACGGTCACCGAAGTGATGGGGCGTGTTCTTCGCCGGCCAACCGTGTTCGCGGTTCCAGCCTTCGCATTGAAGACCGTTCTCGGTGAGTTCTCGACCGAGGTTCTCGGCAGCGCGCGGGTGCTACCCGCAGTGCTCGCCGACGCTGGCTTCACCTGGCAGGACCCAACGGTGGAATCGGCCATTCGCGCAGCGTTGGATCAGTAGGGCCCACCCCAGATGGCCGATAAGCACGACGTTGTCATCGTCGGTGCCGGCCTTGCCGGGCTAGCGGCTGCTCGCGAACTGTCCATTCACGGCGCCGACGTGCAGGTCATCGAGGGGGCCGATGCCGTCGGTGGGCGGGTGCGCAGCGACCGCGTGGATGGGTTCACGCTCGATCGTGGATTTCAGCTCTACAACCCGGCCTACCCGGAGGCTGCGCGGGTGCTCGACCACGAGGCATTGGATCTGCGCCCGCTGGTGCGCGGCATGGACATCGTGCGAACAAGCAGGCGCGGCCGAAGCGTGGTGCGGCTCGCCGATCCCCGCTCCCCGCTCAATTGGCATGCATCCGCGCTTTCCCGGGCCGCAGGAACGGTGCGCGGCAAGGCGAGTTTCGCCGCCTACGCCTACCAGGTCGCGCGACTCCAGGGTGCGCAATTCGACGAGCGTCCCGACGAACCGGCTCAGGTGGCGCTAGCGCGAGCCGGCATGGACGCGACACTCATCGATGAAGTACTGCGGCCGTTCCTCACCGGTGTCTTCCTCGAACCCCACTTGATGACCTCGCGTCGGTTCATGGATGTGGTGCTCGCGAGTTTCGTCAAGGGCACTCCATCGTTGCCGAGTGCCGGTATGCAGGCAATTCCCGAGCAATTGCATCACGCGCTGCCACCCGGCTCGGTCACGTTGTCGACCCGGGTGCGATCACTGGGGGACGACTACGTGCAGACCACCGAAGGTCGATTCGGAGCAAAGGTGGTGATCGTCGCCGCCGATGCTCCAAGCGCTGCCGAATTGCTGCCCGAAGTTGATATCCAGGCTCGAGGCAATTCCGTCACCACCTGGTACCACGCCGTGCCGAGAGCCTCGCTCGAGCGACCGTTGGCCGGTGGACGCAGCGTGCTGACCGTGGATCCGCAGCGGCGTGGACCGGTCATCAACACCGTTCCGCTCAACTACGCCGTCCCCAGCTACGCGCCCGAGGGGTATGTGCTCGTTTCCACTTCCGCGCTCGGAACGGACAACGACGAAGGCCTCGTGCGTTCTCACCTGCAGTACCTCTACGGCACCGACACCTCCGTCTGGCAATTGCTTGGCACCTACGCGATCCCCTATGCCTTGCCATCGATGCGCTCGCCCCTACGCGTGGTCGGCCCTCCTGCCGCCCCCTCACACGATGCGCCGGTCTTGCTGGCCGGTGACTACCGCGCCACAGCAAGCATCCAGGGGGCGATGGTCAGCGGACGTCGAGCCGCCGATGCGGCGCTGCACCGGCTCGGGATCCGCAGACCGGACGAACGTAGGGTGGAGGTATGACGACCGCACCGTCGAGCGCTCCGGGTTCGGTCGTTCACGTCGAACGTGTTGGTTTCGGCGAGGAAGCCGTGGACTACAGCCGAGCCTGGGATCTGCAGCGTGGCGTGCACGCCAGCGTGGTGGCCGGCGCCGATTCCACCGCATTGCTCCTCGAACACAGGGCCGTCTACACCGCGGGGCGGCGAACCGAGGATTTCGAGCGGCCCTTCGACGGCACTCCCGTGGTGGACGTCGATCGCGGCGGCAAGATCACCTGGCACGGACCGGGCCAACTCGTCGGCTATCCGATTCTGCGGCTGCCGGATCCCATCGACGTGGTGGCCTACGTGCGGCGCATCGAGCAGATGCTCATCGAGGTGTGTGCCGAGTTCGGCGTACCGGGAACGCAAGTCGAGGGCCGCAGCGGCGTGTGGGTACCGGCCGATGAACGCGGTCCAGACCGCAAGATCGCCGCGATCGGGATCCGGGTGGCCCAAGGCGTGACCATGCACGGCTTCGCCCTGAATTGTGATTGCGATCTAGCGGCGTTCGATCGGATCGTCCCGTGCGGGATCTCCGATGCCAGTGTCACGTCCCTCAGTGCCGAACTCGGGCGGACTGTAAGCGTCCATGACACCCTGCCGTTAGTCGAGGACCGACTTCCGATGCTCGTAGGAGGATCATCATGAGTGTGTACGCCGGCACCGACGAAGGTGGCCGCAAGATGCTGCGCATCGAAGCACGCAACGCCGAGGTCCCGATCGAGCGCAAACCCCCGTGGATCAAGACGACGATGCGCACCGGCCCGGAGTACACGCGCATCAAGGAATTGGTGAAGTCCGAGGGCCTGCACACGGTGTGCCAAGAGGCCGGGTGCCCCAACATCTTCGAGTGCTGGGAAGACAAGGAAGCAACATTCTTGATCGGCGGCGAGCAGTGCACGCGTCGGTGCGATTTCTGCCAGATCGACACCGGAAAGCCGCAACCGCTCGATACCGATGAACCGCGCCGCGTGGCCGAATCCGTGAACACGATGGGCCTGCGCTACGCAACCGTCACCGGAGTCGCTCGCGATGACCTCGACGACGAAGGCTCCTGGTTGTACGCCGAAACGGTGCGGCAGATCCATGCCCTCGACATCGGTACCAAGGTCGAACTGCTGATCCCTGACTTCTCCGGCAACCCCGAACTGCTCGGTCACGTGTTCGACGCAGCCCCCGAAGTGCTCGCGCACAACGTGGAGACCGTTCCGCGCATCTTCAAGCGGATCCGTCCTGCCTTCACCTACGAGCGCAGCCTCGATGTGCTGACCCAAGCCCGAGCCGTCGGACTCGTCACCAAGAGCAACCTGATTTTGGGCATGGGCGAGACGATCGAGGAAGTACACCAGGCGCTTCGCGACCTGCACGCGGCCGGCTGCGAACTCATCACCATCACCCAGTACCTGCGGCCCTCCCCACGCCACCACCCGGTCGAACGGTGGGTACGGCCCGAGGAATTCGTGGAACTTGCCGACTACGCCACCGAAGTGGGCTTTTCCGGTGTGATGAGCGGGCCGCTGGTGCGTTCGAGTTACCGCGCTGGCCGTCTGTACGAGCAAGCACTGCAGGCGCGCGCCAGCGGCGATCGCGCGAGTATCACCTTCGCGTGAGCGCCAGCGTTCTGGCCACCCACGTGTGGCCACCGGCCGAGCCCACGCCGCTGCCCATCGAATCGCTGGAATTGGACTGGGGTGGACCGATCGGGGATCGACATCACGGCCAGACGATGGCCTCCGATACCCGGCAGGCGCGAGTGTTCCCCCGGGGAACCGCGATCCGCAACCATCGGCAACTGTCCTTGGTGGACGCAGCGGAACTTGCAGCGATCGCCGAAGCGCTTGGCATCGAGCGGATCGCGACCGGGGTGATAGCCGAGAACATCTGTACCGAGGGGCTCCCGGAACTCACGGCGATGCCGCGGATGACCCGCCTGTTGTTTCCCTCCGGCGCCGCGATCATGCTCGGCGGTGCCAATGCGCCGTGCACCATCGCCGGCGGCATGGTGGCGCAGGCTTACGGGTCGCGCGCCGAAGCCTTTCCGAAGGCGGCCATCGGGCGCCGCGGGGTGACCGGCTGGGTGGAGCGCCCGGGAACGATCTGCCCTGGCGATCCGATCACCGTCGTGCTCCCGGACTAGGCTGCGACGTCATGGGCAAGATCCGGACGAGTCTGAAAGCCATCGGCGAAAACTGGTCGATGACCCAGCGGGTGTACCGCTTCCTGTGGGCCGAAGTCCTGGGCATCTTCATCCTCGTCGTCGCCGGAATCGCCGTCCCGGTGGCCCTGTTCGTCAACTGGCTCACCGCGGTTCTGATCGCCCTCCCCCTCGGCCTACTGGCCGCGACCTTCTGGTTCAGCCGCCGCGCGACCCGCGCGGCCTACGCCCGCATCGAAGGACAACCGGGGGCAGCAGCCGCGGTCATCGAATCGCTGCGCGGAAAATGGGCCGTCACACCGGCGGTTGCCGTCAGCCGAAACGAAGACATGGTCACCCGCGTGGTCGGCAAGCCCGGCGTCGTGCTGGTCTCCGAAGGATCTCCTTCCCGGGTTGGACACATGCTGGCCAACGAGCGCAAGAAGACCGCGCGCTGGGTGCCCGACATCCCCATCTACGAGATCCAGGTGGGCAATGACGAGGGGCAAATTGCCCTGGGCCAGATCCAAAAGACGCTCAGCAAGTTGCCACGCAATCTGCGCGGCAGCGAAGTCACCGAGGTGCGCCGCCGGCTCGAGGCCCTGGGCAACGTCCAGCAGTCGATGCCGGTGCCGAAAGGGCCGATGCCGACCAGCCCGCGCCAGGTGCGAAGGCAGCGCCGCTGACCTACGGTCAGCGCGTGCGCTCCACGTAGGTGCCTGCCAGCCGGTCGTGCACTCCCCTGCCCTGGTTGTCGTAGACGACGGCGGGAATGACCAAGCACACCAGCAGGGTGCGAAGTGCGGCCCGCCACAGCGGTAGTCGCCCGCCGTCGATCGAGACCACCCGCAGGCCGATGATCCGCTGGCCGAAAGACGCCCCGGTAAGCCAGGTCAGCAAGGTCACTTCCACCGCGAAGACCCCGAGGGTGGCGAAACCGGCGCTATCGCTGCCGTAACCGAACTGGGGGAACACCAGCCGCGCCACGGCCAAACTGGCGAGCCAGTCGATGATCAGCGCCGCGATTCGCCTGCCGATCCAGGCACGAGGCTCGGGGGTTTCCACCAGGACACCGTATTGGCCCGCCATCACCAGTCCGCGGCGTAACACCGGCGAAACAAACGGGACACCGAACCGACACCCCGACTGCCTAGGTTTCTTCACATATCCGGTGGCAACGGGCCACCGAGCGAGGCGATGCACGCGAGTGCAGGAGGTGGAAATGTTCAGCAATGCAGATGAGGTCCTGAAGTACATCAAGGACAACGACATCGAGTTCGTCGACGTCCGGTTCGTCGATCTCCCCGGAATCATGCAGCACTTCAATGTTCCGGCAGCGTCTTTCGGGATGGCGGCCTTCGAAGACGGCCTGATGTTCGACGGTTCTTCGATCCGCGGATTCCAGTCCATCCACGAGTCGGATATGAAGCTCATCCCCGATCCGGCGACGGCCTTCATCGATCCTTTCCGGTCGGCGAAGACCCTGGTGATGAACTTCTCCATCCGTGATCCGTTCACCAACGAGCCCTACAGCCGCGATCCGCGCAACGTCGCCGCCAAGGCGGAGGCCTACATCGCCTCGACCGGTATCGCCGATACCGCCTACTTCGGCCCCGAGGCGGAGTTCTACGTCTTCGACGACGTCCGCTTCGAGACCAACCAGCACTCCGGCTACTACTTCATCGACTCGATCGAGGGGGCTTGGAACACCGGCCGCGTGGAAGAAGGCGGCAACCGTGGCTACAAGACCCGCTACAAGGGCGGCTACTTCCCGGTTCCGCCGGTCGACCACTACGCCGATCTTCGCGACCAGATGGTCGCCACCCTCATGCAGGTGGGCCTCGAGGTCGAGCGCTCCCACCACGAGGTCGGCACCGCCGGTCAGGGCGAGATCAACTACAAGTTCAACACCTTGCAGCACGCAGCCGACCAGGTGATGTTGTTCAAGTACGTCATCAAGAACGTCGCCTGGGCCAACGGCAAGACCGCAACCTTCATGCCCAAGCCACTCTTCGGTGACAACGGCTCGGGCATGCACTGCCACCAGTCGCTGTGGAAGGGCGGCGAGCCGCTGTTCTACGACGAGATGGGCTACGGCGGCCTGTCGGATATGGCCCGCTGGTACATCGGTGGCCTACTTGCCCACGCGCCTGCGGTCTTGGCCTTCACCAACCCGACGGTCAACAGCTTCCACCGCCTGGTCCCCGGCTTCGAGGCACCGGTGAACCTGGTCTACTCCGCGCGTAACCGCTCTGCCGCGGTACGTATTCCGGTGACCGGCAACTCTCCGAAGGCCAAGCGCATCGAGTTCCGGGTTCCCGATCCGTCGAGCAACCCCTACCTCGCGTTCTCCGCGCTGGTGATGGCCGGCTTGGACGGCATCAAGAACAAGACCGAGCCGATCGCTCCGGTCGACAAGGATCTCTACGAGTTGCCGCCGGATGAGTTGGCCAACATCCCGACCGTGCCGGATTCACTCGGGGGCGTGCTCGATGCCCTGGAAGGTGACAACGAGTTCCTCCAGGCCGGCGGTGTGTTCCCAGCCGATCTGATCGAAACCTGGATCGACTACAAGCGCAGCAACGAGATCGACCCGATCCGTCTGCGGCCGCATCCGCACGAGTTCGAGATGTACTACGACATCTAAAGAAAGAGATCTCCCTTCGCGTCGATTCGCCTCGCGCGCATGGGATACGCAAGGGCCCCGGAGCGATCCGGGGCCCTTGCCTGTCTCCCGATACCGTCTCCTACATGGACAAGCGGATCGTTGGATGGCTGCTGGTCGCCACGCAGGTGGGGGTTTTCGTCGTCCTCGCGCTGCTGCCGTGGCGTTCCCCGAGCGCACTTTCGATTGTGCTGGCCGTTCCCTTCATCGTCGTCGGTGGCTGGCTGGGCGTGACATCCTTCGGGGCACTCGGTGGCGCACTGACACCCACGCCGGTGCCCATCGCCGGAGCGGGGCTTCGCACGCAAGGGCCATACGCCTGGGTGCGCCATCCCATCTACACCGCGGTCCTCAGCCTCACGTTGGCCGCTTTGATCCTGGCTGGCACCTGGTGGAGTTGGGCGTGGGGTGTCGTCATCGTTGTCTTCTTTTGGAGCAAGTCACGCTGGGAGGACCGCCTCCTTTCGCAGGAATACGGCGCGGAGTGGGAGGCGTGGGCCAAGCGAACCGGTGCGCTTATCCCTCGCCGTAGAAGATCCGCTCCATGACGGCGCGCGAACGCCGGGTCATCCGCAGGTAGTCATCTCGTAACTGGTCCGCCGAAACCCGCCGCCTGCCCAACACCGCAGAGATCGCTGCGAGTTCGTTCACATCACTGGGCAACATGTCACCCGGTCGAGCCCTCACCAACACCATCGCATCGCGCACAGACGAAGCCATCAACCAGGCCGCACGCAAGGTTTGCGCATCGTTCTCGCTGAGTACGCCCGCTTCCACGCATCCGACGAGCGCCTCGAGGGTGTTCGTGGTTCGCAACGGTGCATGGGCAGCCGCATGCTCCATCTGCAGTAGCTGCACCGTCCATTCGACATCCGACAAGCCACCCCGGCCGAGCTTGGTATGCATCGTGGGGTCCGCCCCGCGCGGTAATCGCTCGGACTCCATCCGCGCTTTCAATCTGCGCGCTTCCCGCACGGCCGCCTCATTCATTCCGGCCACTGGCCAACGCAACGGATCGATGAGATCGGTGAAGGCGCGCCCGACCCGCTCGGAACCGGCAATAGGCATCGAGCGCAGCAATGCCTGAGCTTCCCAAGGGGAAGACCAGCGCTCGTAGTAAGCCGCGTAGGACGCCAACGATCGAACCAGCGGACCAGCCTTGCCTTCCGGGCGCAGATCGGCGTCGAGATCCACCGGTGGGTCGGTGGAAGGCGACATCAGCAACGAACGCAATTCCTCGGCCATGGCCATGGCCTGGCGACCGGCCGCCGTCTCGTCGGCTCCTGGCCGCGGATCGTGCACGAACATGACGTCCAGATCACTCGCGAAGCCCAGCTCACGGCCCCCGAATCTGCCCATCGCGATAACCGCGAGATCGGTGAGTTGTTCGCCTTCATCTACGACACTGCGCACCGCGACTTCCATCGCTGCGGATACCGTCACCTCGGCTACATCCGACAGTGCCGGACCTAATCGTGCGACATCTATCCGGTCGAGGAGGTCCGAGACCGCAAGTCGGAACAACTCGCGCCTGCGCATGCTGCGAACCGCGCTCACTGCGGCCTTCGGATCCTCCTGGCGCTGGATGAGCGCCGCTGCCTCACCGGCCAGGGTTTGCTTGTCCCGAGGCAGCAATTCATCGTCTTCGGCGAGCATCTTCACCGACTCCGGTGCCTGCAAGAGCAAGTCGGTTGCGTACCTACTCGCCGAGAGGACGAACGCAAGGCGTTCTGCCGCCACCGATTCATCGCGTAGCAGCCGCAGGTACCAGGGGGTCGCCCCGAGCTCGTCGCTAACCTGTCGAAAGCCGAGCAGCCCGGCATCGGGGTTGGGTCCATCAGCGAACCAGCCGAGCATCACCGGTAGCAGCGTCCGCTGAATGGCGGCACGGCGGGAAACACCTGAGGTCAGTGCTTGCAGATGGCGGATCGCACCCGCCGGATCGCTGTAGCCCAATGCCTCGAAACGTTCCTCCGCCGCTTGCAGGGATAGGCGAGCCTCACCGGCTTCCAGTCGAGCCACCGACTGCAGCAGCGGTCGGTAGAACAACTTCTCGTGGAGGCGGCGAACTTGACGTTGGTGCTGCTTCCATTCCTTGGTCAGTTCCGCCACCGGATCGGTGCGCAGACCGATGGATCTCGCGAGCACCCGCAATTCGGCCTCGTCGTCGGGAAGGGTGTGTGTGCGACGCAAGCGCCGCAGTTGGAGTCGGTGTTCGAGTGTGCGCAAAAAGCGATATGCCTCGGTGAGTGCGGATGCATCTCCGCGACCGACATAGCCCCAGGTGGCCAAGGCCTCGAGTGCGATCAGCGTGGTCGGGCTGCGCAACATGACGTCACTGCGGCCATGGACGAGTTGCAGGAGTTGCACGGAGAACTCGACATCGCGCAGGCCGCCCGGCCCCAGTTTGATCTCCCGGTCCGCCGATGCCGCCGGAAGGTGGTCTTCGACCCGGCGCCGCATCGCCTGCACATCGGAGACGAAGTCCGGTCGCTCCGCAGCGGCCCAGACGAATTCAGAGATCCGATCGACATAGCGATTCCCGAGATCTTCGTCGCCAGCGGAGAACCGTGCCTTCAACAGAGCCTGGAACTCCCACGTGCTTGCCCATCGCTCGTAATACCCGACGTGCGATGGCAGCGTTCGCACCAATGCGCCCTGCTTGCCTTCGGGGCGTAACGCAGCATCCACCTCCCAGATGGAGCCCTCCGCCGTGACCGCCGAACAGGCTCGCATCAACGAGCTAGCCAGCCGGGTCGCCGCACTGAGCGCGTCGGCTTCCTCACATCCTTCGGCCGCTTCGGCCACGAAGATGACATCGACGTCGCTGATGTAATTCAACTCGCGGCCGCCGCACTTACCCATCCCGATGATGGCAAGCCGGCAGGTGAAAGCACTCTCCCCTACCTCAGTGCGGGCAATCGCCAGTGCAGCCTCCAAGGTGGCATCAGCCAGATCGCTGAGCCAGGTCGCTATGGCTTCCATCGGGGCCAGGCCGCTCAGATCCCGAGCGGCGATCCCCAGTAGTTGTCTTCGGTAGGCCAGGCGCAGCGCATCGGTTGCCTCAATGACGGTGGCAGCAACCGGCTCGAGCAGTTCCGCGTCGGCGCCAACGGCGGTAAGTAAGTCCCGGCGAACACCCCGTGCCGAGGGAGCCTCCGCTAGCGCATCGGCGTTGGCCAAGACGACCAGATCATCGGGTACCCGGATCAGATGATCGCCCAACGCTTCCGATGTGCCGAGGATGTCGATGACTCGTCCTCGAAACCCAGCGTCGGCAATCAACCCGAGACGATCTCTTGCGCTACAGGCCTCAGTGAGCCGCAGGAATTGGGTCAGTGCGAGGTCCGGATCGGCTGCCGCACCGAACTCCTCGACGATCGTGGCAAGTCCGTCGGGCTCCTCCACCTCGAAGGATTCGATCGCCAGGAGGGCATCGAGGGCCAGGCGCGCACGGTCGGGATCGGTGAAGCCACTGCGCGCGAGTTGACCGCGCTCGGTACCGGCTCGATCGCTCACGTTGCCTGAGCCTATGCGCCTAGAGCGAGGGCAGGTATCTGTCCAACTCCCACGGGGTGACCTGGCGTCGGTAGTCCTCCCACTCGGCGCGCTTGTTGCGCAGGAAGAACTCGAAGACGTGCTCGCCCAGGGTTTCGGCTACGAGTTCGGACTTCTCCATCGCCGAAATGGCTTGGTTGAGCGATCCGGGCAGTGGGTCCATGCCCAGCGCCTTGCGCTCCGCCGATGTCAATGACCAAACATCGTCTTCCGAACCCGGTGGCAATTCATAGCCTTCCTCGATGCCCTTCAGCCCAGCTGCAAGGAGCACCGAGAAAGCCAGGTAAGGGTTGACCCCACTGTCCATCGCCCGGTACTCGATACGGGTGCTGTTTCCCTTCGAAGGCTTGTACATAGGAACACGAATGAGCGACGAGCGGTTGTTGTGTCCCCAGCAGATCCAGGCAGGTGCTTCCCCGCCGCCGGCAAGCCGCTTGTAGGAGTTGACCCACTGGTTGGTAACCGCGGTGATCTCCGGAGCGTGCACGAGCAGGCCGGCGATAAAGGAGCGAGCCACTTTGGAGAGCTGATAGTCCGCACCGGCTTCGTAGAAGGCATTTCGGTCGCCTTCGAACAAGGACAGATGCGTATGCATGCCACTACCGGGATGGTCGCGGAACGGCTTCGGCATGAAAGTTGCATACAGCCCCTGCTCCATCGCCACTTCTTGGACCACGAGTCGGAAGGTCATCAAGTTGTCAGCAGTGGTGAGGGCATCGGCATAGCGCAGATCGATCTCCTGCTGCCCGGGCCCACCTTCGTGGTGGCTGTATTCCACCGAGATCCCCATGGCCTCGAGCGTGGTGATCGCCTGCCGCCGGAAATCGTGCGCCGCACCATGCGGTGCGTTGTCGAAGTAGCCGTATCGGTCGATGGGCTCTGGTTGCTCTCCAGGTTCGGGGCGACCCCGGAAAAGGTAGAACTCGACTTCGGGATGTGTGTAGAAGCTGAACCCTTGATCCGCTGCGCGGGTGAGCGTGCGTTTGAGAACGTGACGCGGGTCCGCATAGGACGGAGAACCGTCGGGCATCAAGATGTCGCAAAACAAGCGCGCCACCCCAGGGGCCTCACTTCGCCACGGCAACGTGGTGAAAGTGCTGGCGTCGGGTCGGGCGAGCATGTCGGATTCGTGCACTCGCGCGAAGCCCTCGATCGCCGAGCCGTCGAACCCGATTCCCTCACTGAAGGCACCCTCGAGTTCGGCCGGGGCGATCGAGACCGACTTCAAGGTGCCGAGCACATCGGTGAACCACAGCCGCACGAACCTGATGTCGCGCTCTTCGATCGTGCGTAGGACGAACTCCGCTTGCTTCTCCACGGGCCTATCGTCCCTCTTTTCATGTTACGGGGGCGTTAACAACCGCATTCGCGGCTGAGTGCCCGGTGAGTACCCTCGATTCATGCCCAGCCTTCGCATCGCCCTCGGCCAGGTCAATCCCACCGTGGGGGACCTCGACGGCAACGCCGCCCTCATCCGCGAGGCCGCGAAAGGGGCATACGAAGCCGGAGCCGATCTGTTGATCTTGCCGGAGATGGTGCTTACGGGTTATCCCGTCGAGGACTTGAGCTTGCGCCCGTCTTTCCAGGACGCCTCCCGCGCTGCGATGGTCGCTCTGGCCAGCGATCTGCGCGCCGCAGGGCATGGCGACTTGCTCTGCCTGGTGGGCTATCTAGATCACAGCGACGAAAGCGACCGCGAGATCGGGCGACCCCGCGGCGGGCCGGTGAACTCAGCCGCGCTGGTTCATGGCGGCAAGATCCTGGCGCGCTATGACAAGCACTTCCTGCCCAACTACGGCGTCTTCGATGAAGCTCGCTATTTCGTCCCCGGAACGCAGCGGCTCATCGTGGACATCGACGGCACACGGATATGCGTCGCGATCTGTGAGGATCTCTGGCGCGACGGCGGACCTGTGCAGTGGGCGCGCGAGGCCCAAGCAGATGTCATCACAGTGCTGAACGCCTCCCCCTACGAGCGCATGAAAGACGACGTGCGTTTGCAGTTATGCGTCGACCGCGCCCGAGATAGCAACGCAGCCGTTGCCTACGCCAACATGTTCGGCGGCCAAGACGAACTCGTCTTCGATGGCGATTCCTTGGTGGTTGATCGTGATGGTCGACTCCTCGAGCGCGCCTGCCAATTCGGTCCGGATCTGCTCATCGTGGACCTACCGGTGATCGACCGAGGTAACCGAAGCAGTGCGGCCGATCTTGCTGTCACGTCTCGATCGAGTGCCGGAATCGACCGTGCTCCGATCGCGCCCGTGTTGACTCCGCGCCTCGACGATCACGAGGAGCTCTACGCGGCCTTGCGCATGGGATTGGCCGATTACGTGGACAAGAACGGATTCGCCAGCGTGCTCCTCGGACTCAGTGGCGGCATCGATTCGGCCTTCGTTGCCGCACTCGCGGTCGATGCTCTCGGTGGTGACCGAGTCTTCGGGGCGGCAATGCCAAGCCCCTACTCCTCTGGGCATTCGGTCGAAGACGCACACGATCTGGCCAATCGCACCGGCCTGCATATTCGCGACGTCCCCATCACGCCGATGTTCAGCGCCTTTCAACAGGCCTTGAACCTCAGCGGTTTGGCCGAGGAGAACCTGCAAGCCCGGATTCGGGGCATGATCTTGATGGCACTGTCCAATGCCGAGGGTCACTTGGTGCTGGCAACCGGCAACAAGAGCGAACTTTCGGTCGGTTACTCGACCATCTACGGCGATGCCGTTGGTGGATTCGCACCCATCAAGGACCTCCCCAAGACCTTGGTGTGGGAACTTGCCAGGTGGCGGAACGAACAAGCGACCCGACACGGGCAAACGCCGCCTATTCCGCCCCGATCCATCACCAAGGAGCCGTCGGCGGAACTGCGCCCTGATCAACGCGATGCGGACTCCCTGCCGGATTACGAGATCCTGGATGCGCTGCTGGAGAACTACGTGGACGAAGACACCGGCGCCGATGATCTCCATGCCCAGGGATTCCCCGCCGACCTTGTCGAACGGGTGTTGACGATGACCGATGCGGCGGAATACAAACGTCGGCAGTACCCCCCGGGCACGAAGATCGGGGCGCGGGCTTTCGGTCGCGACCGCCGTCAGCCCATCACCAATCGCTGGCGTGAACGAGTGAGTAACTAGGTGCGCTGACCGCTGCCAGACCCCGGGGTCGGATCGATATCGAGCTCCTCCGCTAATTCCTCGGGGTAATGCTCGCTGTGTTCGGCGATGCGCTCGTTGATCGGAGCGTTCTCGGTGTCCTGATCAGTGTCAATTGGGGCACCCGGCGCCTGCGGCGGGCTGATGTTCGGCAGCATGAATCCGACGATCAGCGCCGCAATGACCACAATCGCTGCGGAGATACCGGCGGCAAGGTGCGAGGCGGAGAGGAAGTCCGCGTAGGCAGCAGCCCGTAACGGATCAAGTAGGGCCGCCGGCACACCAGACTCCCCCGCTTGCTGCAGCACCTGGGCGGTTGCCACGATCGATTCCGAGGCGCCTGCAATTGCTCCGTCGGGCAGGCCTGCGGTGACTGCTTCGGGTAACGCCTGGGCGCTGGATTCGAGATTTCGCGCATACTGGGTAGCTAGCACCGTTCCCACGATTGCGACACCGAGGGCACCCCCGACCTGACGCACCGTGTTCTGTACGGCAGAGCCAGCACCAGCCCGGGCCAGCGGCAAAACGTTCTGCATGACGGTGGAAGCGGGAGCGATCACATTCCCCATTCCGAGGCCGAACAAGAAGAAGACGAACAACAACAGCCACAAGGGAGTGTCAAGGTCTATGACGGTCAACGCGATCAACGATGCGCCGACTATCGCCAGACCGGTGGTCATCACTGGTCGGTATCCGAATCGAGCGACCGTCGTTGCACTACGCGGAGCAGCAATGAGCTGCCCAACTGCGAATGGCACGAAGCACAGGCCAGCCGAGAGCGGATCGAAGCCTCGCAAGATCTGCAGGTAGAACGGCAATGTGAAGGTGATACCCGAGAGCGCGAAGAACGCCAAGGAGACAGCAGCGATGCTGACGGCGTATCCACGGTTGCGGAAGAGGCTGACATCGAAGCTCGGATGATCGCTTCGGTACTCCAGGTACAAGAAGCCCACGATGATCCCGATGCCGGCGAGAATCGGGATCCACACCCCCGGATCGACCCAGGAACGGGTCTCCGACGCGTGAATGATGCCGTAGATCAGCGCGGTCAGGCCCACGATGGACAACACCAAGCCGGCAACGTCGAGTCGACGGGGCGCAGGATTCCGTGACTCCGGAACAACCCGCCAGATGGCGATCAAGCCGGCGGCCACGATCGGCACGTTGATCAAGAACACCGAACCCCATTCGTTTCCGGTCAGGGGTTCGAACCACTGCGGGTTCTGCAACAACGCACCGCCGAGAACCGGTCCCAGGGCAACGGCAGCCCCCACTGCCCCCGCCCACAGCCCGATCGCCTTGCCGCGCTCGTGCGGTGGAAAGACGACGGTGATGATGGCCAATGTGGTGGGTAGCACCGCTGCACCGCCGATGCCCATGATCGCCCGGGTGCCGATCAGTACTTGCGCGCTCACCGCGAAGGCGCTCATGGCGGATGCAGCTCCGAATATCAGCAAACCAACGACCAGCACTCGCTTGCGTCCGTACCGATCGCCGAGAACACCCCAGGTGAACAGCAGCGCCGCGAAAACCAGGATGTAGGAGTCCACGGCCCAGACCAATTCACCCTGAGAGGCGTCCAGGTCGCGCTGAATCGACGGCAATGCGATGTTCAGGATGGTGTTGTCTAGGACGACGACGAGCAAGCTGACGACCAGGACACTCAAGATGGCCCATCGACGGGGATGACCCTCCCCCGATGTCATCCAGCCATCGTCGGAGGAATCCACGGAATTACCCGGCTGTTGCGACTTCGACATTGATCCCCTCGCGTTGACACCCCTCACAACAGCGCCACGGTGGCACGAGAGCGGCTAAGAGGCATGCTCAGAGTACTGCGCCACGCCCAAGTACCCATTCGTCGCGAAAACGTGGCATGCTTATTGCGTCCGGGGACTCCAACAGGGAGCCTCGAGATGGGAGTTCGGTTATGTCTTCACACACCCCTGCCCGTCGCACCACGATGCGCGACCTCCAGTCGCGCACGGATAACCGTCAGCCGTGGGCGATGGTTACCGCGTACGACGCCCTGACTGCCGGTGTCTTGGAATCCGCCGGGGTTCCTGCGCTACTCGTCGGCGATTCCGCAGCGATGGTCGTCCACGGCCACGACTCGACTATCCCGATCACGGTCGATGAAATGCTGCCGATGGTGTCCGCTGTGGTCCGCGGCACCCGGGAGGCACTCGTTGTAGCCGACCTTCCGTTCGGCTCCTACCAGGAAGGTCCCGGTCAAGCGCTGGCAACTGCTACCCGCTTCATGAAGGACGCCGGTGCGCACGCGGTGAAACTCGAGGGCGGGTTATCCGTACTCCCGCAGGTGGAAGCGCTCGCCTCCGCTGGGATTCCGGTGATCGGCCATCTGGGTTTGACTCCGCAGTCGGTGAACCTGCTCGGTGGCTACCGGGTGCAAGGGCGCGGGGAAAGCGGTCAGTTATTGATGCGCGATGCGAAGTCACTCGAAGCGGCCGGAGCCACCGCGGTGGTGTTGGAAGTGGTTCCCGAGGATCTTGCATCTCAAGTTTCCGAAGTTCTTACGATCCCGACCATCGGCATCGGCGCGGGCGCGGGCACCGACGCCCAGGTGATCGTCTGGCAAGACCTGCTCGGCCTCACCCCCGACCCTGCCCCGCGATTCGTCCGTCGTTATGCGAACCTGCGGGACGTGATGAAGCAAGCTGTCGGTCAGTGGGTGAGCGACGTAGAAGATCGCACGTATCCGGCCGCGGAACACGCTTACCGTTAACGCAGTGCCGGCCCTGTCGGCACTGCCGGATTAAACGTCGGTTATCCGAACCCCGGCATGGGCCTTGTAGCGACGGTTCATCGAGATCAGGTTCGCCGTCCACGCCTCCACCTGACCGGCGTTGCGTAAGCGACCCCCGTAAACACCACGGATGCCAGGAATGCGGGAAGCCAAGGCACGCACCAGGTCGGTGGCTTCGCGGTCATCACCTAGTACGAGCACATCGGTGTCGATCGAGTCCACCTCGTCATCGAGCAAAAGGACGGCCGAGATGTGATGGAACGCCGCTACAACCCGGCTATCTGGCAGCACCTGCGCAGCCTGCTGCGCCGCAGAACCCTCAGGGACGTCGAGGGCGAACGCCCCCTGCTTGTCGAAGCCCAACGGGTTCACACAATCAACAACGATGCGCCCCGACAATTCCTCCGCAAGTGACGCCAGCAGCTCGCGATGCCCATCCCACGGGACCGCGATGATCACGATCTCTCCCTCACGGGCAGCTTGCGCATTGGTGGCACCACGCACGTCACCGCTCAAGCCCGCGGCAATCTCCTCGGCACGTTCCGAGGATCGCGAACCAATGATCACCCGCTGCCCAGCTGCCGCAAGACGCTTGGCCAAACCTCGACCTTGTTCGCCGGTGCCGCCTAGAACACTCACGGTGATGTCCGAAACGTCGGGAAGTGTGTACGGATCAGGTGCGGTTGTCATGGAAACGGATCTTGCCAGATACAACGCTCACGCACACATCGACACTTTCGCCAGAGACCGTGCAGCGCTCACTAACGTCGCCACATTTTCATCACGCGCGCGTACCACAATTGCGACACGAGGTCACGAATTGACGCCAACATCTTTGCCTTTCGTGTCTACCTCTGTCAGAGTCCCATTAGTGACTCTGCAAAAAGTGCAGAGCCAACGACACGGGAGGCAACGTGGCGGTCGCACGAAAGACTGCTCGCAAGGCGCCGGCTAAGAAGGCGGCACCTCGCAAGGCAGCCAAGAAGGCAACCAAGCGCACAGCCAAGAAGGCAACGAAGCGCACCGCGAAGAAGGCAACTAAGCGCACGGCCAAGAAGGCCGCACCGCGCAAGGCAGCCAAGCGGACAACCAAGCGCACGGCCAAGAAGGCCACCAAGCGCACGGCCAAGAAGGCCACCAAGCGGACAGCGAAGAAGG
>CAZWIW010000019.1:0-27979 GCA_964634545.1 uncultured Rubrivirga sp.
CCGATGCTGGCGAGGCCTAGGCCTTGCAGGACTGTTGAGTTGATACCGATGCTGCGTAGTTGCTGAATGATCATGGTGTCTCCAGATTTCCCCGTATGAATGCTGCTGTCCCATTGACGGTAACTGCCGAAGGCGTTTGATGCGACTCGGCGAGAGATTCGTTGGCTGACGCGCGATCCGCGTGCCCTACGGTGAGCCGGTGCGAGGTGAGGGCTTGACGGTAGGCAGAGGTCGGGCGGTTTCGCTGGTCATTCTCGGCGCGCTGACCACGTTCGGCCCCATGGCTATCGATCTCTACTTGCCAGCGTTCCCCGATGTTGCGGCTGATTTGGGTGTGTCGTTGTCAACGGTGCCGCTCACCCTCACGGCAGCAATGTTGGGACTGGGCTTTGGGCAGATCCTCTACGGGCCGCTCTCGGATCGATACGGACGCAAACGACCGTTGATTGCTGGCCTTGTGCTGTTCACCGTGGCTTCCATCGCTTGTGCGCTAGCCCCCAACTTCGGAGCCTTCTTGGCGATGCGCTTCGTGCAATCGCTGGGTGGGTCGGCTGGTGTGGTGATCGCTCGGGCGATCGTTCGAGATCTATACAGCGGTAAGGCGCTGGCCCAAGCGCTATCCATCGTGGTCATGGTGTTCGCGCTTGCGCCAGTGTTGGCGCCATCACTCGGGGCTGCGCTGCTGCAGTTGGGCTCCTGGAGGTGGTTGTTCTGGTTCCTCGCGGTTTTCGGTGTGCTGTGCTTGGCTGCCGCATCCGTCCTACCCGAGACTTTGCACCCGTCCGCGCGAACTGACCACGGTGTTACGCGTGCCATGGGGGTCTATGCATCGCTCTTGCGCGACAGCCGCTTCTTGGCACCTGGGATCCTGGCCGGTAGTACTTACGTCGTCTTGTTCGCGTATATCTCGTCTTCCCCCGAAGTGATGATCGACTTCTTCGGGCTCAGTGAATTCGCGTTCGCACTGTTATTCGGTGCCCTTGCCCTGTGCTTCGCGGCAGGAGCGCAACTGAACCGACGACTGTTGAACTCGTTTTCCATCATGCAGTTGATCGTTGCCTTCGTGATCGTGCAGTCCGTCGCTTCAGCAACCTTGCTCTTCTCCGCGATCATCGGCCCGAACCTTGTTGTCGTATCCATCGCCGTCGGAGCAGCGATGACGACGGTTGGAGTAGTGAGCGCTAATGCCACCGCTCTATGCCTTGATCCCTTCCCGCGCGCCGCCGGATCCGCAGCGGCACTTCTCGGGGTTGTGGGAATGGGGGTCGGCGCCCTTGTGTCCACGACCCTGGTGGTGGTGCAGATGCCGGTGGTGCTGGAACTCGGCGTAGCAATGGTGGTGGGCTCAATCCTGGGACTGCTTGCGCTTTTGTGGGTTGCGTCCGGTAAGCGTCAACGCAGCGAGCAGGACCAGGATCGCAGCGGCGAAGGTCGCGAGGAGCCTGATGCCGACGGTCTGGACAACCGGGTCGCCGACCATGCCGAATAGTGCAATCACCCACGTGGTGACGCCGGCAACCGCTATCGCGTAGTTGACCCAGATGAAGGCGATGGCAACGGCTGCACCGACGAGGGACAGCACAAGAAAGCCACCCTCGGACAACGGGAATGCCAAAGCGATCGCCGCTGTCAGAAGCAAGCCGATGACGGTTCCCGTCAGTCGGTGGGTGACCCGATCCACGGTGCCGTCGTGGTCGGGCTTGCTCATCCACGCGACGGACATGGGCAGCCAATAAGGATGTGGGATATCGAAATTCTCCGAGATGGCTGTTGCGATCGTCATGACCACCATGAGTCGAGATGCGTGGGCAATGAAGATCGGGTTTCGAATCCCTTCGCGCACGGAAACAGTCGGTGACTTCGCTACCGCTTCACGGTGTTGCCCCCGAATCATCCCCATCGCGATAGTTGCCACCGTTTGAACGACTCCACCGGTGAAGATCAGGGCCGCCGTCGACGTCGCATCGGCCATCGGAACCGGTATTCCGACGTAAATGGAGAAGACGACCAAAGCCAAGAGGCCGGTAACTCCGGCCCGTTTCCCGAGTGAACCTGCAAGTCCGCAGATGAATGCGACTGGTGCGGTGACCACGATCGCGAGCCAAACCGCCTCGGAGAGCATCGACCCGAGGAACGCGGCGACCATCAAGGCCATGGTCGTTGTCAGCATCGTGCGCCACCGAGCACCAAAGGGCTGGCCTGCTTCGCTCACGGCTGCGAAGACGGCGCCGATGGACAACGGGATGGCGGCCTTGGGATCTCCCTGGATTAGGGCGATCGAAGCGACCACGGCGGTGACCACGGATCCGCGGATGGCGTCGCGATAGTCGAAACTCGTGAAGTCGAAGGCGAGCAAACTGGACAGGCGATCACCTGCGGGCCTCATCGCGCCCTCCCGCACGCCAGGAGTAGATGGGATGGAGTCTAGGGTTCGACGTCATGGAACCCTTGCGAATCGGAGTACTTGGCGCCGCACGTATCAGTGACACCGCGATTGTCGGCCCCGCGCGGACCACCGGACATCGACTAGTGGCGGTCGCCGCCCGTGATCGAAGTCGAGCGGAGCAGTTCGCTGCGGACAGCGATGTGGAGCGGGTTCTCGATTCCTACCAAGCGGTGATCGATGATCCCGAGGTCGAAGCGATCTACAACCCACTGCCGAATGGGCTGCACGGACCATGGAACCTCCGAGCGATCGCAGCGGGCAAGCATGTACTCAGCGAGAAGCCCTCGGCTAGCAACGCCGCCGAGGCGCGCGCGGTTCGCGATGCCGTCGCGGCATCGAACGTGAAGTTCATGGAGGCGTTCCACTACCGGTACCACCCGGTGATCGCCCGAATGCTGGAGATCGCCGGATCTGGCGAGTTGGGCGAACTGCAAGACATCGACGTGAACATGTCTTTCCCGCTCACCGATCCGGACGATCCGCGCTGGAACATGGAACTTGCGGGCGGGGCAGTGATGGACGTCGGCTGCTACGCGATCCACGGTTTGCGCACGCTAGGTGCTGTCGGCGGAGGGGAGCCGTCCGTAGTCTCTGCGACGGCCATCGAGCGGGAGGACATCCCGGGAATGGACGCGACCGTCGAAGCGGACCTCGTCTACCCGTCGGGTCTGAGCGCACATTTCACCACGAGTTTCGTCGTTCCAGAGATGAACTTCTCGATGCGGATCACCGGTAGTCAGGGTGAAGCGTTCGCGCACAACTTCTGCGTTTCCTCGATCGATGACCGCATCGATGTCACGGTGGATGGACAGATGAGGACAGAGGAGATGGGCAAGCGCCCGTCTTACACCTATCAACTCGAGGCCTTCGCCGATCACATCCGCAACGACGCTCCTATCTATTCGGACGCTGAAGACGCTCTCGTTCAAGCGGAGTTCATCGATGCGGTGTACACAGCGGCAGGATTGCCGTTGCGGCCGACGTCCACCATCTGATTGCTTACCGCGCCTCGAAGGCCCTCCGCGGACTACCGTGAAGCCATGATTGAAATTCTCGATGGATTCCCAGAAAGCGTCGTTGCATTCGAAGCGGTCGGTGAGGTTACCTCACATGACTACAAGACGGTCCTTGATCCAGCCATCAAAGCGGCCGTAGCCGAACACGGATCCGTCCGAGTGATGTACGTCCTCGGGGATCGATTCACTGGTTACAGCGGCGCGGCAATGTGGGACGACGCTGTCATCGGCACTGAAGAGTTCCGGCATTGGCAGCGGATCGCAGTAGTCACCGATACACCCTGGGTAGCCCACTCCGTCAACGCATTCGCATGGATGATGCCTGCGCGAATCAAAGTCTTTGCCGTGGCGGACCGGGAGGTCGCGCGAGATTGGATCACTGCTGACGACTAAGGGCGCAGCACCCGTCGTCCTGGCGATCCATGGGTTCACGCGAGGTCCAAAGCACCTGGCTGCTCTCAGTGAGGCGTGCCAACGACGAGGGTGGGATTGCGTACGCCCTGCCGTGGCTCCGCGCCTTTTCCCGGTATTGATGAACTCGCGCAGCCATCTGGACCACATCGCCGATCGCTTGACCGATTCAGGACGAATGACGGGGCCCGTGGTGATCGTCGGCCACTCGGCTGGGGCGGCAGCGGGCAGTTGGATAGCGCCGCGGCTAGTGGATAGCGGTGTGGATGTTCGCGGCCTCGTCTACGTGGACGGAAACGACAGCCCCAACCACCTGATCGAAAAGGCCTGGCCTCGACTCGAATCCTTGCCGATTCGGGCGGTCATGGCGCCACCGAGTCCATGCAATCGGGACGGGCAATTGACGCAGCTGTTGGAGTCTCGCCGACCGGGCTCAGTGGAGGTCATCCCCGGAGCGGGGCACGGAGATATCGAGATGCTGGGCGCTGCGGTGTATCGACGTGCCTGCAAGGACACCAGCGGGCCGCAGGAATGGCGCGCTGTTCAATCGGCGGTGCTCGATGCGGTCGGCGAGTTGTTCAAGGCGGCCTAGGCGCGTGCTCGGAGCGCCTCTCCCAAACGTTCGAGCGCTGGGCTGCGGCCGTCCTTAGGCAGGTGGACGCGCAGGATGCAAAGTTCGTCGGAGTCGACGGCTTGACTCAACGCGGTGTCGAGTTCCGCCCGGGTCTGCACATCGAATCCGCGACCGGTCCCGAAGACGTCGGGGAGGCGATCGACGGCCAACGTGGGGATGTCGTTGAACGGACCATCCATGATCGGCCGCTGGGTGCCGTATCCGGAGTTATCCAAAACGATGATGATGGCCGGCACCCCGTTGTAGGCGCAGGCGGCTGCCTCGAGGCCCGTCATCACGAAAGCACCGTCGCCCACCACGACAACTGGACGTCGATCGGGATCGGCCTTGCCGACGCCTAGCGCGGCCGGAACGGCATACCCCATGGTTGCGTAGTACGCGCTGGCGTGGGCGTAGGTGGGAACCCGCATGTCCACCGCCGAGAAGAGCGCCTCACCTGGATCGAGGAGGAGGCAGTGGCGCTCATCGAGGTGGACTTCGATGGCGTGGACGACATCGGAGACCTCGGGCGCATCCGGTGAGGGGATGAATGGCTCGTCTGCGGGTAGGGGTGTGTGATCGATGGTGATCGACTCACCTTGGAGTGCATCCGCCAACGCAGGTATGAAGGCCCACAGCGGCACGTCCCGGTAGGTGCGATAACCGACCGTCACATCGGTGTCCGACGCGAGGATGTAGCGCTCGTGGTCGATGTGCGCGGTGAAAGCGCCGAGGGTGAGGTCCGTTTGCAGAACCCCGAGACTCAAAAGGACGTCTGCATCTTCGACCCGACGCACGATCTGCTCGGGACTGAGGGCACCGAGGTAGACACCGAGGCCCAATTCGTGTCGTTCCGGGAAGACGCCACGGGCAAGTGAACTCGTTGCCACCGGGATCCCTGATCCAGTGGCCAAGCGGTGGAGGGAGTCCACGAGTTGGCGTCGTTGGACCATTGCTCCGGCATGAATGACGGCGGTTCGTGCATCGCGCAGTTGTTCCACGACATCGGCTATCGCATGTTGCAGCGCCTCTTGGTCTGCCGGTGGCCGATGGGTGCGCAAAGCTGACTCCGGCTGGTCGATGATCTGGTCGACCATGTCGCGTGGGACTTCGAGATAGCCGGGACGCTGCTCGGAAACCATGAGTGCCATGACCCGGTCGATCTCGTCTGCAGCGGAGTGCGGGTGGCCAAGGACGGCCTGGGCGCACGTCAGATCCTGGAAGACGCGAAACTGGGTGTCGAAGTCCTTGACCCGGTGGTGCAGCATCGGATCGTTCTCACGCTCGGAAACACCTGGAGCGCCACTGACCACCAAGAGCGGCACCCGCTCGGACCACGCGTTCGCTGTCGCGTTTGCGATCTTCAAGCCACCGACACCGTAGGTGCATACGACCGCGCCGAAGCCGCGGACGCGGGCGTACCCATCGGCTGCGAAGCCTGCGCCCTGCTCGTCCGTGGTGTTGAGGACTCGAAACTCCTCTTTGTCGAGGGCGTCCACGAACTTCAAGACGTAGTCGCCGACGATGCCGAATCCCTCCGTTACACCGAATTCTCGAAGCCGCAGCGCGAGATGGCGTGCGATCGTCAGTTCCTGGCCGTTGGTCATGTATCCACGCCTTCTCTTTTTCCCACTCATGCGTAGCAAGATCGGGAGCGAGGCTACTGCGTGCGGCGGATAGTGGAGGATCTGTTCATGCTGCGCGTTCGGTTAACGTCCATTCCATGACGTTCGCGATGCCCACTAGCACCACTCCAGGCGTCTTTGCTCTGACGGGAATCTGCGGAGTCATCGATGCTGCGTGCTTCTTGAAGCTCGGGGGTGTCTTTGCCGAGATCATGACCGGGAACTTGATGTTCGCGGCGTTCTCCCTCGGGGAGGGGCGGTTGGCCATGGACTTCTTGCAGTTCGCGGTCCCGCTGGTTGCTTTCACCGTCGGGGCGCTGGTGGGCGGCTATGCATTGCGCAGTGATCGATTCAAGGCTCGCAGCCGGACCGGTTTCATCTGGACCTTCACGCTCGTGGTGCTGGCCGCCGTGTTGGCCGCGCTTTGGCAGGTGGAGGGGACTTCCACGCAAGCCCGGATCGTGGTGGCGGTGCTAGCGCTGGCGATGGGATTGCAGAACGCACTCGTTCTTGTGCACGGGGTGCCGGATGTGGCAACGAATGTCATGACCTTGACTCTTGTGCGAGTTCTTTCGAATTGGTCGATCATCGGCGGTGACAATAAGCGCTGGCAGTACCGAATCGGATCCTTGGCCATCTTCACAACTGGTGCGACAGTGGGTGCGTTCCTGTCCCGTTGGGGAGCGGAGTTCGCGCTAGTGGCTGCAGCAGCGTTATACGCGGTTGCCCTCGTGTGGTTGCTCCGCGGAAGAGCCCCTGCAGTTACGTCGTGACGTCTTCGCGACTGCCCGCGATGGACGCGGCATCGATGAACCACACGTCCTCGTTCAACACGACGCGATAGACCATCACCACAGTCGGTGAGCCGGCCACCTCTACTTGCAAGAACGCTGTTTCACCCTGTCGTTGGCATTCGGTGAATGTCAGATCCGGGTTATCGAGCAGGAACGGGTAGGTCCCCTCGATGATGCCTTGGAAAGCGTCAACGGTGACAGATGAGCGAAACGATGGCGAGGCGAAACCCCAGGCCGCTTGGAAATCGCTGTTGCCGAGTGCGTCTTGTTGGCTCCGGATCGTCGTCTGGGCCCGCTGGAATACCAGGTCCTCGCACGCAACCGGTTCACTTTCCGTTGGCTCGGGTTCCGTCAGTTCTGGTTTGGGCTCTGTTGCTTCGGGCGCTGTTGGTGCGGGTCTGTCAGGTGCCTCGGTAGGGGACGGCGAGTTAGGTGCCTGTCCAGTCGTGGTCTGCGTCGCGCAACCGGCAAGCAGAAGCGCTGCAGCCGCGAGCCCGGCGATGATCACCTTCATGCGGGGACGGTACGTCACTTCCGCTCGAACCACAGGTCGACTACTTCTCTTCCGTCGCGGATGGCTCGCCGCTCGAAGTGGGTAACCGGTCGCCAATCGGGGCGTTCGATCACACCGCCTGTCCAACGGCCGTCTTCTTCGAAGACCTCCTGGATTGCCTGCGCATACTGCGCCCAATCGGTGGCGATGTGCCAGTAACCGCCGGGAACGAGGTGGTCGTGAACGGCCTGCACGACAGCAGGTTGAACCAATCGACGCTTGTGATGCCTGGCTTTGGGCCACGGGTCGGGAAAGAAAGACCGGAAACCAGCCGCTGGATGCGGGAGATCCGGCAGCAGTTCGAGGGCGTCTGCCTCGATCACCAGCACGTTATCGACCCCATCGGTGCGGCAGCGATCCACCAAGTCGCCTATGCCGGGAGTGTGGATATCGATCGCCAGGATCGTTTGATCGGGGAATTCGGTGGCCAAGTCGATCACCGGCCCGGCGGAGCCGAAACCGATGTCGACGATCACCGGGCGATCGGCAGGCCAGGCCGCTGCCACGTCGGTCGCGGCAAGTAGCGGGTAGGAACGATCACTCAGGGCACGTCGCTGGCGTGGCGTGATGCGACTGCGGCGGGGCTTGAAGGTGCGCAAGCCCGGACGCAGGACAGGTGAAGCCGTAGGCACATGATCAGTCTGGCCCATGGTCGCCAGATCATGCGGCTGCGCCTACGGTGCTCGGGTGCGTATTGGTGTCGTCGTCGTGGGTCTGCTGGCTGGGGTGCTGGTTTCGGCGTGCTCGTCCTCGACCCTCGGACAGGATGCCGCAGTTGCCTGCGGGTGGGAGGAACGTGACGAACCGATCGTCTCCGCCCTGGATGCTTCCCCGGAACAGTTGGCGCGAAATGCTGATCGCGCACGAACTCGGTTAGCCGCTGCCCAGCGAGTGGTGGAGTCCGATGACCGTTTCGCGGTGTTGCTCGAGGCGCTGCAAGAGACATCGCAATTTGCCGAAGAGTTGTCCGGGCTCTCGCGGAATCAGATAGCCGCTATCGACAATGAGCGATGGGATTTCGCGAAATACACCCAGGCCGTTGCCCGCGATCAGTGCGAGCAACTTGCAGCGGTGGTGGGTCGTGAGTGAGACACCACCGGCCCGCCCGGTCGTGCTGTTCGACGGGGCGTGCGGGTTTTGCACCTGGTGCGTTCTCGCGGAGCAGCGTTACGTGGGTTCGGGTGTGGAGTTCGTCCCGTATCAGCGCGCCGATCTTGCAGGGCTCGGTGTGAGTGCTGCCCAGGCTGCCGAATCCGTGCAGTTCGTCGCAGGTGGTCGGGTGCTCACCGGGGCGCGAGCGGTGGCGGCTGTATTGCGCAACGGTCGCTCGCCGTGGCCGGTGATCGGTGAGTTACTCGATGCGCCGGCGGTGCGTCCGCTGGCCGAGCGTGGATACCGGTTCGTGGCTCGGCATCGAGGGCGACTACCGGGCGTGCCCCCAGCGATCGATCAATTCAATTGACGGCAACGGGGAGAACGAGGGGCGAGTTCACCCGGTATTTGCGGTCGGCGTCGATGCGCCAGCACGAGCCGCGGCCCACACCACGGAATTGCCAAGGCTGATCGGGATCCTCGGGTGCTTCGGCCTGCAACGAGGTTTGCTCATCGATACCCACCACCGTCACTCCGGAAGACAGCAACGGACGCATGACGAGATCGGGAATCCACTTGGCGTAGACGTCGAAATGCGGCAGCACCCGAAGCGAGGGCACCAGGCCAAGGCCGTCTTGCCCGCCTGCCTTCGGGTGGCGAATATCCGGGACGTACCCGCACAGCGCCATAGCTCCGGCTGAGCATCCCGCGATCGAGGAGCCCGTGCGCCACGCTGCGTGCATCGCGTTCCAGACCGGGGTCCCAACCAGAGTGCGTGCGAGGTGCTTGGGATTCCCGCCGGAAAGGTAGATGAGTCCCGCGCCTGCGATGGCTTCCACGTGCGCCGGATCGAAAGCGTCCTCGCGCACGCGAACGTCGATCACCACCTGCTCGGCTCCGAGTCGATCGGCCGCCTGCGCCCCGAGGTCGTGCCACTTGCGCAAGGATTCCTCGCCCTCGAGCGAGGCCGCGGTGGCGAGTTGGACGTAGCGAGCCGGCCGGTCGGTCAGCAGCCATTCCTCGAGTTCGTGCATCTCGGGCAAGTACTCGCCGCTGCCGACGAGGGCGATCCGGCCCGGGGACGGGGAACCGGTCAGGACGCTTCCCCGTGCTGGGCGTCGTAGTACTCACAGAAGGCGTCGTAGGCGCGCGGGCCGTAGACCGTGGCTGGACCGCCCTGCATGAGGAAAGTGACGCCGATGGCCTCGGCCGCTTCCTCCTTGGTCGCACCCGCGCGGGCCGCACCTCGGGCGTGGGCGGCGATGCAGCCATCGCATTGGGCCTGAACGGACAGCGTCAGGGCGATGAGCTCCTTCATCTTCGTGGGGAGCGCACCCTGCGCCATAGCGCTGGAGTGCAGTTCCTTGAAACCGGCGTAGACGTCCGGGATCGCCTGGCGCAAGTTGCGGGCGAGGGGAGCTAGGGGCTCTTGGACAGCTTTTCCGTGCTCGTGGGCCATGAGGAATACGGTACCCCAGAGGGTATTGGGGTATCATCGGGGAATGGAAATCGACCCGACGATCAGCAAGGACGTGCTGATGCGGCTCAAGCGCGCCCGGGGCCAACTCGATGGCGTGATCAACATGATCGAGGACGACCGCAGCTGCGGGGACATCGTGACCCAACTCGCGGCGGTCTCCAAGGCGCTCGACCGGGCGGGATTCAAGGTGGTAGCCACCGGGCTGAAGCAATGCTGGGAGGACGGCGAGCGGGCGCCCATGAGCGCTGAGGAGCTCGAGAAGCTGTTCCTCTCTCTCGCCTAGGAACTTTTTCGATTTTCTGGGATTTTTCGAAGTTTTTTGCTCCGGGTGCATCCAAACCCGGTGTTTGCGACGAACTCTTAAGTAACCGGCCACCAGGTCGGGGTCTTATCCGCAACACCTAGGAGCCGAATATGAACGACACCCAATCGCGGGGCCGCACCGTGGCCCGCCGCGGAGCGGTCGCAGCGGCCGCTCTCGCGCTTCCCTTCGGGCTCAGCGCAGCCCCTGCCCTGGCCGACGGCCACGGCGGCGACATGGATGCCACCGTTTCCGTCCTGCACGCCATCCCGGAAGGTTCGGGAGCTGACGTGGTGGACGTCTACGCGGGCGATTCCATGCTCATCGACAACTTCACCCCGGGCACCCTCGAGACGCTGACCGTCCCCGAGGGCACCTATGACCTCGCCGTCTTCGCCGATGGTGAGACCCCCGACGGTGGCACCGCAGTGCTGGAGGCTGCGGGTGTCGAGGTTCCCGGCGGCGCGAACGCGACCGTAACCGCGAACCTGGATGCCGACGGCAACCCGGCGCTGAACGTGTACGTCAACGACATCTCCGAGGTGGCTGCTGGTGAGTCCCGGCTGACCGTTCGCCACATCGCCGCGGCCCCGGCCGTGGACGTGCGCGCCGACGGTGCGGTGATCATCGAGAACCTGGTCAACCCCGACGAGGCGATCGTGGCCGTTCCCGCCGGTGACTACAGCGCCGACGTTGTGCTGCAGGGCACCGACACCGTGGCGATCGGCCCGGCCGATCTGTCCCTCGCTGAGGGCACCAACACCATCGTGTACGCCTGGGGTTCGGCTGAGGCCGGCAACCTCGCCCTGGCCACCCAGGTCATCGACGGCCTGGACGGCGCGCCGACCGGTGTCGCTGCCGGCGGCGGCTCCACGGCTGCCACCGATCAGCTGCCCGTGTGGACCGCTGGCCTGATGGCGCTGGGCGCTCTCGGTGCGGCTGGTGCGATGGCGCGCGTTGCGCGCAACCGCGCATAGTCGCCTCGCTGTAGCAAGGTAGTCACGATGCGACGTCCCCGCCCCGCGATCATGGTCCTGATCGGCAGCCTGGTGCTGTTGATCGGTGCGCCGATCGCGTGGGCGGGGTTCGTCGCGTCGGACTCGACAACTGAATCAGTGGAATCCGTGGGCGAGCGGCCCATCGAGCCGCAGGTCGAAGAAGTCAGCGAATCGACCCCTGCTGCTCCGCAGGTCGCCGGACCGGACGTCAAGCGGATCGGAGTGCCCGTACAACCACGGGTGGCTATCGACCCGGTGCCCCCGGTCGGTGTCCGGATCGACAAGCTCGGCGTGGAAGCACCCGTGGACGCTGTCGGTGTCTACGAAGACGGATCGGTGGAGATCCCCGATGACGTCTCCCGGGTGGGTTGGTACCGCTTCGGTGCCGATCCGGCTCAAGGCGAGGGGTCGACGGTGATCGTTGGTCACCGCGACGGCTTCGATCAGGGCCCGGGGGCCTTCTACTCGATCGCGGGTCTGGAAATCGGCGACGTCATCGACGTCGACATGGCCGATGGCTCGAGCCGCGACTACGAAGTGGTCGCTCGTGAAGTCATCGCCAAGGAGATCCTGCCCACCTCGGACCTGTTCGCAGAGCAGGGACCGGAGCGCTTGACGCTGATCTCGTGCATCGGCTACTTCGACCGCAGCGGGGATGGCTACCGGGAGAACGTGGTGGTCACGGCTATCCCGGTCGGATCCGACGAGACACCCGACGAGACCACTCAAGATCGGGTGGCATCATGATGGGGTCAGCCATGGATCTTCGCGGAGCCGACCAGGCTCCCGGGACAGACTCGTCACGCTCAAGGGGGCAATCGGTGCGACTCATTGCCGACGCCGACATCGCGTCGGCGTTCGCACGAGGAGACGACGACGCCCTGCACGAGGTGTACTCCCGCTGGTCCTCGCTGGTGTACACGATCGCGCGTCGCGGCTGCGGAAACGAAACCGACGCTGCCGATGTGACCCAGGCGGTCTTCGTGGCCGCGTGGCGCGGACGGGGTGGGTTCGATCCGGATGCTGGCTCGCTTCCGGCGTGGCTGCTGGGGATCACTCGGCGCAAGATCGCCGACCACTGGCGCCAGGTCGGTCGAACCCCGGAGCCGCAGGAGGAACTTCCGGAGGACTCCGGGCTCGATGCCCGGGTGGAGACCACGGTGGAACGGGTGCTGCTTGCCGATGAGCTGGCCCGATTGGGTGAGCCGCAGCGGCGCATCCTGGAACTTTGCTTTTTTCAAGACATGACCCACGCCCAAGTGGCTAGCCTCCTCGGGCTACCGCTGGGCACGGTGAAAAGTCACATCCGGCGCTCGCTAGGGCGCCTACGGGAACGATTGGAGGTGGACGGTGTCCCGCGTTGAATCGCCTTCGGGCAAGCAGTACGACGACCATTACGACGACGAAACCATCGCGCTTCTCGCCCTTGGGGAGCAGGTTGCAGGGGCCGACACCGGTCACCTGCGGACCTGTGGTGCGTGCCGGTCGCGAATCGACCAGTTGCAAGCGGTGGTGGACAGCGCTCGCGCGATCACCGATGAGGATCGGCCCATGGCGCCCCCGGATGCGCTGTGGCAGCGGATCACCGACGAGATCGAGTCCGACGGTGCCGTCGGGGGGTCAGGAAACGATCGCTCGTCGGCTGGAGGGCGCGGCTGGATGGGTCGCTTCGCGCTCGCAGCAGCGGTGGGCGTACTGGTGGGTTCCCTGGGAACGATCGTGGCAATGGATCGCGAGAACCCGCCACCGACCATCGCCCAGGCTGAACTCGAGCCGCTCCCTGGCAAGGATGCCCGTGGGGTGGCCCAGGTGCGGCAGACCTCACAGGGCCCCAAGCTCGTGGTCGATGTTCCCGGGCTACCGGCCACGGACGGTTACTACGAGGTGTGGATGCTGGCTCCGGATGCGCAGTCGATGGTTTCGATCGGCGTGCTGGGTAACGGTGAGGTCAACGAGTTTCCGCTACCGGACGGGATGGACATGGCCCGCTTCCCGGTCGTGGATATTTCCGTGGAGCAGTTCGACGGCGACGTCACGCATAGCGCTGACAGTGTCGTCCGCGGTGAATTGTCCGCCTGATCGGGCACGATAGGCCGGTGGCCATCGACGAGGTTCCGCTGGAGGAACTACAGGCCCGCCGCAGTGTGAAGTGGCGCTATTACCGAGAAGGCGTTCTGCCTGCGTGGGTCGCCGAGATGGACTTCACCCTCGCCGAGCCGATAGCTGCGGTGCTGCATGCTGCGATCGACCGTTCCGATACCGGCTACCGCTGGGCTGACGAAGTGCCAGATGCTCTCGCACAATTCGCTGGCACCGAGTGGTCGTGGCACATCGACCCAGAACGGGTGTTGGTCCTTGGCGATGTCATGACAGGGATCGCGCAGTCCCTGCTGCATTTCACCGAACCAGGTGATCACATCGTCATCAACCCACCGATCTACCCACCGTTCTTCTCGACCGTGGAAAAAGTCGCGGGGCGCACTGTCCGCGAAGTGCCGCTTCGGCAATCCGGGGCGGGATACGAGATCGATATCGACGCTATGGAGCAGGCGTTCGCCGATCCGCGGGTGCGTGGCTATGTGCTGTGTTCGCCGCACAACCCGACAGGCACCGTGCACTCACGCGAGACCCTGCAGGCGATCGCGGACGTTGCGGCCGAGCACGGTGTACTCGTCATCTCCGATGAGATCCATGCTCCGCTTACTCTCCCCGGCGCCGTGCACTCCCCGTACCTATCGGTGGCCGATGACGACGCCCGCGCGGTGGCGTGCCTGTCGGCATCCAAGACGTGGAACATTCCGGGTTTGAAATGTGCGCAGGTGGTGGGCACTAGCGCAACAGCACCGGTGCTCCACGAGCAGGTGCCGTTGGAAGCCACGTTCGGTGTCGGGCACTTCGGAGTGCTGGGAACGCTAGCCGCGTATCGCGATGGCGGTCCCTGGCGCTCGGAGATGCTGGAGGTGCTGGACCGTCGTCGTCGGCAGTTGACAGCAGGGATGGCGGGGGTACCAGGGCTCGCGGGGGTCCAAATGACCTGGCCGGAAGCCTCGTATCTAGCGTGGGTGCGCATCGATGAGCTCGGTGAGGATCCCGCGCAGTTGCTGCTCGATGAAGGCAACCTCGCGTTGAACTCCGGATTGCCATTCGGTGGACCGGGGATCGGTCATGCCCGTATCAACTTCGCTACCAGCGAGATTGTGCTCGACGAAGTGATGCAAAGCCTGGGAGCGGTGGTTCGATCTCGTGCGTCGTAAGACTGTGAATTTGCGTGTGCGGGCTGTGCTTGCCGGTGCACTCCTTCTTGCCAGCGTCGGCCTCGCTCCACCTGTCCTCGCGAAGGACCTCGACGCCATCGCTATCGGGGATTCGGTGATGTTGGGCGCGAAATCTCAGCTGCAAAAGGCAGGAATCGAGGTAGTGGACGCGAAGGTCTCCCGCCAGGCGAGCAGCGGTGTAGGGCTGGTGCGCAAGCGGGGATCGGGGCTGCCCGAGCACGTGGTGATCCACCTCGGTACCAACGGAAACCATTCGGTGAAGACCTGCCGGCAGATGGTGCGCGCAGCGGGGGCCGGGCGCACGGTGTATCTGATCAACTTCAAGGTGCCGCGCTCGTGGGAGAAGGCCAATAACCGGATCCTGCGTAAATGCGATGCCAAGTTCCGCAGTGATCGGGTGGTCCTGCTGGATTGGAACGAACTCGCCAGCGAGAACCCCGAGTACCTCTACAGCGACGGCTACCACCTACGGCCGGAGGGGGCGAAGGCGTTCGCGGCCATGGTGCGTGATGCGATCACCGCGCCTCGGGCCCCCTACGTGGATCGGCTCGACCTGCCCCGACGTTGATTGGATCGCTCCAAAGGGACGCGTGGTAACGCGCATCACATTCTGGCTGTGCCGTTGCTCACAGGACAGCGTTTACACGCCTGTCTGAGCGTGTGCTCACGGCGATTCAGGGCCATCCTTCGGAGCAAGCCGTCATCCTTCCCCCGGTGCCAAGTGCCCACCCCACGCGACAACGGAGTCACGATGGACATTCCCGGTCTGCAGGACGCCCCCACGAACAACAAGCAACTCCTTGAATGGGTCGAGGAAGTTGCCGCGCTCACCTTGCCCGACCGCGTGGAGTGGTGCGATGGCTCGCAGGAGGAGTGGGATCGGCTCACCGCGGAGCTCGTTGACTCCGGAACGTTCATCAAACTCAACGAGGATTTGCGGCCCAACTCCTTCCTCGCCCGCTCAGACCCGCGTGATGTCGCCCGCGTGGAGGAGCGCACCTTCATCTGCTCGCAACGCGAGATCGACGCTGGACCGACCAACAACTGGGCCGAGCCCAGCGAAATGCGCGCAACGCTGAAGGGCCTATTCGCGGGCAGCATGCGTGGTCGCACCATGTACGTCATTCCCTTCTCGATGGGTCCACTCGGGTCGCGTATCTCGCAGTTGGGCGTTGAGATCACTGACTCGCCGTATGTCGTGTTGAGCATGCAGATCATGACCCGCATGGGTTCCGCTGCTCTCGAGCAGATCGGCGAGTTCGGCGATTTCGTTCCTGCGCTGCACAGCGTCGGCTACCCGCTGGTGGACGAGAACGGTGATTCCCGCCCTGACGTCGCCTGGCCCTGCAACGACACCAAGTACATCGTCCATTTTCCGGAGACCCGCGAGATCTGGTCCTACGGCTCGGGCTACGGAGGCAACGCGCTGCTGGGCAAGAAGTGCTACGCGCTGCGCATCGCATCGGCGATGGCGCGCGACGAAGGCTGGCTGGCAGAGCACATGCTCGTGTTGAAGTTGACTTCACCCGAAGGGAATGTGAAGTACGTAAGCGCGGCGTTCCCCTCCGCGTGTGGCAAGACCAACCTGGCGATGCTCGATCCGACGATGCCCGGCTGGACCGTCGAAACCATCGGTGACGACATCGCCTGGATGCGCTTCGGGGAAGACGGTCGGCTGTATGCCATCAACCCGGAGGCGGGCTTCTTCGGTGTGGCTCCCGGCACCGGGATGGACACCAATGCCAACGCCATCCGCACCCTGACCGGCAACAGCATCTTCACCAACGTCGCGTTGACGGACGAAGGTGACGTTTGGTGGGAAGGCTTGACCGAAGAACCGCCCGCGCACCTGATCGACTGGAAGGGTCGAGACTGGACACCGGATTCGGACGAACCCTCCTCGCACCCGAATGCGCGCTTCGCCGTTCCGGCGGCGCAGTGCCCCACGATCGCGCCGAACTGGGAAGACCCCACCGGTGTTCCGATCGATGCGATCTTGTTCGGTGGCCGGCGGGCCACGAACGTCCCCTTGGTTACCGAGTCATTCGACTGGACCCACGGGGTGTTCATGGGTGCCACGATGTCCAGTGAGAAGACCGCGGCCGCGGAGGGAACCGTTGGCGAACTGCGCCGGGACCCCTTCGCCATGTTGCCCTTCTGCGGCTACAACATGGCCGACTACTGGGGGCATTGGCTGAAGATCGGATCCTTCACAACGCCGGAGAAATTGCCGCGGATCTACTCGGTGAACTGGTTCCGCCGGGACAGTGACGGCAACTTCATCTGGCCCGGCTTCGGCGACAACTCCCGCGTGCTGGAGTGGATCGTCCGCCGGCTGGAAGGCCAAGCCGATGCGCGGGAGTCCGCGATCGGAATGCTCCCGCTGCTCGACGAACTCGATCTCGAAGGTGTGGATATCTCCGAGGAGGAGCTTGCCGAACTCTTCGCATTGGATCCGCAGTCGTGGTTGGCGGAGGCGGACTTGACCGAGGAGTACTTCGATCAGTTCGGTGACCGGGTTCCCGAGACGCTACGCGAGCAACTCGAGAGTCTGCGTGCACGCTTGCGCTAGTCCTGGGACATCGTTGCGACGAGTACGGCTTTGATGGTGTGCAACCGATTCTCGGCCTGATCGAACACGATGCTCGCGGGGGAGTCGAAGACGCTGGAGGAAACCTCCACACCATCGCGCAATCCGAAGTCCTCAGCGATGGCGCGCCCGACCTCGGTGCTGGTGTCGTGAAACGCCGGTAGGCAGTGCATGAACTTCGCGTGCGGTCCGGCGAGCGCCATCAGGCGATCGTCGATGCGGTAGTTCCGCAGCAGTTCGATGCGTTCGGCCCACACGTCTTTGGGCTCGCCCATCGACACCCACACGTCGGTGTGCACGAACTCCACCCCGGCGATTCCTTCGTCAACATCTTCGGTGATGGTGATGCGGGCGCCGGACTGCTCGGCGCGCTCGCGCGCCAGGGTTTGGATGTCAGACGCGGGCCACAGGGATCGGGGAGCGACGATGCGCACGTCCGAGCCCAGGATGGCGCCGGTCACCAGCAGTGAGTTGCCCATGTTGAAACGGGCGTCACCCACGTAGGCATAGGAAAGCTGACCGGCGGCACCTGCGGATGAGTGCTCGCGCATCGTGAGGAAATCGGCCAGCATCTGGGTGGGATGCCAGGTATCGGTCAGTCCGTTGAACACCGGCACATCGGCGTATGCGGCCAATTGCTCGACGATCGTGTGATCGGAGCCGCGATACTCGATGCCGTCGTAGACCCGGGAGAGAACTCGTGCGGTGTCCGCGATGGACTCCTTGTGCCCGATCTGACTGGTGCTGGAATCCAGCACCGTGGAGAAGCCCCCCTGCTGGGCGATCGCTGCCTCGAATGAGATGCGGGTGCGCGTGGAGGTCTTCTCGAAGATGAGGGCGACTCCCTGGCCGATTAGCCGTTGCCGCTCGGAACCGGCCGCACGCTCGGCCTTGAGTGTTTGCGCGAGGTCGATGAGCGAGTTGAACTCGCTGGCGGTGAAGTCCTGTTCGGCGAGGAAGTCGCGCCCGCGCAGGTTCGGGTGCGGATTCGGGTTGAGTGCCACCCGCGAAACCCTAGCGATCGTTCAGCGAACGTTGATCCCGAACGCTTGGGCGGAAACGGCGAGGTCGATATCGGTCCCCGCCGCTCGCAAGCCATCGCCGCGGTGGCGGGGGTAGTGGCGTGAGTCCAACCGACGGTAGATGCGTTCGCGGTCGTCCTCACTCAGACCGCCCCAGACTCCGTAGGGCTCGCGGGCGCGGATGGCGTAGTCGGCGCAGTCCAGGCGTACCGGGCACTTGGCGCAGACCGCTTTGGCGATCCGATCCCGCCGGATGCGCGCCGTGCCTCGTTCGTTTTGCGGGTGGAAGAACAGCGTGGGATCCACACTCCGGCAGGCGCCATGTTCCTGCCAGAACCAGGTAGCGTCCTCTGGCACTTGCGCAAGTGGCTGTTGTGGCATCTGTACCTCCCGTTAGGCGGCGCCCTGAGCCGTCGCCTCCACGCTAGGCCTTCGCTCGGCGTCGAGGTACTGCCGAAAGTCCCGAACTGCCGGGACCTACCTGCCGGGAGTGACTACTCGCCCGGTTCCGCTTCCTCGGCGATCTTCTTGCGAACATCGTCCATATCGACATCGCGAACCGCTTGCACGAGGTTCTCCAGTGCGGGCTGCGGAAGTGCTCCGGCCTGCGAGTAGAGGACGACGCCGTCGCGGATAGCCATCAGGGTGGGGATGGAACTGATCTGGAAGTAGCCGGCGAGGCCTTGCTCGGCTTCAGTGTCTACCTTGGCGAAGGTGATGTCGGGATTGTCTTCCGATACGGTTTCGTAGACGGGGGCGAAGGTGCGGCACGGGCCGCACCACGAAGCCCAAAAGTCGATCAGGACGATGCCACCTTCGCCTACGGTGTCGGCGAAAGTCTGTTCGGTTAGTTCTTTGGTAGCCATGTAAATACCCTAGGGGGTATAAATCGTGATTGTCCATCGCCTGATCCGAAATGCGGATTCAGGTCGCTCGCGACTTACACTTGCACCATGCCGGACGTAACGCCGCTAGACCCACTGGAATCCCCCGAACTCGGTGGGGGGACGCTGCTCGAGGAGCGCACCGCTGACTACGACGACGGAGACCACGAGCGCTTCGCGCATTACGTGGAGAAGGACAAGATCGTCGAGAGTGCGGTGACCGGTGCGCCCGTCACGGCACTGTGCGGGAAGAAGTGGATCCCAGGACGCGATCCCTCGAAGTTCCCGGTGTGCCCGGAGTGCCAGGAAATCCACGCTGGACTGCCCCGTAGTGAGGACTGACCACACCGCCGTGGCCCGAATGATCGGCGTGCCGATCCTGGTGCCGATCGTCGCTGCTGCGCTCGTGTTGACCGGTTGCGCGGATGGAACGGTGGCTGAGGAACCTGCCCCGCAACCGGCCGGGGCGGGGGAGAACGACACCGAAGTCGATGCCCTCGATCCGTGCTCGCGTCCCAACCTGACCACGGTAGAGCCCGGGGCGTTGACCTTCGCGACGAGCGACGCACCCGCCCCACCGTTCTTCCTCACCGACGAACCGTCCGACCGATTAGGCCTAGAGGCCGATCTCGCCTACACACTGGCCGAGCAGTTGGGATTCCGTGCGCAGGAAGTCACGTGGGAGTTCGTGAGTCCGGACGAGATCGTGACGGGACAGTTTCTCGATTACGACATCGCGATCGGTGGCTTCACAGACCGATCCGAGCAGTTCCCCGCGGTCACTTTCACACGTCCCTATGCGGAAGTCCCACTCGAACTGCTGACGACCACCGAGGATGCCTCGGCTGTCTTCACCGGCGTCCGGTCCGCTGGCGAGGATCCGGAACAACCACGAACCCCCGATCAACTCTCCTGGGCAGCGACCTTCCAAGGTCCCGGACCGCCATGGCTGATCGATCAGGGTTGGATGGAGTTCGACACCCGATACGAGTGGGCCCGGGGTGGGGTCAGCGTCGAAGCCGCGTTGGATGCCACGGACGTCGTCGTTGTGGATGAGCCCACCCGACGGTGGCTGGAAGCGGCTGGCGATGTGGACTTCTCGCGCGTCCCCGGTGTCGAGGTTCCCGGAGCTTCGTTCGCGATGGCGATGGTCACGGGTAATCCGCTGTTGGCCTGTGTCGATCGAGCTTTGGGCGAAATGTCCGAAGAGGGCGTTGTGGCCGATGTATTCGACCGATGGACCGACCCGGCCTCATGGATCGAGGATTGACGCACAAGTTGCTCGACGAGCACCGGTGCTGGCACGGATCGTGACCAGGCAAAGCCAACCGTCATCGTGTTGTAGCCCCCAACACCTGTGCTGAACCCCTAGCATTCGTGCGGCACCTAGGGAGACACCCGCAGGGCCGTGACCGGAGGAATACGCATGTCTAATTCGGAAACCGTCATCGTGGAGGAATCCCCCGACAACATGATGGCCGCCATCGGTCGTAACTGGTGGGTATTGCTATTCGCCGGTGTCTTGAGCCTGATCGTGGGAATCGCAGCGCTGGTGTGGCCGGGTAAGACCATTCTCGTGGTGGCCATCGTCTTCGCCATCTGGCTGATCGTCTCGGGCATCTTCAGCCTCGTTCGCGGATTCGCGCCCGGACTCTCCGGTGGCATGCGGGCACTGTTCATCATCACCGGCATCCTGTCCCTCATCTTGGGCGTTTTTGCCATCCGTGGTGAATTCCAGGAGCTCTACATTTTGAGCCTGTTCATCGGAATCGGCTTCTTGTTCCGCGGCTTCGCGACCTTGTTCCAGGGCTTTGAATCCAAGGAAGGTCGCGGGTGGAACATCTTCTTCGGCGTGGTGATGCTGCTCGGTGGCTTCATCGTGCTGGCCTGGCCGGGGATTTCGCTGGTGACCTTGACCTGGGTCGTTGGTATCTGGCTCATCGTGATCGGCATCTACGAGATCATCGCGTCGTTCAGTGTGAAGTCAGCCGCGAAGGTCTGATTCCGTCTCCAAGGGCGAGGGGCTGACCGTTCAGCCCCTCGCCCTTCGCATGTATTCGTGATTGGCTGTAGGTATGGCCGCGGAAACCTCCCAAACCCTGGACCGGGGCATCCGAGTCCTCGAGGAAGTGGCCGAATCCGGTGAAGGCCTCACGATCACCGAACTGGCGAATCGGCTCGGCATCGGCCGTACGGTCGTGTATCGGTTGGTGGTAACCCTCGAGCAGCACGCGCTCATTCGCCGCGGCGGGGATGGTCGGTGCCGACTGGGCATGGGTGTCCTAGCGATGGGTCGCCAACTCCAACCAGTGGTGCGCGATGCCGCTTTCCCTGCGCTGCGCATGCTGTCGGACGCCGTCGGGTGCACCGCGTACCTGTCCCTTGTCGATGGACCGGAGACAGTTGCCGCTTTGGTCGCCGAGCCGAGTCGCTCGGATATGCATGTCACCTATCGAGTGGGTAGCCGCAGTTCGCTGGAGGCCGCGGCGGCGGGCCGGGCAATCCTGGCCGCTCGGACGGCGGGCACCCGAAGCCTGGATCCACCATGGGTCGTTGCCAGCGAGGATGTGGCTCCCGGAGTGTTCGGATTGGCAGTCCCGGTGCTGGGAGTACCGGGACTCGAGGCCAGTGTGGGCGTCGTGTCCTTCCGCGAGATCGATGAGACCGATGTGGGCCCACGGGTAGCTCGGGCGGCCGGAGAGATCGCGCGCGTCTTGCGCTGAGGACACACCCGCCCCGCTGCCTGCTGTCGGCTTGGCGGTGACGCACAATGCCAGGATGCACCGCTTCCCCCTCCCGCTTGCCGTTGTACTCGCCCTTGTGGGGTCCTTGCTCGTCGGTCAAGTGCCGAGCGCGCCGCCTGTGGCCGCAAACGCACCGGATCGAGTCCTCAGCGGTTGGATGCCGTACTGGATGACGTCACCTGCGCGGCCTACCGGAGTCGACAGCGCGGTGGCGAATGCGGATCTGTTCGAAGACGTCTCACCCTTTTGGTACTCCGCGACTGCGAGATCCGGCGGTGGCGTGAAAGTCGAGTTGAATCGGAACTTCACCAACGGTGAGTCCAATGTGGCGTGGGCGATGCAGCGACTGCGTGAGGCCGGCCTCGTAGTCCTGCCGGCGATCGCAGATGCTTCCGGCAAGCGACGAATGGCCCGGACCTTGGCCGATCCGGCGTTGCGTGGGCAGCACGTCGCCGACCTCGTCGCGCTCTCGGTCAACAACGGCTACGACGGCCTTGATCTTGACTACGAGAACTTCGCCTTCGGCGATGGGCGATCGAGTTGGGAGGAGACCCTCCCGAACTGGACCACCTTCGTCGCTGAGCTAGGTGCGGCCCTGCGAGCTCAGGGCAAGCTGCTATCGGTGACTATTCCTGGGCCGTGCAGCGTCAACAACAACTGCGGTGGGCGCAATGGCTACTGGGTCTACAACCTCGAAGGCATCGCCCCGCATGCGGACCGCATTCGCATCATGGCCTACGACTACACAGTGCAATCAGTCGGTCCGATTGCACCGATGGACTGGGTGCGCGCGAACGTCGAATATGCCGTGACCGTGATGGATCCCGCGAAACTGCAGATCGGTGTTCCCACATACGGCCGGGCCCGCACCCGCACCAAGGGCGGGGACTTCCGGTTGTCGGGAGTGTGCCCAAGCAAGAGTGGATCCTCTGCCGAACGTCGTGCCTACCGTTCGGCTACATCGATGGCGGCAGTGACAGCCGCGCAGATCCCCGAGATCTTGGCAACCTACGGTCTCACCGAAGCCGATGTGCGCTGGGATCCGCAGCGCCAGGAGAGTTCCTTCCGCTACACCAAGGAAGTCGATTGGACCGACGGCGCCGGAAACCGGCAAACCTGCTTCGCGGAGCGGCAACTGAACTTCGTGGGTCCGGATGGAGTGCTGGCGCGCACCCAGCTCGTGGGTCAGTACGGGCTCAACGGCGCGGCCTTGTGGACCATTGGTGGTGAGAACCCCGCCCAGTGGAACGTGCTGCGCAGTTACGCACAGTCGCTAGCGCCCGCCGAAGCTGCAGTGGCGATCGATGCAACCCCGGCTGTGACTATCGGCCAGCCGACTTCGGTAGCGGGAGGTGTCACAGTTGGGGGAGCACCGCTTGCCCAGGTGCCGGTCACGTTGGAGTTCCAACCCGTCGGTAGTAACGATTGGCAGGCGTTGCAGACCGCGGAGACCGCGGCCGATGGCTCGGTTGCTTTCCAAGTAGTGCTGCCAGGTTCGGGTCGGGTGCGGTTGGCCGTTCCCGCGGTGGGTAGCACGGCTGCCTCGCAAAGTGGAGCCTTCGATGTGGCCGTGGGGGCGAGTGTCACCGCGAAGTTGAAGACCAAGAAGAAGGTCGGTCCGCGAGAGAGAATTCGTGTCCGAGCCATTGCGCGACCAGCGCAAGCGGGTCAGAAAGTGGTCCTTCAGGTGCTCAAGAAGGGCACCTGGCGGAAGGTCAAGGTGGCGCGCACCAACGCCAAGGGTCGGGTAACCATCAAGGCAAAAGCCCAGAAGGCGAAGAAGCGCTGGACCTACCGGGTGATCTCTCGTCGGGCGGGAGGCATCGCACCGGGGATCTCCCAGGAGTTCACCATCCGAGTGCGCTAGTCCTGGGCGCGAGCCACCTCGAACCAGCGCAGGTGCTCGAAGTCCGATGAACCCCCGGGAAGAGTGTCGACGAATTCAGGTTCTGCGAGGCCACTGAGCAGCCCACATGCCTCATCGAGGTAAGACGCAAGCGCGGACTCCGGCGCGCGATCGTGGTGCACCGGGTAGGTGAGACGTCCGTCGTGGTCATAGCGCAACTGCGCGAGGCGCAGCGGTGGTTCCACTGGGCCATCTATGTGTTGCCAAAGTCCCGAGGACGCATCGAAGCGGTAGCGGGGAAGCAATCGGTGCCCGAACTCCGCCGTGAGGTGGACGGCCCGAACGAGGTAGTCGAAGACAGGTTCGGAGATGAAGTAGTTGAAGTTGATTCGCGTCCAGCCTGGTTTGATGCCTTCGCACCCGTGGGTGATTTCGCGCTGGAATTCCTGGGATCGCTCGAGGTCGATGCCAAGGAGTCGATGCCCGTAGGGTCCGGCGCAGGAGCAGCCACCCCGCGATTGAATCCCGAAGAGATCGTTCAGGACCGCAACAACGAAGTTGTGGTGCAGGTATCGGTCACCTAAGTGGCGCACAACGAAACTCACGATCGACAAGCGCTCGGTATCGGTGTTACCGAGTACCTCGATGAGCGGATTGGATTTCCAACTATCGATTGCTCGTCGGACGAAGTCATCCTCGCGAGCGCGGATCACATCTACGCCCACATTCTCCTTGAGGTCGAACACCAGCCCGGCGCGGATGGACTCCACAATGGCTGGTGTTCCGCCCTCTTCGCGGTGTTCAGGATCGTCGAGGTACACGTGCTCGTCGGTGTTGACGTACGCAACCGTGCCGCCGCCCACGGTGTCCGGCACTGCGTTATCGAGTAGTTCCCGTCTCACGAGGAGGACACCGGGCGTACCCGGGCCGCCGATGAACTTATGAGGTGAAAGGAACACTGCGTCCTTGTAGGACAACGGATGCTCGGTGCATCGGGGTTGCATGTCGATATCGACATATGGGCCGGATGCGGCGTAGTCCCAAAAGGCGAGCGCGCCATGCTCGTGCAGCAGTGAACTGATGGCGTGGGTATCGGTCAGGATCCCGGTTACGTTGCTCGCTGCGCTGAAGGAACCGATTCGCAGCGGTCGATCGGCGTACTCCTCGAGCCGGGCTCGAAGGGCCTCGGTATCTAGGTGACCGTCGGCGGTCTCGGGGATCGGGACAACGTCTGCGATGGATTCCCGCCACGGGAGTTCGTTGCTGTGGTGTTCGTAGGGACCGATGAACACCACCGGACGTTCGGAGTTCGGGATATGGGCACTCAATGAATAGCGGGCGTCCAAGTCGGCAGGAATCCTCAGGTTCAAAATGCCGATCAGTTTGTTGACCGCACCGGTCGACCCCGATCCGCAGAAGATCAAGCAGGTGTGCGAGTCCGCATTGACCGCCGCCTTGATTCGCTCGCGCGCATCTTCGCGCAGCCGGGTTGTTTGTAGTCCGGTGCCACTGGACTCGGTATGGGTGTTCGCGTAGCGCGGCAGGACTTCGTCGCGAATGAAGTCCTCCAGGAACGACAACGCACGGCCGGATGCGGTGTAGTCCGCATAGGTCACCCGCCGGGGACCGAACGGCCCCCACATGACCTGATCGTCGCCGATCACCGACTCACGGATTCGATCGAGTAAGGCCGGATGCGGCAGGCCCGAGGCCGGAGGGGAGATCCGATACCGGGACGCGCCGAGGGCGCGGGTGCAGTCGGTTTCGGTCATGCGCTAAGGGTACGTCCCTTCGGGCGCTGGCGGGGGTGGCTGCGAGACTAGGCGGGTGACTCGCGTCGCGGCCTCTCCTGAACTCGACGAACAAGTCGAGGAAGTCGTCGATCTGCAACGCCCCTGGATCACCATCGTGTGGAACGACCCCGTCAACTTGATGTCCTACGTGACCTACGTATTCATGAATTACTTCAAGTACCCAAGGGAAAAGGCCGAGAAACTCATGCGCGACGTCCACTACGAGGGTCGGGCGGTCGTGTCATCTGGTACCCGCGAGGAAATGGAGCGTGACGTGAACGCGATGCATTCCTACGGCCTGTGGGCCACACTCCAGAAGGACGAGTGAACCGTGGGTGATTCGACCTACGGGTTCCAGCGGACCGCCACCGGACGAATCGTCCTGCGCGCCGACCAGGTGGAACGGGGATTGCTGATCTCCGTCGCTCAGCAGGTCATCGATTTGGTCAAGCCGGAGGAACTTCCCGCGGACACCGATCCGCTAGAGGCCCAACTCGGCTGGACGGCTGGCGATGTCGGCCTCTCGGACGATCCCGCCGTTGCGCGGCTGCTACCGAATGCCTACGCGGACGAGCAGGAGGCGGCTGATTTCCGGCGCTTCACCGAGCGGGATCTGCGCGAAGGCAAGGTGCAACATGCCACGACCGTCCTCGGCGAACTCGAGCGCTCGGGGGAGAAGATCACTGTTGGATCACCCGATAGTTGGCTCGCCACATTGAACGACGCCCGCTTGGCAATCGGGACGCGTATCCAGATCAGTGACGGTAACCACGAGGAACTTGCGTCCTTGCCCCAAGATGACCCGCGTGCCGGGCTGTTCCACGTCTATGACTGGCTGACGTTCCTGCAGGAGTCTTTGGTGCGGTGCCTAGATCCGACCCTGTACGGCTTCTCGGACGATGACGCGCCGTTTATCGACGACTGACGCACGACGCTTGTTACTCACGGCGTTTTGGTCTCACATTCGGTCCCCAACGTAAAGACGGCGGATCGGATGCCGGGAACATCCGATCCGCCGTCTGGTTACGGGGTCGAGAGAAGTCAGACGCTCGAGGGCGCTTCCTTCATCTCGTTCTCCTTGAACTCCGCGGAGTCCACAGCGCTCTTCTCGCGTGCAATCTTGTAGATCAGCAGACCGAAGAGACACTTCGCGAGCACGTCGGCCAGCGAGTAGCCCACCTGGCGCCACACGAAAGCATCGGCACCGTCGAGCCCGAACATCGGGAACATGTACGAGATCGGGTAGACGCCCCAGGTGGCCAGCAGCAGCCAGCGCAGACCGTTGATGTCCTTCGCAACCTGGCCGGGCTGGGTCTTCGTGGCCTTGGTGAGCTCCACGAACAGCACGTACAGGATGTAGAGGAACGGAATGGTCGAGAGTGCGCCCCAGATGGCCTTCGGTGCGATATCAGCGGTGATTTCGCCCGGGTAGCCCAGGACGATCATCAGCACCGAAGCCGGGATGAGCTTCATCATCAGGGACTTGCGAACCGCCTGCGGCAGTGCGAGAACCGCGATGGCCTCGAAGAGCAGCAGCGGCACGGTGAGCAGCCAGTCGACGTAGCGGTAGCCCTCGTTGAAGCCCTCGCCGTTGACCAGGACGTAGCTCATGGCGTCGATCGCTGTGGCTTCCGCGCCAGCGTCGACGGCCACGTACGAGCCCTTGAAGGACTCGAAGATCCGCCAGTAGTGATAGGCCGCGATCAGCGTGACGATGGATGAGACGACGACCGCCTGGCGGTAGCGCGGCAGCACGCGGCCTTGGACCGCGAGCAAGAAGACCGTCGTCGCGAACATCGAAGCGAACGCGAATGACAAGATGTTGTAGACAGTCTGGAACTGCCCGTATGTGAGTTCGAGAACTCCCACTCCAGCCTCCATGATCCAAGACGGGGCCGGGGTGGCACCCGTCGGTTTTGTTGGTGGCTGCGCGGTCTCCCGGTGATCGCGTAGCGCCCCTAGCGTGGTGGTACTCACACTCTGGCGCAAGTTGAACAAGCCATGAATCAGATAACGCTCAGGTAACAGTCCGTCGTTATGTCCGATTTAGCCGGGCTAGGCTCGTCGTATGGCGCGCAAACTGCGGTTGACCCCCGCGCTGGTCGAGCAAATCGTGGCGCACGCCCGCCGTGACCATCCCGATGAAGCCTGCGGAGTGGTGGCCGGCCCCAGTTACGCCGAACCTTCTCGATTCATCCCGATGGTCAACGCCGCCCGCTCGCCCACCTTCTATGAGTTCGATTCCGCGGATCTGCTGCGCCTGTATCGGGAGATGGACGACCGAGACGAAGTCCCCTCGGTCATTTACCACTCGCACACGGCTACCGAGGCCTATCCGTCGCGAACCGATATCGCCTACGCGTCCGAACCGGACGCCCACTACCTGCTGGTCTCCACGCGCCAAACCGGCAACGACGACGGCCCCGTCGAACTTCGTTCGTTCCACATCGTGGACGGCGAGGTCACCGAAGACGAGGTGGTCATCGAGGGTGGCGT
>CAZWIW010000020.1:0-26079 GCA_964634545.1 uncultured Rubrivirga sp.
GTGTGGAGCCATTGACTGGTCCTGGTGTCGATGACTCGCCGTGAGCGGGCCGACATGACAACAGGGGCCCAGATCGATGACCCGAGCCCCTGTTACAACCTGTGTCCGAGGGGGGACTTGAACCCCCATGCCCCGTAAAGGGCACTAGCACCTCAAGCTAGCGCGTCTGCCAATTCCGCCACCCGGACGAGTGCGGCACGTGGGATGCGTGCGGCGCACAGCATAACGTCGAAGCCTCTCGTGCCTAGAGACCCCGCGAGTAACGCTGCAATGCATGCGTGCGGCAGGGCAGGATGGCCACATGCAGGACACCGAACGCGAGCTACTCCAACGCGAAGCCGTCACTTTGACCCAGGACCTGATCCGGATCGACACCACCAACTACGGACCATCGGAAGACACAGTCGGTGAGGCAGAAGCAGCGGAATTCTGCGCGGCAGCCCTCCGGGAGGTGGGCTGGGATCCGGAAGTCATCACCACCACTGGTGACACCAGGCGGGGGATGGTCCTGCGGATTCCAGGAACGGATCCGAGCGCCTCGGCGCTAGTACTCCACGGTCACCTCGATGTGGTGCCCGCGATTGCCGAGGACTGGTCCCACCCCCCGTTCGCCGCCGAAATCGACGACGGCTTCATCTGGGGACGCGGCGCGGTGGACATGAAGAACATGGACGCCATGATCCTGGCGGTGGCTCGACATTGGGGGAGAACCGGTGAGCGCCCACGGCGCGACATCATCGTGACATTCTTTCCCGACGAGGAAGCCGGGATGGTGCACGGCTCGCAGTGGTTCGTCGACAACCGCCCGGACTTGTTCGCTGGCGCCTCCGAAGCGATCGGTGAGGTAGGTGGCTTCTCGCTATCGATCCACGACGACCTGCGCCTGTACCCGATCCAGACAGCCGAGAAGGGCATCAAATGGTTGCGACTGCGGGCCAGCATGCGCGCCGGACACGGCTCGATGATCCACGAGGACAACGCGGTCACCGAGCTCGCTGAGGCGGTCGCGCGGATCGGGCGCCACAACTGGCCCATTCGGCGCACCAAGACCGTCGAGAGGTTCTTGGATGAACTCGCCCAGGCCTACGGCATCGACCTCGACGTCTCCGACACCGGTGAACTCTTGCAACGACTAGGGACGTTAGGGATGTTGGTTGGCGCCACATTGCAGAACACCGCGAACCCCTCGATGCTCGATGCCGGATACAAGGTCAACGTCATCCCGACCGATGCCACGGCGCACATCGATGGCCGATTCCTACCCGGATACGAGGATGAGTTCGACGAAACCATCCGCTCGCTCATCTCGGCGAACATCGATGTCGAGATGGTGAACAACGACATCGCGATCGAGGCGCCTTTCGAGACGACGACCTTCGATCTGATGGCTCAAGTGTTGCGCGATGAAGACCCCGGTGCCCGTGCGGTCCCGTACATGATCAGTGGTGGCACCGATGCCAAGGCGCTGACTCGGTTGGGAATCGACTGCTATGGATTCTCCCCACTCCAGATGCCTGCCGATCTTGACTACTGGCGGCTATTCCACGGTGTCGATGAGCGGGTGCCCGTAGCGGGATTGGAGTTCGGTGCGCGCACCTTGCATCGCTTCTTGATGGCGTGCTGAGCAAAGCCGCAGGAGATGACTGCTTAGGCGGTCCTTGCCTAGACGGTGCGCACAACCCGGTAGATGCGTCGTCGTAGTCGGTACTGACGCCGTCCGTCTCGGAAGATCCGGGTGCGGTCGAGTTCCCAGTGTTCGGTCTCAGCCGTGGCGGTGAGCAACTGCCGTGCCTCTTCGCGTGGCGTGTCCCGCGAGATGCTGACCTCGCGGAATTCCCAGGTGCTCTGGCGGCGTGCCATCGCTGCAATCTAGCGCCGCTGCGCCCAACCGGCCTCGGGGTAACCCATGTCCGGTTCGGAGACGTCCTCCAGCGCCGTGATGATCTCCTCGGGTAGTTCCAGCTCCTCGCTGGCAAGGGCCGAGATCAACTGGTTCGTCGTCCGCGCCCCCAAGATCGGTGCCACCACACCCGGGCGGTCGCGCAACCACGCCAGAGCGACTTCGCCAGGAGCGGCATCGAGTCCTTCGGCGGCGGTGCAGACAGCATCGACGATCCGGTGGGAACGCTCGTTGTTGTACGCGCCGACGAAGCCGCTGGTCTCGGGGCTACCGCCCCGCGAATCGATCGGAATCGAGTGCCGGTACTTGCCGGTCAACACCCCACGGCCGAGTGGGGACCACGGCAAGATCCCAAGCCCCAACGTTTGAGCGGCCGGGACGATTTCTCGCTCGATGCCGCGTTCGAGGAGGGAGTACTCCATCTGCGTGGTGATGATGGGTGCCGACCCCTTCAACTCCTGGATGGTGCACGCACGCGATGTCTGCCAGCCCGAGTAGTTGGAGATTCCCACGTAGCGGACTTTGCCGCTGGCAACTGCGTAATCGAGAGCGGCGAGTGTTTCCTCCAGCGGCGTCCAGGAATCCCATCGGTGGACCTGCCACAGGTCGATGTGGTCGACATCCAAGCGGGCGAGTGAGGCATCCAAGGCTCGAAGCAAGTGGCGCCGACTGGCATCGAGGCGGCGATCGGTACCCGGGCGTTGCACGGCCTTGGTCGCCAGCACCACGTCATCTCGGCAGTCGAATTCCTGGAGCAGCGTGCCTAGCAAGTCTTCGCTAGCGCCCTGGGCATAACTGTCGGCGGTGTCGATCAGGGAGCCACCGGCGTCCAGGAAGGCCGCAAGCTGGTCGCGTGCCTCGTATTCGTCCGTCTGCTTCGCCCAGGTCATGGTGCCCAGGGCGAGACGGCCCACCCACACGCCAGATTTGCCAAGAGGTCTTTGCTGCATGCGTGAACGTTATTGGCGCTGCCGGTGCAATCGGGGCTTTGGCCCTAGGGTGGCGGCATGAAATTAGGTGTCAATCTTGGGTACTGGGGTGCAGGCAACGATGCGGACAACCTCGAAGTAGCCCGCGAAGCCGACCGGCTGGGCTACTCGGTCGCCTGGGCGGCGGAGGCCTACGGCTCGGACGCAGCCACGGTCTTGTCCTGGATCGCTGCGCAGACCACCTCGATCGACATCGGCTCGGCGATTTTCCAGATACCTGGTCGCACGCCGGCGAACTGCGCGATGACCGCCGCCACCTTGGACACACTCTCCGGTGGTCGGTTCCGGCTGGGCCTTGGGGTCTCCGGCCCGCAGGTGTCCGAGGGCTGGCACGGGGTTCGGTTCGACAAGCCGCTGGCTCGGACCCGCGAATATGTCGACATCGTTCGAATGGCGCTACGCCGCGAACGGGTCACCTACGACGGTGAGTTCTGGCAGTTGCCGTTGCCCGATGGCCCGGGCAAGGCGCTGACCTTGACCGTGCACCCGGTCCGCGAGGCACTTCCCATCTACCTCGCGGCGATAGGTCCCAAGAACCTCGAACTGTGCGGTGAAATCGGCGATGGCTGGCTCGCGATCTTCTTCAGCCCGGAAGATGCTGGTGAACTCATGGCGCCGCTGGTTCGCGGGCGCGAGAAGGCCGGCAAGACCATGGCCGGGTTCGATGTGGTGCCAACCGTGCCCGTGGTTCCTGGAGCCAGCGTCGAGGAATGCGCCGACCCGATTCGGGCCTACGCCGCGCTCTATGTCGGTGGGATGGGCTCGCGAGACAAGAACTTCTACAACCAACTCATGGCACGTATGGGGTATGAAGAACAGGCCGCAGAGATCCAGGACAAGTACATGTCCAAGGACTACGGCGGCGCGGCTGCGGCGGTGCCGCTGGAGTTCATCGACAAGACCGCGCTCATCGGACCACCGGAGCGCATCGGCGAGCGGATGCACGCCTACGCCGACGCCGGCGTCACCACGTTGACCATCGGTTCCTTCGCCGGCACTATCGAGGAGCGGGTAGGGGTCTTGCGCATGATGTCCGAACTACTCGACAAATCCGGGCTAGCCGATTGATGGAAACGGGCGTCTCCTGGTTCGAGGCGGTTGTACTGGGCGTCGTCCAGGGGTTGACCGAATTCCTTCCGATCTCCTCGTCTGCGCACATCCTGATCGTCTCCCGGCTCTTCGGCTGGGGTGACCCGGGCGCGGCCTTTACTGCCGTCTCGCAGATCGGCACCGAGGCAGCAGTACTCATCTACTTCCGCAAGGACATAGCCCGAATCCTGCGCACGTGGACCCGATCGCTTTGGCAGGCGGACCTACGCAAAGAAATAGACGCGCGCATGGGCTGGTACATCATCATCGGGACGATCCCCATCGCCGTGATCGGCTTGACCTTCGCCACTTGGATCGAGACGGCGGCCCGAAATCTGTGGCTGGTCTCGACCGTTTTGATCGTGTTCGGCGTGGTGCTGGGGATAGCCGATCGTTGGGGTTCGAAGCGTAAGGAAATCGACTCCCTCACTGTTCGCGACGGTCTGCTCTTCGGATTTGGTCAGGCGCTCGCGCTGATCCCCGGTGTATCCCGATCCGGAGCGACGATTTCCACCGGTCTGGCACTTGGCTATTCGCGTTCCGCAGCAACCCGCTACGCATTCCTACTCGCCATCCCGGCTGTACTGGCATCTGGTCTATACGAGGCAACGAAGATCGGCGATGATCCCAACGTGCAATGGGGTCAGACCCTGCTGGCAACTGCGATTGCGCTGGTCATCGGCTACTTGGTCATCGCCTGGTTGATCCGCTGGGTCACCACCCGCTCCTACCTGCCGTTCGTCATCTACCGAGTCGTCTTGGGCTCGGTGCTGTTGATCTTGCTGGCAACCGGTGTTCTAGCAGCGACCTAGAGCCAGCCGTTTCGCTTGAAACCTCGGTACAGGAGCAAACAGATGCCCAGGATCACGCCGAGGACCACGGGATAACTCCACTTCCAGGACAGTTCGGGCATGTACGAGAAGTTCATCCCGTAGATGCCGCCGGCGACGGTCGGTACGGCGGCGATTGCCACCCACGCGGAGATCTTGCGGGCGTCTGCGTTTTGCTGAAGGTCGCGCATTGCCGTGCTGGCCATCAGCATCGTCATCAAGAGCGAATCGATCGACTCGACCGCGTCGTTTACCCGCAAGATGTGCTCTCCGACATCGCGAAAGTACGGTCGCAGATCCTCAGGGATCCCTTCGAAGACTTCGTCCGCGAAATCGTGGGCCACCCGGAATAGCGGGTGAACGGCGCGACGCACGACCATGTTCTCGCGCTTCAACTCGTAGATCAACTGTGTGACACCGGGCGAGGGGGTCATCCCGAAAACTGAGGTCTCGACTTCCCCGACATCCTCATTGACCTCGTCAACTACAGCGAGATAACCATCGACGGTCATATCCATGATCGAGTACATGACCGAAAGCGGACCGTGTGTGCGCAGTACCTTGCTGGCCCGGATACGGCTACGAACAGCCGTCAGATCCCCGTGCTTGCCGTGCCGAACGGTGATTGCGTAGCCGGGTCCGGTGAAGATGGCAACCTGACCGGTATCGACCTCGTTGGAATTCTCGTCGTAGCCGAGGGTCTTCAACACGGTGAAGATCTCACCTGATTCCGAGATATCCACCTTCGCGCGCTGACGCGGGTTCGCTGCATCCTCGACTTGAAGGGGCTCGAGGGCGAAGACTTCGGCCACCATCGCCAATTCCGGCTTGGTCGGTTCCATCAGGCCGACCCAGGCGAAGCCGCCCGGCAAGTCCAGTGCCTGTTCACGCATACGGAGCAGCAGTTCGCGGGTCTGGTCGCCGGCCAAGTCGTGGTCAGCGGGGACGTGTTTGGCTGAATCGTCGAAACCGGCGAGGCCGTCGATCGACCCATCCGGGTGGTAAACGCCCACACCCCGGATCACGGGTGTCATCTTGCCACCTGTCTCGACCGGCATAGGCAGACATTGCGCTGACCGCGAACGTCCCCGCATGAACGGCGGATTCGCCGTGCGATCGATCTGCCGTAGCGCGCACCACCTTCTAGGGTTGCCTGGTGCCAACGTGCTTGCTCATCCGTCATGGCCGCACTGCGGCTAATGCTCAGGGTGTCCTGGCAGGGACCAGCCCGGGTGTCGATCTCGATGACAAGGGGCGGGATCAAGCCCAGCAGGTAGCCGAGCGCCTGAAGGGAGTCCGCCTCGCTGGCCTGGTCTCGTCACCGCTCGAGCGAACCCGTCAGACGGGGGAGGCCATCGCCAGGGTTCAAAGCGAGAACGCCAACCCGGTGGAACTGCTCATCGATGAGCGCATCGTGGAGTGCCACTACGGGGAATGGACCGGGCGCGAGTTGAAGAAATTGAGCAAGGAACCCCTGTGGAAGCAGGTTCAAGGTCATCCCAGTGCGGTCACGTTCCCCGGTGGTGAATCCATGCGGGCAATGCAGCAACGCGCAGTAGAGGCGGTTCGGTACTGGAATGCGGAATTGGGCGAGAAGTCCGTGTACGCGATGGTCAGCCACGGCGATGTCATCAAAGCCGTGGTCGCGGACGCTCTCGGCATCCATCTCGACCAGTTTCAACGCATCTCGGTCGATCCAGGCTCGATGTGCATCATCGAGTACACGCCCCTTCGCCCATTCGTGATTCGAACGAACGACACCGGTTCGGATTTGTCCTTTCTGCACCCGCGGAAGAAGGGCAAGAAGGTCCGCAGTTCCGATGCTGCAGTGGGCGGGGGTGCTGGCCGATGAGCCGCCGAATCTTCGAGTACCGATTGCCGGAGCGGTTCGTCGTCGGCACGGTGGGGATGCCGGGGGAGCGCACCTTCTTCCTGCAAGCACGATCCGGTGGGGAAATCACAACGGCTTCCTGTGAAAAGCAACAAGCCAGCGTGCTGGCTGAGCGCATGGACCAACTCCTCGATGAAGTGCGGGGGAGCCGGGCTCCCGAGGACGCGATACCCGCCAAGGCACCGGTGGAACTCAACGACGATGCCCCCCTCGATGTACCTCTGGAGGAAGAGTTCCGGGTTGGGGCCATGGCGTTGGGCTGGGATGAAGCCAACAATTTAGTCGTGATCGAGGCGCACGCGGTCTCCGACGAGGATGACTTCGAGCCACCGGAACTCGCGGACGACGACGCCGACGGTCCCGACACGTTGCGGGTGTGGCTGTCGGCACCCTACGCACGCGCCTTCGCCGAACGGACCCGTTCGGTTATCGCCAGCGGTCGTCCCACCTGCCCGTTCTGCCAACAGGCGCTCGACCCGCAAGGGCACATCTGCGCTCGCGCCAACGGATACAAGCGCCGGGGATGAGCGACGCCACTTCGCCGGCGGCGCTCGAAGCACTCCGCTCGTGTGCCTTCGATGTAGAAGGCCGGGTGTTCGGTGCGAGTAATGCGACCCTGCGCTGCACGTTGGAAACCGGGACGGCGATCGTCTACAAGCCACAACGGGGCGAACGTCCACTGTGGGATTTCCCGGAAGGCACGCTCACCGGTCGAGAGATCGCCTGTTTTGAGATCGATCGGATTTTGGGCTTCGGTCTGATCCCGCCCACTGTGTGGCGGGACGACGGGCCAGCGGGCGCAGGGATGATCCAAATCTGGGTCGCAGAGGATGATGAAGCAAGGCTCGTGGATGTGGTGCCACCCGACGAGGTCCCTCGCGGCTGGCTGACGGTGCTGCGGGCGAGCGATGGGCTAGGCAATCCGCTGATGCTCGTCCACGCCGACGATGGGCGTTTACAACAAATGGCAGTTCTCGATGCCGTGATCAACAACGGCGATCGCAAGGGCGGCCACGTCATTACGGACGTCCTTGGTGGTGTCTGGGGCGTAGACCACGGAGTCACGCTGTCCGTCGAGCCGAAACTGCGCACGGTGCTGTGGGGCTGGGCCGAGCAATCCATCGCACCGGAATCGCTATCGGCTTTGGAGACACTCGATGAACGGCTGGCGGACGGACTCCCGGAAGTGGAACGTTGGCTCAACCGCGGAGAGGTTCGTGCGTTGCGCGGACGCGTGGCCGAACTTCTGCGCACCGGACGCTTCCCATCACCGAGTTCGGACTGGCCGGCCATCCCATGGCCTGTCTTCTAGGGGATGTCCGGTCTCACGCAGCTTTCCGATGTCCGCCGATAGGGTCGCGTCGTGCAAGCCTGGCCCGGTCCGCATCTGCCGGAACTCCCCGGAGCGGGTCCTCCCGTTCGACTCTTCGACACCGCAAGTGGTCAGATCCGCCCGAGTGCGCCCGGCCCCGTCGCTTCGATGTACGTCTGCGGCATCACCCCGTATGACGCCACCCACATAGGTCACGCCAACACCTATGTGGCCTTCGACTTGCTGAACCGCATCTGGCGAGATGCTGGTCATGACGTCCACTACGTTCAAAACGTCACCGATATCGATGATCCGCTGCTCGAGCGAGCGGTAGCAACGGGGCAGGATTGGCGTGCGATCGCCGATCGTGAGACGGCGCTTTTCCGTGAGGACATGGAAGCGCTCCGCGTGCTACCTCCCACCGACTACATCGGGGCCGTCGAATCGATTCCCTCAGTTGCGGATTACGTCGCACGACTCCAGGCCAAAGGCCAGGTGTATGCGGTTGACGACGATCTTTACTTCCGCGTGCGCAGTGATCCCAATTTCGGATCGGTCACGCGGTTGGACGAAGAAACGATGGTCCGGCTATTCGCCGAACGTGGCGGTGATCCGGATCGTCCCGGTAAGGAGCACCCGCTGGATTGTCTCGTGTGGCAGTCGGCGCGGGTGGACGAGCCTGCGTGGGACACACCTCTCGGGCATGGTCGACCGGGTTGGCACATCGAGTGTGCGGCAATCGCCCTGGACTTCCTTGGGATGACGATCGATGTGCAAGGCGGTGGGTCCGACCTCGCGTTCCCGCACCACGAAATGGGGGCATCCGAGGCGCAGATGATCACCGAGCAGTGGCCCTTCGCCCGGCACTACGTGCACTCGGGGATGGTCGCCTGGCAAGGCCACAAGATGAGCAAGTCCCGCGGCAACCTCGTCTTCGTTTCGACACTTCGGCACGATGGCGTCGACCCGATGGCGATTCGCTTGGCGCTGTTGGCCCACCACTATCGGTCTGATTGGGCGTGGACTCCGCAGGGTCTCGAAGGCGCCATCGGGCGACTGGATCGCCTTCGCTGGGCGATTTCAGTGCCGACGGCACCGTCGGCCGACACCACCCTCGCGCAGGTGCGAGAGGCCCTGGCCGATGACCTGCGCGCCCCCGCGGCGCTGGACGCCCTGGATGACTGGGCACACCGGGCGCTGAACTCGAGCGAGCCACCGAAAGCAGGTTCCCAACCAGCAAGTGAGGCGGGGGAACTCATCGTCGCCACCACCGACGCCCTCCTGGGCGTACAACTGCTCACGGAAGGCGACTAACCGGACTTCTCCTCATGCCCACCGAATTGCGCGCGCATCGCGCTGAGTATCTGACCGGCGAATACATCGGAACCTTGCGTTGCGAATCTCTCCATCAACGCGGCGGTGATCACCGGGGCGGGAACGCCTTCCTCGATGGCGGCGATCGCCGTCCATCGGCCTTCGCCGGAATCGGAGACCCTTCCGCTGAACCCGCTGAGCGAAGGATCCTCGACAAGCGCCGCAGCCGTCAGATCCAGTAGCCACGATCCCACGACGGAACCGCGCCGCCAGACCTCAGCGACGTCGGCGATTGGCAGTTCGTACCGGTAATACTGCGGATCGGTGAGCGGTGCGGTCTCAGCGTCGCCCTGGCGATCTTCGAGCCCCGCATTCGCATGCTGCAGAATCGAGAGCCCTTCCGCATAGGCCGCCATCAGCGCGTATTCGATTCCGTTGTGCACCATCTTCACGAAGTGGCCCGCCCCGCTCGGACCGCAATGCAGCCACCCGCGTTCGGCGGGTGAGGGCGTGCCGGTGCGTCCGGGAGTTCTCGATGCGGCCTCCACGCCAGGCGCGAGCGCGTCCCAGAGATCCGCCAGCGCCTGAACCTGCGAATTCGGCCCACCGATCATCAGACAAAAGCCTCGGTCTGCACCCCAGACACCACCGGAGGTTCCAACATCGAGGAAATCGATGCCCTTCTCACCCAATCGTTGGGCATGGTGGATGTCCTCGCGATAGTTCGAATTCCCGCCATCGATGATCGCATCTCCGGGTGAGAGCAGGCCGCCGAGTTCATCGATCACCGAGTCGGTCACCGAACCCGCCGGAACCATGATCCATATCGTCCGCGGGGCGGGCAGGGCCTGGACCAAGGCCTGCAAGGATTCAGCCGAACCAGCCCCCAGGGCCTGCGCCCGCTGAGGTGCTTGGGGATCCGGATCTACGACGATGACATCGATTCCGGCGGCAATCGCGCGGGTCGTCAAGCCAACACCCATGCGGCCGAACCCGACCATTCCCAGCGTGCGTTGAGTGTCCATGTCGCCTCCCGATTCAGACGGTGACAGGCTACGGGCATGCAGTCCCCGGGACCTCCTTCGGCTATCGATCCAACGACGACCCCCGCCTGGGCGGAGCTAGTCCAACACGCACAGAGTGTGCGCTCCACGACCATTCGTGACCTGCTCGACGAGCCACGAGCTGCCTTGCGAATGCAGGCCGCGGGAATCGATTTCGACTACTCCCGACAGCGCGTCGATGGCAAGACGCTGGAGCTGCTGGCGCAACTTGCCCGCGAGACCGGTGTCGAGTCGCTGCGAGAGGCGATGTTCGCCGGTGCACATATCAACTCGACAGAAGACCGTGCAGTTCTGCACACCGCCCTGCGGTTGCCGCAATCGGCCACGTTGCACGTGGATGGTCAAGATGTGGTGGCAGACGTCCACGAGATCTTGCAGCGGATGGCGGATTTCTCCGAACAGGTGCGCTCCGGAAGTTGGACAGGCGCCACGGGAGAAACGATCACCGACATCGTCAATATCGGAATCGGTGGCTCAGACCTCGGTCCTGCCATGGCTTACCGGGCTTTGGCGGAATACGTGCAGCCGGGCTTGCGGTGCCACTTCGTTTCCAATGTCGACCCAGCGGATGTCACGCGCACCCTTGTAGATCTGGATCCGGCACGAACCCTGGTGATTGTTGCCTCCAAGACGTTCACCACCGCCGAGACCATGAGCAATGCGCAGGTTGTCCGCACCTGGCTAGTGAATCGCATCGGTGAAGGCTCCGTGCCTCGGCATTTCGTGGCCGTTTCGACGAATGCGGACGCGGTTCGGGCATTCGGCATCGATGCGGCGAACATGTTCGGCTTCTGGGATTGGGTGGGGGGTCGATATTCGATGGACAGCGCCATCGGCTTGTCCACCATGATCGCAATCGGCCCGGTGAACTTTCGTGCGCTGCTCGACGGTTTCCACGCAATGGACGAGCATTTCCGAAGTGCGCCGATCGAGCGCAACGCTCCAGCGCTGATGGGCTTGCTCGCCGTGTGGAACAGGGACTTCCTCGGCATCCCAACCACCGCCGTACTGCCATACGCCCAGGATCTCGCTCGCTTCCCGGCTTACCTGCAACAGCTCACCATGGAAAGCAACGGCAAGTCCGTTCGTCGGGACGGCACACCGGTGGACTACCCGACCGGGGGCATCTACTGGGGTGAACCGGGAACAGGAGGTCAACACTCGTTCTATCAACTGCTGCACCAGGGAACAGACGACGTTGCTTGCGACATCATCATCAGCGCGCGCCCGACCGTCGCACAGACACCACAGATTGCTGCCCAACACGACATGCTGGTAGCCAACGCACTCGCCCAGGCCGCCGTCCTTTCAGTGGGCCGGACGGCGCAGGAGGTGCGAGACAGTGGGGTTTCCGAAGCGCTCGCCCCCCACAAGGTCATGCCCGGCAATCGGCCGGTGTCGGTCGTGCTGGTCCCGGACATCTCGCCCTTCACGCTCGGTGCACTCATCGCCGCCTACGAGCACAGCGTGTTCGTGCAGGGTGCTGTGTGGCAGATCAACTCCTTTGATCAGTGGGGTGTCGAGTTAGGCAAGAGCGTGGCGGTCGGGATCTTGGACGACATCAACGCCGATTCGACTGAGGATCCGGCATTGGATCCCGCTACGCGCGACTCCTTGGCCACTTACCTGGCCTATCGACGTAGCTGAGGTGGGCGTGAGTACCAACACCGAGTTGCGTCTGGCGCGGATGCTGGAGCAAGCCGAGGCGGAACTCCACACGGCCACCGCCGGTCAACCGTTGTGCAAGGTCTCCATGACGGGAACCACCGGACAGACCGTGAAGTACTTCGAAGGTCGATGGGCGGCCTTGCGCGAGGTGCAACGAGGCGGCCAACCTGAAGATGTATTCAACCGATGGCGGTTGGAATATGAGAGGCATGTTGCGCAGGGATCCAGCGATGCCTGGGTGCACTACAGCGCCGGGGGTGTGGACGCGGTATTCGAACTGCTTGACTGAACCGCCTGCGGTTACTGCGGGTCGCGACGGCGGAGATAGCGCTCGAACTCCTTGGCGATCGCCTCACCGGTCGCCTCCGGCAACTCGGTGGTATCCCGGGCTTGCTCGAGTTGGCGGACGTATTCGGCTACTTCATCATCGTCTTCAGCGAGTTCATCGACACCGATCTCCCAGGCCCGTGCTTCTTCGACGAGATCGCCGAGGGGAACCGGCATATCGACGATGTCCTCGATCTTTCGGACCAATGCCAAAGTGCCTTTCGGGCAGGGTGGTTGCCCTACATAGTGCGGGATAGCCGCCCACAGGGAAACAGCGGGAACGCCGAATCGGTGACATGCCTCCTGAAGCACACCGACTATTCCTGTCGGACCTTCGTAGGTGGTCGGCTCCAAGTCGAAATCCACGGCGAGTTTGGCATCAGCCGTGGATCCGGTAACCGGAACCGGCCGGGTGTGCGGGCTGTCGGAAAGTAGTGCGGCGACGGTCACCACCAAGGTGACATCCAACTCCGCCGCCAGGCCCAAAATCTCCCGGGTGAATTGCTGCCAGCGCATATTGGGTTCGATGCCTTGGACCAGGACGACGTCACGGGGTTGGCCAGGGATCCGCGCCAGGTAGATGCGGGTACTCGGCCAGTCGAGTTGGCGCACTCCGGATTCATCGACGCTGATGTGTGGCCGGTTCACCTGGTAGTCGTAGTAGTCCTCGGAATCGAGTTCGGTCATGAAGTCGGCATCCCAGACTTCACGCAGGTGGGTGATGCTGGCGCTTGCGGATTCGCCGGCGTCGTTCCATCCTTCGAAAGCCGCGATGAGGATCGGATCGCGCAAAGTGGGTAAGCCGTCGAACTCGATCACTGTGGAACCCCGGACTCCTTCGGACTCTCGCGCGGCGGCTCGATCCGCTCGGCAACCGTCTCAAGCAACCCGGCGACCATCGCCGGCCATTGCAAGGGTACGTCGTGCAGGGCACCGAACCAACGCTGGAGGAAGAAGGTTCGGGGAAGATCAGCCAGGGTTCGGCTGCGCGCGTTCAGCCACGCGCCGGAAAGGTCATCGGCGGGAGCCTCGGTGGCTAGTTCGCTTACCCGCGGCTCACAGGAAACCAACCAGGTTGGGCAGGACACGCTCTGCACGTCGGGGGCGGGGTCGTAGGCGATGAGACCGTCGAGGACCGCCATATGGCGCTCCATGCCCAGGCGTGTGGTGACCCGTCCGGTGTCGTCGACCGCGAACGTGGGTTCGAGCGCCGCACGAATCTCAGCAGACCAGTAGGGCGATAGATCTCCACCGGAGATTGCCTGCCACAACACTGGCTCGAGCATGCCCAGTGGCGGCGGCCGCAGCTGTTCGCGTACCTCGGCGATGGTTCGGGAATCATCGACCAGATGACGCGGACCGAACAATCCACCGTCGAGGAGTACGGCCGATCGCACCCGATCTCGATGACGAACCGCCGTTCGCAACGCCACAGAAGCACCCCAGGAGTGGCCGACGACGATGGCCGATGACACCTCGAATGCATCCAGCACATCCGCCACGTCATCTGCGAGTCGATCCATGGAGAAGTCGGATTCCGCGTTCACCTCATCGGTTGCCGCGTCCCCGTGTCCACGCTGATCCACGGTGATGATGCGGCGGCCAGGAAGGCGCTGGATGACCGGTCCCCAGTAGTGCCGCTGCTGGGAAAGCCCGTGCAGCAGCACGAGCGGAACTTGTTCCACGAGTGGTCCAGAGGCTGTCGACGTCGGCCTATCGAGCATCTCGGCGACGATCGGGACACGATCGTGGGCATGGATCAACACGTGGGAACGCTAGCGGTTGCCCGGCCTGGGCGCTGCTGGGACCGGTACCGGCGAGGGCCTACCTAGACTCAGTCGACCATGGGAGGGCAGACAAGTGGTCCGGCAGCCGTGCTGCTGGATATGGACGGCACTTTGGTCGATAGCGAAAACTTGTGGCTGGCCGCCGAAGAAGACGTGATGGCGCGGCTGGGCTCGACATGGACCGCCGATGATCAAGCCCACTGTCTGGGCGGTCCGCTGGAGAGGGTTGCGCAGTACATGGCCGGCAAGGCAAGCCAGTCGCTACCGGCGCAAGAGGTGGGTTCGATGCTGCTCGACCGCATCGAGGCCTACATGCGTAGCGAGCCGCTTGTCTGGCGGCCCGGAGCCGCCGCCTTCCTGCGCTCCTGCCTCGCGCTGCAGTTGCCGACGGCCCTTGTCACGGCATCCTGGGCGAGGCTGGTCGCCGCCTTGAGCGAGCGCATCGAGAGCGAATTCGGTCAAGACCCGTTCTCGGTGGTGGTTGCCGGGGATCACGTGGTGAACAGCAAACCGCACCCAGAGCCCTATCTCGCGGCTGCCGACGGTATCGGTGTTCATCCGAATGCATGCCTTGCGATCGAGGATTCGCCTACCGGGGTGCGCTCTGCGCTGGCCGCCGGATGCGTCGTCATCGCGATTCCGCACATTGCCCCCGTGCACGACATCATCGCCGATGCACGCCATGCGGCAGTGGTGGCGTCGTTGGAAGGCTGGGAGCCGCACGCGCTGTGGGCCCTTGCAAAAAGTTGAGGCCCACTCACGTCCACGCTATTGCGAGATGTGGATAGGCATCGGCGGGGGCGTACCGCCTTGCGCAGGACAGAACTCGTGGAAGGCGCAGTAGGAGCACAACCCGGACGGGGAGGGCTGGAAGCCGGCGCTGATCGCACGGGAGATGGCCTCGCGAATGGCCAAAATCTTGCGCTCCGTTGCTTCGAGGTCTTCCGCGACGGGGTCGTAATGAATGATCTGCCCGTCGCCTAGGTACAACAGTTGCAGTCGGGTCGGGATATCTCCGGTCATCCGCCACCACACCAGCGCGTAGAAGCGCATTTGGAACATCGCCTTGGCTTCGAAACCGCTCCCGGGGCTGCGACCGGTCTTGTAGTCGACAAGCCGAATCCGGCCATCAGGGGCCCGGTCGACGCGGTCGATGTAGCCGCGCACCGTCAGGCCGGACTCCAACTGCGCGCTCACGGCGAGTTCCTGGGCATGGGGATCCAACCGGGTGGGGTCCTCCAAGGTGAAGTACGTCTCCAGCAGTGAACGCGCCGGCGATAGCACCGCACCTGCAGCGGCCACCGGGTCGGAATCGACCGGTTGCTTGATGCCTTCCAACAGGGCCGCTGCCGCCGGTGGGTCACTTCGCGTCAGTTCCTCGAAGCGGGCGGCGAACAAATCCGCAGCCCGGTCGAGTGTTCGTTGATCGGCAGGCAGGGCGAAGAGATCCTCGAGTGCGGCATGCACGAGCGTTCCGCGGATGGCCACCGCAGACGGTGGCTCGGGAAGTTTGTCCAACACGCGCAACCGGTAGAGCAAGGGACAGGTCAGGAAGTCCCCGGCGCGAGATGGCGACAGGGTCTCGGGGAACACCTCGTCACTGTACGGCCGAGGGCACCCCCGCCCGCTATCGTCGCCCAAATGGCTCGCAAGCGTCCGATGCATCCACCGGCACCGCGTGAGGTTGTCGATGTCGGTCCGCGAAGCGGAGGGCCGCTGAAGCCGGGGGAGTTGGTGCAACTCACCGACCCGCGTGGAACCAAGAAGACCATTTCGACGCAGGCCGGCGCGGTATTGCACACCCACCGCGGGCAAATCGCGCACGACGACATCATCGGTTTGTCCGAGGGCAGCGTTGTGACCTCCTCGCGCGGCATCGAATTCCTCGCCCAGCGACCCGGGTTGGACGACTACGTCCTTGGCATGCCTCGGGCGGCCGCGGTCATCTACCCGAAGGACGCAGCGCGCATCGTGTCGCTCGCCGACCTCGGTCCTGGCGCTTCGGTGCTGGAGGCTGGGGCGGGATCTGGAGCCCTCAGCAGTTACCTCCTGCGCTCTGTTGGCCCGAGCGGCGAAGTGGTCAGCGTCGAGCGCCGCTCGGACTTCGCCGAGGTGGCCGCGGAGAACGTATGCCGGTGGTTCGGTGGCTGGCCTCGGTCCTGGACCTTGCTGGAGGAGGACCTTCAAGCCCTCCTGCCGGCCCAGATGCCGGGCGGTGAGGCCGGCCTCGACGCGGTGATCTTGGACATGTTGGCACCGTGGGAGTGCCTGGAGATCGCCTCGGCGATCCTTCGTCCGGGCGGATCGCTGGTGGCCTATGTCGCCACGACCACCCAGATGTCCCGCATGGTGGAATCGATGCGGGAGGCCGGGCGCTGGATAGAGCCGCGGGCCGAGGAGTCCATCGTGCGCACCTGGCACCTGGACGGCCTCGCGGTGCGCCCGGACCACCGGATGGCAGGTCACACCGGATTTCTCATCGCGAGTCGGGCCATGGCTGCTGGCCAACGCGCGCCCGAGCGCAAGCGCCGTCCGGCCCCCGGGGCCTACGGGCCGGATTACGACGGCCCGGGCGGTCATCGGGTGGCACCCGAGGAAGCGGGTTAGGGTCTAAAGGCGCCGCAGCCGTGGTGCACGTGGCGTTCCACCACCGAGCGAGGAGGTTCCGGTGAGCAGTCCGAGCCCGGAGAGCAGGTTGTTGGCCCTGGAGACCGCACTGAGCGAGGTCCGTGGAGAGTTGGCTGCGCAAAAGGACCACAACCAGCGGCTCATCACCACCTTGCGTGATGCGCGCGAGCAGATCGTGGCGCTCAAGGCGGAGGTTGACCGGCTAGGTGAGCCACCCAGCGGTTACGGAACGTTCGTGCAGGCCCACGACGACGGCTCGGTGGACGTCATCGCCTCCGGTCGCAAGATGCGTGTCGCGGTCAGCCCGGCCGTGGGAGCCGATCAACTCGTGCCCGGCCAGGAAGTCGTGCTCAACGAATCGATGAACGTGGTTGCCAAACGCGAGTTCGAGGTGGTTGGCGACATCGTGACCTTCAAGGAGATGCTCGGGCCGGACAGGTGTGTCGTGGTGGCCGGCGCCGATGAAGAGCGCGTCGTGCGCCTTGGCACGCCGCTCGAAGGTGAAGTGCTACGTGCTGGTGAAGCACTGCTGTGCGATCTGCGCAGCGGCTATGTGATCGAACGGGTGCCGCGCGCCGAGGTCGAAGAGTTGGTTCTGGAGGAAGTGCCGGACATCGGATACGGCCAAATCGGTGGGCTAGGGACCCAGATCGATTCGATCCGAGACGCTGTCGAACTGCCCTACGTCCACGCGGATCTGTTTGCCGAGCACGCCCTGCGGGCACCCAAGGGGATCCTGCTGTACGGACCCCCCGGATGCGGAAAGACCCTCATCGCCAAGGCTGTCGCGAATTCGCTGGCCAAGAAGGTGGCGGAGAAGACCGGCAAACTCGAGGCGAAGAGCTACTTCCTGAACATCAAGGGTCCGGAGTTGCTGAACAAGTACGTAGGGGAGACCGAACGACACATTCGGCTCGTCTTCCAGCGAGCGCGAGAGAAGGCTTCCGAGGGCATGCCCGTCATCGTCTTCTTCGACGAGATGGACTCCTTGTTCCGCACTCGAGGCAGCGGCGTGAGTAGCGATGTCGAGAACACCATCGTTCCTCAGCTATTGAGCGAGATCGACGGTGTTGAAAGCCTGGAGAACGTGATCGTCATCGGTGCCTCGAACCGCGAAGACATGATCGACCCAGCGATCCTGCGCCCGGGGCGATTGGACGTCAAGATCAAGATCGAGCGCCCGGATGCCGAATCGGCCCAGGACATCATGAGCAAGTACCTGGTTGCAGGCCTGCCTATCCATCGCGAGGACCTCGCTGAGCATGGTGGCGATGCCGAACTTGCGTGCTCGTCGATGATCCAGCGAGCTATCGAGCGCATGTACGCCGAGTCGGAGGAGAACCGTTTCCTCGAGGTCACCTACGAGGGTGGGGACAAGGAGATCCTGTACTTCAAGGACTTCAACTCCGGGGCCATGCTCGAGAACATCGTCTCGCGGGCGAAGAAGTCGGCGATCAAGGACTACCTCGATACCGGTGAGAAGGGCATCCGTGTCCAGCACTTGCTGGATGCCTGCGTGGACGAATTCCGGGAGAACGAAGATCTACCCAACACCACTAACCCAGACGACTGGGCCCGCATCTCGGGCAAGAAGGGTGAGCGCATCGTGTTCATCCGCACGCTGATCCAAGGCAAGCAAGGCGGCGGACCGGGACGCAGCATCGACAACGTGGCCAACACCGGTCAGTACCTGTAGCAGACACCACGACATCCGATAGCGAGCATCGGTAGACAAATGAGCGTTCACCGCATCATGGGGATCGAAACCGAGTACGGCATCACCGTGCCCGGACATCCGACGATGAATGCGATGGTCACCTCCTCGCAGATAGTCAATGCATACGCGCACCTGCTTTCCGCGCCGGGAGCCACCAAGCCGCGGTGGGACTATGACGAAGAATCTCCTTTACGGGACGCTCGGGGCTACGACATGACCCGGGCAGAGGCCGATCCATCCCAGTTGACCGACGAGGATCTGGGCTTGGCGAACGTCATCTTGCCGAACGGGGCCCGGCTCTACGTCGATCATGCACACCCGGAGTATTCAACCCCCGAAGTCACCAACCCGCGTGATGCCGTGTTGTGGGATCGCGCCGGGGTGGACATCATGAACGCAGCATCACGGGCAGCCGCTTCGGTCCCCGGTGGCGCCAACATCGTTCTGTACAAGAACAACACGGACAACAAGGGCGCGTCCTACGGATGCCATGAGAACTATCTGATGCGTCGGGCAACACCCTTCTCCGAAGTCGTCAGGCACCTCACGCCGTTTTTCATCTCTCGGCAGGTCTTCACCGGGGCCGGCCGTCTCGGGATCGGACAGGACGGACGAACACCGCAGTACCAGTTGAGCCAACGTGCTGACTTCTTCGAAGTCGAGGTCGGGCTGGAGACCACCTTGAAGCGTCCGATTATCAACACTCGAGATGAGCCGCACGCGGATCCCGAAAAGTACCGACGACTCCATGTCATCGTGGGCGATGCGAACCTCAGCGATACCGCCACCTACTTGAAGATGGGGACCACCGCGATCGTGCTGGCAATGATCGAAGACGGTTTCCTAGGCCCGTTGGATGCCATGCCGCTTGAACCGGTCAATGAGATGCACCGGGTCTCACATGACACCGAGTTGAGTCACGAGATCGCGCTCAACGGTGGGCGCCGATGGACCGCACTCCAGATGCAACAGGAATTCTTGGAGCGTGCGTGGGAGTACTGCGATTCGCGTTGGGGCTCGCAATACGACGAGCAGACCAAGGATGTCCTCACCAAGTGGGGAGCCCATCTAGACGCCCTTGCCGGCGATCCCGCCACGGTGTCGGACACCGTCGATTGGGTAGCCAAGCTTCAACTCCTCGAGGGCTACGTGCGCCGGGACAACCTGTCCTGGGACGACGCCCGGCTGGCGCTTGTCGACTTGCAGTATGCAGACATCCGGCCCGACAAAGGTCTCGCCGCTCGGCTTGAACAACGTGGTCGACTACAGCGGATGTTCGATGACCCCGCCGTGCAACAAGCCTGCGATGAGCCGCCGACTGACACCCGCGCCTACTTCCGCGGGCGGTGTATGAGCCAGTACCCCCAGGCAGTGGCGGCGGCGTCGTGGGATTCGGTCGTCTTCGACCTACCCGAGCGGGACACCTTGCTTCGGGTGCCCACCCTCGAGCCGACCCGTGGCACAAAGGATCACGTCGGCGATCTGCTCGATACGAGCCCGAACGCCAGTGCGCTCATCGACGCGCTGACGGAGGGCTAGCCAGATACCCTGGTGTCATGGCCGCCAGGGAGAACGCTGAGCAAAAGAAGGTTTCCAAGCGCGAGGAGACCGACGACCTCCTCGAAGAACAGACCGCATCCACCTCCTCCACCGAGGAGAAGGAAGCACTTGATGAGGACGTTGATTCCATCCTCGACGAGATCGATGGTGTCCTCGAAGAGAACGCCGAGGACTTCGTGAAGTCCTTCGTGCAAAAGGGCGGGCAGTGACAGCACAGTTCCCACCCAGCTACCGCGCCCTTGGTTCACCGTCTTTCGCCGAGTTCCTTGCTTCGAGTGGGGGTCCTGCTCCGGTGACCAGCGGCGGAACCATCGACGCTCCCCACGGGACAACCATCGTTGCGTTGTGCTTCGACGGTGGTGTTGTGATGGCGGGGGATCGCCGGGCAACGATGGGCAACGTGATCGCACAGCGCGACGTGCAGAAGGTCTTCGAGGCCGACAGCCACTCCGTGGTGGGTATCGCTGGCACCGCAGGGATCGCCGTTGAACTGGTGCGCCTGTTCCAGGTGGAACTCGAGCACTACGAGAAGATCGAAGGGACTCAACTGTCTCTCGATGGAAAGGCCAACCGGCTGTCGACTCTGTTGCGAGGCAACCTCGGGATGGCGATGCAGGGTCTTGCTGTCGTACCCCTCTTCGCGGGCTATGACGAACCAGCGGATCGGGGTCGGATCTTTTCCTACGATGTCACCGGCGGTCGCTATGAGGAACACGACTATTACGCCGTCGGCTCTGGCTCGAGTTTTGCGCGCGGCTCCTTGAAGAAGCTGTTCCACTTCGATGCAACGGTCGAACAAGCCGTGCGCGTCGCGCTGGAGGCCCTCTACGACGCAGCCGATGACGACAGTGCCACCAGTGGGCCTGACCTAACTCGGCGCATCTTTCCTGTGGTGGCCGTGGTTCGTCGCGAGGGCGTCGAAATCATCGAAGAGGACACCCTCGCTGAAGCGGCCGAGAAGATGCTCGCGGAGCGAATGCGTCGCCCCGGCGGACCATGGGCACAGGTAGGGGGTGATTCCGCATGAGCGTGCCGTTCTACGTGTCGCCCGAACAGATCATGAAGGACAAGGCGGACTTCGCGCGCAAGGGCATCGCGCGGGGACGTAGCGTCGTCGTTGCCCAATACGCAGACGGTGTGGTCTTCGTTGCGGAGAATCCCTCGAAAGCGCTGCACAAGATCAGCGAGATCTACGATCGCATCGGGTTCGCTGCGGTGGGCAAGTACAACGAATTCGAGAACCTGCGGGTAGCCGGTATCCGGCTGGCGGACATGCGCGGATATTCCTACGACCGTAGTGACGTGACGGTTCGCAGTCTCGCCAACGCATACGCGCAGACCCTCGGCTCCATCTTCACCGAAACACCCAAGCCCTTCGAAGTCGAGATCGTGGTGGCCGAGGTCGGAACCGACGAAGCCAGCGATCAGTTGTATCGGCTCACCTTCGATGGATCGGTGGCCGATGAACACGGATTCGTGGCGATGGGTGGCTCCGCTGAGGCGATCGCGGGGGCACTCTCGGCCGCATGGGCACCCGGTCAAGATCTCCAGACATCCCTTCAGCAGGCCGTCCATGCCCTCGGCGAGCACGGCACCGAGGAGGCCCGAGTGCTGCCCGCCTCCGATCTGGAGGTGGCTGTACTCGACCGCACTCGCCCGCGCCGGGCCTTCCGCCGGATCGAGGGCGCTGAGCTCGAGGGATTGCTCGCCTAGTCGCCCCGAGGCGCCCGCGCATCTACAGTGGTGCGATGGACCGGCGGATCTTCGGGATTGAGACCGAATATGGGGTCACGTGCACCTTCCGCGGCCAACGGCGGCTGAGCCCCGATGAGGTTGCTCGCTACCTGTTCCGGCGGGTCGTCGCGTGGGGTCGCAGCAGCAACGTCTTCTTGCGCAATGGGTCCCGCCTGTACCTCGATGTGGGTTCGCACCCGGAGTACGCAACGGCTGAGTGCGACAGCATCGAACAGTTGATCACCCACGATCGGGCAGGGGAGCGAATCCTCGAGGGCTTGTGCATGGACGCCGAAGGGCGCCTACGCGAGGAAGGCATCACCGGAGACATCTACTTGTTCAAGAACAACACCGACTCCGCAGGGAATTCCTACGGCTGTCATGAGAACTACTTGGTCGAGCGCTCCACCGACTTCCTGACCCTCGCCGAGGGGTTCATCCCGTTCTTGATCTCCCGGCAGATCATCACGGGCGCGGGAAAAGTGCTGCAAACACCGCGCGGTGCGGTCTACTGCGTGAGTCAGCGAGCCGATCACATCTGGGAGGGGGTCTCCAGCGCCACCACCCGTTCGCGGCCGATCATCAACACCCGCGATGAGCCCCATGCCGATGCGGATCTGTATCGCCGGCTGCACGTCATCGTGGGTGATAGCAACATGAGCGAGACCACGGCGCTGTTGAAGGTCGGATCAGCCGACCTCGTTTTGCGGATGCTGGAATCGGGAATGGTCATGCGGGACATGTCCTTCGAGAATCCCATCCGGGCGATCCGCGAGATCAGCCACGACACCACCGGAACCAGACAGGTACCGCTGGCGACGGGACGCGAACTATCGGCCCTTCAGATGCAGCGTGAATACCTCGACAAGGTAATCCAGTACGTGGATCGTCGGGGCTTGCGCGCCGATCCGACCACCGCGCGTGTTCTCGATCTGTGGGAACGGTCGTTGAAGGCGGTTGAGGCGCAGGACTTCAGCGCCGTAGATACCGAGATCGACTGGATCATCAAGTGGAAATTGCTGCAGCGCTATATGGACAAGCACGATCTGACGCTGTCCGATACCCGCATCGCCCAACTCGATTTGGCGTATCACGACATCCGCCGGGATCGAGGTTTGTTCTACCTGCTCGAACGCAGGGGTTTGGCCCGGCGTGTCACCCACGATCCGGAGGTCTTCGAGGCCAAGAACGTCCCGCCGCAGACCACTCGGGCCAAGCTACGTGGCGATTTCGTCCGCCGCGCTCAAGAGCGGCGTCGCGACTTCACCGTCGACTGGGTGCATCTGAAACTGAACGATCAGGCGCAGCGCACAGTGCTGTGCAAGGACCCCTTCGCCAACACCGATGACCGTGTCGATCGCCTCCTGGCCAGCATGTAGCGCCCGGTGGCGTAGCCTGCAACGGTGCTTTCCTTACGTCGCGGCCTAGCCGCCGCTTCCACTGTCCTGCTCGTCGGTGCGCTGAGCGCCTGCGGTGATTCCTCGCCCACTGGCTCGGGGGCCACCCCGGTGTCCAGCGATGGGAATTTCTGGATTACCGATTGCTCGTCCTCGGGTGAACCGACCGAGGGCGACGCCGCTGCGGGAACGTCCGTCACTCCGGATATCTCCGTCCTCGACGAGGATGTCCCGACCGTCTACGTGCGCGAGGGTGCTGCGCCCGCCGCGGAACTGGTCTCCACCGAGATCCGCGCCGGCAGCGGCGAGCAAGCGGCGCTCGATGACATCATCACCGTCGAGTACTGCGGTGTCGGTTTGGCGACCGGCGCACTCTTCGACTCATCCTGGGCACGTGGCACCCCCGCGACCTTCCCGCTCTCGCAGGGGCAGCTGATCCAAGGATGGGTCGATGGCATTCCGGGAATGCAGGTGGGGGAGCGCCGCGTCCTGGTCATCCCCAGCGACCTCGCCTACGGGGATAACCCGCCTCCTGGAATAGAGCCGGGAGAGACGCTCGTATTCGTGGTCGAGTTGCTGGGCACAGCCCAGTAGCACCACCTTAGTTCGACCCGGCTGAAAACACCGCACACGAGGATGGGAAGCAGATGAGCCAAAAGCCAGAGATCGACTTCATCGAAGGTCCGCCACCGGAGGTGTTGGAGGTCACGGACATCGTGGTGGGAGACGGCAAGGAGGCCGCCTCTGGCGACACCGTCGAGGTGCATTACGTCGGCGTGGACTTCGCAACCGGCGAGCAGTTCGATGCTTCGTGGGATCGCGGAGAGACCATCGTCTTCCCACTGTCCGGGCTGATCGCCGGTTGGCAGGAAGGCATCCCCGGAATGCGGGTGGGTGGCCGTCGGCAACTGGTGATCCCACCCGAACTCGCCTATGGACCCGCTGGTGGCGGCCATCGGCTCGCAGGCTGCACGCTGGTCTTCATCATCGATCTGGTGGACGTCAAGTAAGACCATGGAGGTCTCGCGCACCGAGCGGCTGCTGAACTTGGTCATTGCCCTGCTTGCTGCGCACCATCCAGTGCCGCGATCGGCCATCCAGCAATCGGTCGTCGGTTACGACCCTGATGCCAGTGTTGCCGCCTTTGAGCGCATGTTCGAGCGCGACAAGGACGAGTTGCGCGCGATGGGTATCCCGGTCACCACGGTGAGCGATGCCCATGGCGAAGTGCAGGGCTATCGCATCGATGTGCAGGAGTACCAGCAAAGCGATATCGAGTTGACCGTCGATGAATTGGCGGTGCTGTCTATCGCCGCGCGGGTCTGGGATGAGGCGGTGCTGGCCCCCGCCGCTTCGACTGCGCTTCGCAAGCTCGAAGCGATTTCACCCACCACTTCTATCGGTTCGGTGGATGTTCCATCTACCTTCGGCTCGATTTCCGCGAGCGATGCCGCGCTGCTTCCGTTGATGCGGGCTATTCGCGAACGTCGCGTCGTGCGCTTCACGTACCGCAAACCCGGAGTGGCCGATGGCCAGGTGCGCACCGTCGAGCCGTGGTACGTCAGATCCCTCGCAGGTCGGTGGTACTTGATCGGCTGGGACCAAGATCGTGTCGAGGAGCGGGTGTTCCGCCTTTCGAGAATCGACGGGGCGGTGACCGTCACCGGACAATCGGCTCCCGAGCGGTCCGGGACTCCTGACATCACTCTCACCCCCGATGCCGCCGACGAAGTCATTGCCGAAATCACGATCCCAGTTGATGCTGGCACCGAACTTCGCCGCCTTCCGGGTAGCAAGCACCTGGGCAATGACACCTGGCAGATCCAAGCGCCCCGCTCGGATCTGTTGTCCTTGCTCTGGCGGGCCGATGAGTCCGTCGTTCTGCACTCGCCACCCGAACTCGTCGCCGATCTAGTTCGAGGTCTCGACCGCATCGAACAGGTGCACGCATGAGCATGCTCGCCGAGTCGCTCGCATGAGCGAGAACGCGGCTAGCCGACTTGCTCGCCTGCTTGCCCTCGTTCCGTGGTTGCGGGCCCATGACGGGGTGACGATCCAAGAGGCCGCGGAGCATTTCCAGGTGACCCCGGAGCAGCTCACCACGGATCTGTGGCAGTTGATCGTCTGCGGCATTCCAGGCTACGGACCCGATCAACTCGTCGACATCCAGTTTTGGGACGACGATCGCATCCACGTTCTGGACCCGATGACGCTAGATCGGCCCCTGCGGTTGACAGGCGAGGAAGCCGCCGCCCTTGTTGTGGCCGTGCGGGTGCTTGGCCAGATTCCGGGAGAGCACGATCGAGCTGCGTTGCGGTCGGCCATGAGCAAACTCGAGATGGCTAGTGCGCCGATGCCGGAGGTGGACGTTCGGATCGACGGTGATCCCTCGGTTGTCGAGGTGGTGTCGAACGCAATCGCGCAGTCTGCGGGCCTGCAGATCGAATACGCCTCGGCCAGCACCGATTCCATCTCTCGCAGAGTGATAGCCCCACGGGCAAGTTTCACTGTGGACGGGTACGCCTATCTCGAGGCTTGGTGTGATCTAGCCCAGGGGATTCGAACCTTCCGTCTTGATCGCATCGCCTCCGCGACCTTGGTACCGGCTCCCATGCCAACGGGAAGTGTGACGCCAACCCCTCATGGGGTCGGCTCATCTCTGGTGCCGCCCGAAGCCCCCAGTGCCCGCATTGCGGTCGACCCGGACGCTGCCTGGATCTGGGACAGCGACCCGGTCGTGCCTGATGGGGGCCACTGGAGACACCCGATCCAAGGCCGTGATTGGCCGACGGGCGAAATTTCCTATGCATCCGACGGCTACCTGTTGCGCTTTTGCCTGGGCAGGGGTGGTCAGGTCGTCCTGGTGGAACCG
>CAZWIW010000021.1:0-25621 GCA_964634545.1 uncultured Rubrivirga sp.
CCGATGCAGGTCAACAGCAGATCCATATCCGCTTCTTGCAGCACGTCCTCGACTCCGGAGAGCACAGTCGAGAAGAACCACCGCGCCACGTACGGAGTCACCACGGCGATGGAGCCGGTCCGCCCCGATGCCAGTCGCGACGCGCTCGGTGAGATGACGTAGTCCAATTCCGCCGCCACCTGCTGGATCCGACCCCGCGTGCGTTCGTCGACGTTCGGTAGTCCACGCAACGCGCGCGAAACGGTCGCGGTGGACACCCCAGCGGCTTCCGCGACGTCGCGGATGGTGATCGCCATGCCCCCTCCTTGGCTTGCTGTGTCAAGGATGGTAGAGCGACTCCCTCTATGGAACACAAGCGATTACATGAAAAAGGTCAGTGAGATTCAGCGCATTTTTTCGGAAAGGGTGTAAACGATGCCATCTAGCAGGTCGGTTTCCCCCGCCACGACTGAATCGACCGGTAACCGGCGCATGAGTTGCCGGAGCACCAGCGCCCCGCCGGCGATCACATCCACCCGCCCCGGGTGCATCACCGGCTCGGCCGCCCGCTGCTCGCGGGTCTGGGTCAGCAGAGTCGTCGTTACCGCCTCGACTTGCATCAGTGAGGTTGTCGAGCCGTGGATGGCGGCGGAATCGTAGGCCGGCAGTCCATGAGCCAGGGCCGCCACTGTCGTCACCGAACCGGCCAGCCCAACGAAGCAGGCGACCTCCCCCACCGGAACCTCCGCGAGCGCATCGTCGAGCGCGTGATCGATCGTTGCGACCGTCTCGGCCACCTGTGCCGTGGCTGGCGGATCGCCGTGCAGGTGCCGTTCGGTCATGCGGACACAACCGATGTCCATGCTGTACCGGAAAGAGATATCGCCTGAGACCGCGTTGCCAAGCACCAGTTCCGTCGATCCCCCGCCGATATCAGCCACAAGCAGGGGTGAAGACAACAACGACGATCCCAAGCCGCGCACTGCCCCGAGGAAAGACAACTCCGCCTCCTCCACACCGCTAATGACCTCCGGTGTTACGCCAAGTCGACGACGCACACCGGCCCGGAAGACATCTGCGTTGCGGGCATCTCGGGAAGCCGACGTCGCGACCATCCGAAGGGATTGCACGTCGCTGCGCTCGATCTCGGCTGCGTACTCATCGACGGCAGCGAAAGTGCGTTCGAGGGCCGCTGGCGCGAACTCGCCGGTCGCATCGATGCCCTCACCCAAACGCACGGTGAGCATCCGGCGGTTGATTTCGACTAACCGGTTATCGACCACCTCGGCGATGAGCAGGCGAATCGCGTTCGTCCCACAATCGATTGCGGCGAAACGACTCACGGTGTCTGCTCCTGTTCGGATTGGTTCCCCTGCGCGAGCTCTTGTGCGCGCTCGTGAGCGCACGGCCGCGCATCCCACCACTGACCTACCTCGTCCAACACTTCATCGCCAAGGGGATTCACGCCCGGTCCGCTTGCCAGCGACTGTCCGGCCAACACGTGCAAGCACTTCACCCGCTGCGGCATCCCGCCGGCGCTGATTCCCTCGATCTCCGGAACATCACCAAGAGTCGATCGTTCGGCGAGGTATCGGTCGTGGGCCGCTCGATATTGCTCGCGCAGTTCATCATCGAGGCTGAGCCGGTGCTCCATCTCGCGCATCTCCCCGCTGCCCTCGAGGGAACCGATTGCGCTCGCTAACCGGGGACAGGTGACGTAGTAGGTGGTGGGGAATGGTGTGCCGTCATCTAGGCGCGGTGCCGTAGTGACCACGCACGGGTCACCGCACGGGCACCGTGCCGCGATCTTCACAACGCCACGGGGTTCTCGCCCGAGTTGCCAGGCGATCGCGGTCAGATCCGCAACTTCGGGCTCGTCTTCCACGCGGTAGACCCTAGGAGGCAGGCGGCCGGTCAGTTACGACCCCGCCGCGGACCTTCCAACACTTCAACTGTCGCGCGCGGCAGTCGGTGGACCGTCCGCCTCTTGCAGCGATTCCCACAACACGCTGTGCCAACCCCGCGGTGCGCTGGTGGCGGCTTCGGACAGCACGCTCTCGGCCGGTTGACCGTCGTCGGAGATGCTCACGTAACCGATCTCCCCGGGCAGGACGAACTGCAGTCGAGCGCGTGCCTGGGTTGCGATGAACGCCGGATCCGACCAGCGATCCAATTGCGTCTCCAACTCCGCGATGCGTTCGCTGGACGCGGCGATATCGGCTCGTAGGGCCGCGACCTCCGCGCGCTGGGACAACCAGTTGCGAACCGGCACCGACAGGGCGACGACCAGCAGGGCCAAGGTGATGACGAAGATCAGCGCCCGCCCGGTGAGGGAACCGCCGGTTGATCGGGCATCCGCGGAAGTGCCCGACTTGAGGCCCGACTCACGCGGGGAAGTGGGAGGCACGCATCGATACTGTCACGACTGCCCCAATTTCCCCGTGCGCCTCACCGGAAGCAGGCGCCTCTAGACCGAGGGGAAGCGAGGGAATGCGGTGCGACCGGCATAGCGGCCGGCATCGCCGAGTTCTTCCTCGATACGCAGCAGCTGGTTGTACTTCGCCACCCGCTCCGATCGCGCCGGGGCGCCGGTCTTGATCTGCCCGCAGTTCACGGCCACTGCCAAATCGGCGATGGTGGTGTCCTCGGTCTCTCCCGAGCGGTGCGACATCATCGACGCGTAGCCGGCGGCCGTTGCCATCGAGACGGCGTCGAGGGTCTCGGTAAGCGATCCGATCTGGTTCACCTTCACCAGCAGTGCGTTCGCAGCGCCGTCCGCGATGCCGCGAGCCAGCCGTTCGGGGTTGGTGACGAAAAGGTCATCACCCACCAACTGCACATTCGCACCGATCGAATCGGTCGCGTGCACCCAGCCGGCCCAGTCGTCCTCTGCCAACGGGTCCTCGATGGACACCATGGGGAAGTCCGCGATGAGCGACTCGTAGTAGCCGGTCATCCACTCCATCGATCGATCCGCGCCCTCGAAACGGTAGGAGCCGTCGGCGTAGAACTCGGTAGAGGCAACATCCAAGGCCAGCGCGATGTCGCTACCAAGCGACAACCCGGCCGCCTCGACCGCTCGACCGATCAGTTCCAGCGCGGCGCGGTTGTTCGGTAGATCCGGCGCGAAACCGCCTTCATCGCCCAGCCCCGTGGCGTAACCCTCCGCCTTCAGGACGGACTTGAGTGCGTGGTAGACCTCCGCTCCCTGGCGCAAGGCTTCGGAGAACGACGCCGCCCCGATGGGAGCGATCATGAACTCCTGGATGTCGACGCCGGTGTCGGCATGTGCTCCACCGTTGAGGATGTTCATCATCGGTACGGGCAGCACGTGCGCGTTAGGGCCACCGACATACCGGAACAGGGGAAGATCGGCGGACAATGCCGCCGCCCGTGCGATGGCAAGGGATGCACCGAGGATCGCATTCGCACCCAGTCGGGACTTGTTCGGCGTGCCGTCAAGATCGATCATCGTCGCGTCCACGGCCCGCTGATCGCTGGCGTCCAAGCCGATCAACTCTGGGGCGATCTCCGTTTCCACGGCCGTAATGGCCTCGAGGACTCCCTTGCCGAGGTAGCGCTCACCTCCATCACGACGTTCCACCGCCTCGAAGGCACCGGTGGAAGCCCCCGAGGGCACAGCAGCCCGAGCCACGGTGTCGTCCTCGAGCAGTACTTCCACTTCAACGGTCGGATTCCCCCGCGAATCGAGGATCTCCCGGGCAATCAACGCTTCGATTTCAGCCATGGGCCGAAGCCTATTCACCGCACATGACGTGCGGGAGAACAGGAGTCGTCCACACTGGAGCAATGGTGGAACGGCCCGTGCCCCGCACTCCCGTCGAGTTGGTTGGCGTCTACCACGCAGACGGCGGGCTTCTCGGTGAACTGCGCTACGTGTTCGGCAAGGCCCGTGGAACCGCACACTGCGCGCTCTGCGACATCACCCATGGGACGGTGCGCCGGAAAGCGGAGTGGGACGCCGCCTGCCGGCAATTCCCCATCCCGGTCCGCTTGGTTCACCTCAACGAACGCTCACCCGATGAGGCGGCCGCCTGCACGCTCGGGACGCCTACGCTGCTCGCACATTACGACGACGACACCTGGCAAGCCGTGCTCGGCCCAAGAGAACTCGAATTAAACGGATCGGTGCCCGCGTTCTTCGCCGCCATCGATCGAGCATTGGCAAACACGTGACGACACCCGACGCCTGGCGGCTGGTGGCCGTCGTCGTGGCGGTTGCTGCGGTGATTGCCTACGCAGTCCTATCCGGCGTGTGGGTGGGAACCGACTCCGGTTGGTATCGATCACTCGCACAACCTGCATGGCAGCCACCGTCGTGGGTATTCGGGCTGATTTGGCCCTACAACTTCATCGTCCTAGCTGTGGTCTCTGGTGTGGTGTCCTGGCAAGCACCACCGTTGCGGGTTGGTGTCCTGCTGACGTTCCTGTTTGCCAGCGTCGCGGCGGCACTGGCGTGGGCTTACCTGTTTTACGTACCGCACGATTTCGTATCATCCGCCGTCGCCTTGAGCGCCGCAGCCGTGCTGACTGTGCCGATCGTGATCATCGCGTTCTTGACCAGTTGGGTCTGGGGCGCGTTACTCATGCCTTACCAGATCTGGGTGGCGCTAGCGGCGTCGTTGTCGTGGGGTTACCTGCGCCTCAACGCTTGACGAGTTATTGAGTCAAGCCATCCAGGTAGGCGTTCAGCGTGGATTCATCCCACTGCGTTTCGAGTGCCTCGGACTTATCGGCGGCCGCGGTCCCAGGATCCCCTTCTACCGGTTCCCAGTCCGAGCGCACCCAACCAGCGAGATAGGCCTCGGAGTCGACATCGCCTAGGCGCATAGCGGCTTCGTCGATGGCCTCTTGAAAGCGCTGCGCGAGCGGGACTTTCACCACGTCTTCACCTTCGCGTGCCACGACAAGCGAGGGGATGTCGCGCCAGTAGGTCACCTGCACCTCAGCCATCATGCCTCCACTGTCTGTAGTTGATCGAGTGCATCGTGCACCTGCGCGGCAAGTGTCTCAGGATGCTGGCGAGCGATCTCGGAGATGTCCGCGCGCATGACCGGAGTCCAGAACGTGCGAAGGTGATTCGCCACTTGACCGGCGATGTCGTCCCGATTCGGCACATTCGAGGCGATCTGATTCGCCATCTTCACCAAGTGCAACTGTTCGTAGTCAAGCCCGTGCTCAGTGCTATCGCTCACGCCGGCACCTGGGCCGACGGACGCACTTCCACGGCGGTGACCTTGTACTCCGGGCAGTTGGTTGCCCAGTCCGAGTTGTCCGTGGTGATGACGTTCGTTCCGCTTACCGGGTGATGGAAAGTCGTGTACACGACACCGGCGGGAATGTCGTCACTGATTCGTGCGCGCAATCGCGTGACCCCGACTCGGCTGCTCACCTCCACCCAGTCGCCGTCTGCGATACCTCGTGTTTGAGCATCTGCCTCGTGGATGTCGAGTACATCCTCGGCATGCCAGACAACATTGTTGGTTCGACGAGTCTGCGCCCCGACGTTGTACTGGCTGAGGATCCGACCAGTGGTCAAAAGCAGCGGGAACTTGCGAGTGGAACGCTCATCGGTGGGAACGTAGGGAGTGGTGATGAACTGTCCCTCACCGCGCACGAAGCGGTCGACGTGCATGACCGGAGTGCCCAGCGGCGCCTTCTCGTTACACGGCCACTGCACGCTTCCCACTTTGTCGAGTAGATCGAAGGACACACCCGAGAAGGTCGGAGTGACCGCGGCGATCTCGTCCATGATCTCGCTCGACGTCGCGTAGTCCATCTCGTATCCCATGGCCTTGGCCAGTGCGCAGGTGACCTCCCACTCGGCCATTCCGGTTCGCGAAGTCATCACCGGGCGCACTCGGTTGATGCGGCGCTCCGCGTTGGTGAACGTGCCGTCCTTCTCCAAGAACGAGGTTCCAGGCAGGAACACGTGTGCGAACTTCGCCGTCTCGTTGATGAACAGGTCCTGGACGATCACGCAATCCATCGCGCGCAGCGCTGCGGCCACATGCTCGGTGTTCGGATCGGACTGGGCGATGTCCTCACCTTGGATGTAGATGCCCTTGAACTCACCAACCGTTGCAGCATCGAGCATGTTCGGAATGCGCATTCCTGGATCCGAACGCATCGGTGTCCCCCACAGGGCCTCGAACTGTTCGCGCACGGTGTCATCAGATACGTGGCGGTAACCGCTGAACTCGTGCGGGAAGGAACCCATGTCGCACGATCCCTGCACGTTGTTCTGCCCGCGTAGTGGGTTGACGCCCACTCCTTCACGGCCGATGTTGCCGGTAGCCATCGCGAGATTGGCCATCGCCATGACCATGGTCGAACCTTGCGAATGCTCGGTAACGCCGAGGCCGTAGTAGATCGCGGCGTTGGGTGCCGTGGCGTACGCGCGTGCTGCTGCTCGCAACTGATCGGCCGGCACCCCGGTGGCCTCTTCGAGGGCTTCGGGGCTGTTCTCCGGCAGGGAGATGAACTCCTCCCACGCCTGGAAGGAAGCCAGATCGCAACGCTCCTTCACGAACTCGCGGTCGATCCACCCTTCGGTCGCCACCACATGTCCCATGGCATTCACGATCGCCACGTTGGTGCCCGGCCTCAGTTGCAGATGGTGACTGGCTTCGATGTGGGTCGAGCGCACGAGGTCGATCGTCCGCGGATCGACCACGATCAGTTCCGCACCATCGCGTAAGCGACGCTTCATGCGTGAGGCGAAAACCGGGTGTGCGTCGGTGGGGTTCGCACCGATCACCATGATCACGTCGGCCTTTTCGACCGACTTGAAGTCCTGTGTTCCTGCACTGGTTCCGAAGGTCTGCTTCAGCCCGTAACCGGTTGGTGAGTGGCATACCCGAGCACAGGTATCGACATTGTTGGTGCCGAAAGCGGCACGGACCATCTTCTGAACGACGTACACCTCTTCGTTGGTGCACCGCGAGGATGTGATGCCGCCGATGGAATCGACGCCGTATTGATCTTGGATAGCGGTCAGCTTGCCCGCAGCAAAGGCGATCGCTTCGTCCCAATCGACCACCTTCCACTCATCTTCGATCGACTCGCGGATCATCGGTGCGGTGACTCGATCCTCATGGCCGGCATAGCCCCAGGCGAACCGACCCTTCACACAGGAGTGACCCTCGTTGGCGCCACCCGTCTTGTCCGGGACCATGCGCACGAGTTCGTCGCCGCGCAACTCAGCTACGAACGAGCAACCGACTCCGCAATACGCGCAGGTCGTCTTCACCTTGCGCGTTGGAACACCAAGGTCGATGACCGTCTTCTCCTGCAAGGTGGCCGTCGGGCAAGCCTGAACACATGCCCCGCAGGAAACGCATTCGCTGTCTAGGAACGGCACACCGTCGCTAGCGGCAACCTTCGAGCCGAATCCGCGGCCGGCAATAGTCAGCGCGAAGGTTCCTTGGACCTCTTCGCACGCGCGCACACATCGGCTGCAGGCGATACACTTGCTCTCATCGAAGGTGAAGTACGGATTCGACTCATCCTTCGGGGCGTCGAGGTGGTTCGCACCTTCCATGCCGTAGCGAACATCCCTGAGACCGACCACACCAGCCATGTCCTGCAATTCGCAGTCTCCATTGGCCGGGCAGGTGAGGCAATCGAGTGGGTGGTCGGAGATGTACAACTCCATGACGCCCTTGCGGAGTTTGTCGAGGCGTGGTGTTTGCGTATGTACCGACAAGCCTTCGCTGCAAGGAGTAGTGCACGATGCAGGAGTTCCGGGCTTGCCGTCGATCTCCACCAGGCACAGTCGGCAAGAACCGAACGCCTCAAGGTTGTCCGTGGCGCACAATTTGGGAACCGCCGCGCCGGACAGGGCAGCCGCGCGCATGACAGATGTCCCTTCGGGCACCTGGACGGGAACGCCGTCGATGTGCACCGTCACGATCGTGTCGGAATCCACCGCGGGTGTTCCCAGATCGCGCTGATCGTCTACTCGGTCATCGAGAACCGTCATCTCACTGTCCTCTCGCTGGCGGTGCGAAGTCCTCGGGGAAGTTGTCCAGCGCGCTGAGCACGGGCATGGGGGTCAAACCGCCCATGGCGCACAGTGAACCGTCGGTCATAACCTCGCACAGGTCCCGCAGGAGACCCGTGTTGTTCTCAGGATCCTCCCCTGAGCAGATTCGGTCAATAACTTCGACCCCCCGGATCGATCCGATCCGGCACGGTGTGCATTTCCCGCAGGACTCCTCAGCACAGAACTCCATCGCGAAGCGCGCTTGCTGGGCCATGTCCACGGTGTCATCGAAGACCACCACTCCCCCGTGACCGATCATCCCGCCGGCTTCGGCGAGGGTCTCGTAGCCCATGGGGACGTCGAGTCGATCCGCTGGGAGGTAGGCACCCAGTGGCCCACCGATCTGCACCGCCCGAACGGGCCGCCCGGACAAGGTGCCGCCGCCGAAGCCCTCGATCAACTCTCGGGCACTAACCCCGAATGCGGTCTCCACGATGCCGCCGCGCGCGATATTCCCGGCCAACTGGAAGACCTGGGTGCCCTGGGATTTCTCCGTCCCCAACGCCGCGTACGCGTGGGCTCCGCGAGCCATGATCGAGGGCACACTGGCCATCGTCATGACGTTATTGATGACGGTCGGGGTGCCGAACAGACCCTCGATGGCCGGCAGCGGCGGCTTCACCCGCACCATGCCGCGCCTACCTTCGATGCTCTCCAGCATCGCGGTTTCCTCGCCGCACACATACGAGCCGGCTCCCACATAGACCTCGACATCGAAGGACAGGTCCGAGCCGAGGATCCCGTCTCCAAGCCAGCCGCGTTCGCGGGCGATGACCACGGCCTGCTCGAGCACCGCAATGGCGTCCGGATACTCCGAGCGCAAGTACACGATGCCCCTATCCGCACCAACGGAGTGCGCAGCGATCGCCATTCCCTCGAGGAGGCAGAACGGATCGCCCTCGATCAGCATCCGATCGGCGAAGGTTCCGCTATCCCCTTCATCGGCGTTGATGCAGACGTACTTGTGCGCTGGGGCGCTGGCTGGATCACCCGTGTGCGGACACGGGGGTGTCTGAGCAACAGTGCGCCACTTGATGCCCGCCGGGAATCCAGCACCACCTCGACCACGTAGACCCGAATCGATCACATCAACGACGACATCCTCCGGTGAGCGATCCAGCGCGGCCGTCAATCCGGCCATGCCGCCGTGGGCCAGGTAGTCATCGGGGTCGAGTGGATCGATCACGCCGACGCGTTCGAAGACCCAGCGATCCTGCTTGGCCAGATAGTCGAGTTCGGCGACAACGCCGAGGTAGTTCTCAGCTTCAGGCCGCAGGAGGTCATGCTTGACCTGGTCCACGGTCACGTTCGACCACCCGACTCGGGGTTCACCTGGGCTGCTCGCACGTTCGACGAGCGGCTCGAGCCAGAGCATTCCGCGACTACCGGTACGCACCACGGCATCACCGCGCGCTGCTAGGGCAGCAGCAACATCGTCTGCCCCGACCGATCGGGCCGCAGCATCTTGCGGGACGTACCAGATCGTCATACGTGCTCCTGCTGTGATTGCTGGCGGACAGCGTCTGCAAGCCGCTCGGTGGTGACTCGGCCTACTAGCCGTTCGCCCACCAGCGCTGCCGGCCCAAGCGCACAGTTGCCGAGGCAGTAGATCGGCTCGTCCACGCCGGTCATTTCAGCCAACTCCGGTTCGTGCTCGCACAGGTGCGCCCACTCATCGCGCAACTGCCGTCCACCCACCGCCTGACAGGCTTCCGCAGCGCACAATCGCACTGGGATCGCGGGTGGGAGCTGGGTACGCAGGTCGGCATAGAAGGTGAGGACTCCGTGCACGTCGGCACGCGTGGCATTGCAGCGCTGTGCGACGAGGGACACGGCATCGGCCGGCACGTAACCAAATCGTTCTTGGATCGCCTGAAGGCAGCGCAGGATCGGCCCCGGGGTTCGGGCGATCGGTGCGATGAGCTCATCGGCTTCGTCTGGCGACCATGCGGCGAAGTCTTGGGTGAGTGTCATGATTCGATCCACGCCCCTCCGGAGTAGACGTTCATGCGGTCATCGCGGGCGAAGCCGATGAGCAGGAAATCGTGGGCACGAGCAACGTCGACAGCAAGGGTCGTCGGCCCGGATACAGCCACAATCGCCCCGATGCATGCTGTCAAGGCTTTCGCCACGATCTCATAGGAAACCCTGCCGCTGACCACGAGCACATGGTCGGTGAGGGGGAGTTCACCCTCCATGAGCGCATGCCCGATTACTTTGTCGACCGCGTTGTGCCGACCAACGTCTTCACGAACGTAGAGCACTTCCGACAGCGGACCCACCAGCGCAGCGGCATGCAAAGCACCGGTCAGGTCGAACATCTTCTGCCGCGCCCGCATTTGACGAACGAGTTCCAGCGCCTGTCCTGGCTGGAGTCGCCATCCTGGAGTGTGCAACGGCGCGTAAGGCTCGGGGAAAGCATCCAGCACATCGGCACTGCAGACACCACACGAACTCGACGTGACATACGCACGCGGGCGCGGGGGTTCGATACCGGCGGCAAGTTCGACTCGGACGGTGTCGATGTCCTCGGGCTTATTACCGCGATCAACGTCCATCGACCGCGGCGAAGCGGCGAAGGCCTTCATTCCCACGATGTCACCTTTATGCCGAAGCCCTGCTTCGGAAACGAGCCACCCTGCCGCGAGATCGAGGTCGTGTCCGGGAGTGCGCATCGTGGTCGCAAGAACGTGTTCACCGACCGTGATCGTCAGCGGCGACTCCACGACCACTCTGTCGATCCGGTCGATCTCCCGGGAACTCTTGGCGGTGACGTCCTCAAGCCGGATCGTCGGCCGCGGATCGGTGGTGTGCCCCACGATCAGAACAGCCCGACTACCTGACCGTCTTGCACGTCGATGCGTTCACTCGAGGGCACCTTCGGCAGCCCAGGCATGGTCATGATGTCCCCACACACGACCACGATGAACCCAGCGCCAGCCGAGAGCCGCACCTCCCTGATGTTCATCGAGTGGCCGGAAGGCGCGCCACGGAGAGACGGATCGGTCGAGAAGGAGTACTGCGTCTTGGCAATACACACGGGTAGGTTCCCGTATCCCTCCTCGGCGAGTTCCCGGAGCCGAGTGCGCACCTTTGCATCGGCCGTTACCTCGGATGCGCCATAGATCGTGGTCGCGATGGATTCGATCTTCTCCCACAGTGTCGCGTCATCCGGGTAGACGAAAGAGCCATGCGGCACGTTGACCGGCTTGTCGTCGGCATCGCAGATCTCGACTACCGCGCGAGCTAGATCTGCGGCGCCGGCACCACCTTCGGCCCAGTGGTCGGCGAGCACGATCGGCACCCCGAGGGATTCCACATGCGAGCGAAGTTGGTCGAGTTCGGCCTGCGTATCGGAGACGAAGCGGTTGATGGACACGATCGGTGGCACTCCGTAATGGTCCCGAACATTGGCGATGTGCCGTTCGAGGTTCACCATGCCGGCCTTGAGAGCATCGAGGTCCTCATCGGTCAGGTTCTTCGCATCGGCGCCACCATGGAATTTCAGTGCCCGCACCGTAGCCACGATCACAGCGGCTGACGGGCGGATCCCGGCACTACGGCAGGTGATATCGATGAACTTCTCAGCACCGAGATCGGCGCCGAAACCAGCTTCAGTAACGACGTAGTCAGCCAGCCGCAAACCACCGGTGGTCGCAATCACGCTGTTGCAACCATGCGCGATGTTGGCGAAGGGGCCGCCGTGCACGAAAGCGGGGGTGCCATCGAGGGTCTGCACCAGGTTCGGAGCTAACGCATCCTTCAGCAAGACCGTCATGGCACCTTCGGCGTTCAGGTCGCTTGCTCTGATCGGTTCCTTATCTCGGGTATAGGCAACCACGATTCGGCCAATGCGTTCCTTGAGGTCTTCCAGATCGGTCGCCAAGCAGAAGATCGCCATGATCTCCGACGCCACCACGATGTCGAACCCATCCTGCCGCGGGAAGCCGTTGCCCGGACCGCCGAGGGACACCGTTATGTCACGCAACGCCCGATCGTTCATGTCGACGACGCGCTTCCAAGTCACCCGCCGCACATCGATTCCCAGCGCATTTCCATGATGCACATGGTTATCGATCAACGCAGCCAACAGATTGTTCGCCAGAGCGATGGCATTGAAATCACCGGTGAAGTGCAGGTTGATGTCCTCCATCGGAACCACCTGCGCACGGCCACCTCCCGCAGCCCCACCCTTCATGCCGAACACCGGACCCAGCGACGGCTCGCGTAGGCAGATCACTGCGTCCTTACCGATGAAGCGAAGTCCGTCTCCTAGGCCCACGGTGGTGGTGGTCTTGCCTTCACCCGGTGGGGTTGGGCTGATGGCCGTCACCAGGATCATCCGCGCCGCGGACCTCACCGGCTGCTGGAGCAACCAGTCCAACTGGACCTTCGCCTTCGTGCGCCCGTAGGGCTCGAGCACTTCCTCCGGAATACCGAGGATCTCGGCGATTTCCGAAATAGGCCGCAGCGTTGCTGCTTGGGCGATCTCGATATCGGTAGGCATTGGCTGTCCCCTGGTTGCTACGCGCCCTTAGCGGCGCGGGCCTTCTCGATGAGTGCAGGCAGCAGCGTGTGCAGGTTGTCGACCACCGCGTAGTCCGCGTGGGTCATGATCGGTGCCTGGGCATCGGTGTTGACCGCAATCAAGGTCTTCGCCGACTTGCAACCGGCAATGTGTTGGGTAGCCCCACTGATCCCGAATGCCAGGTACAACTCGGGCGCAACTTTCGTGCCCGTTTGGCCCACCTGCTCGGCGTGCGGGCGCCAGCCGGCCGACGTCACGACTCGCGAGCAACCGACCGCTCCCCCGAGGATGTCGGCGAGCTCTTCGAGCATGGCGAAAGCCTCCGGGCCGTCCATGCCGCGACCACCGGAGACGACGACCTTGGCTTCGGCAAGACCGACACCGGTCGCCTGCGCACCAGTCCGATCCACGATGCCGACGACGAGATCAGCATCCGTTACGGGCACCTCGAAGGCTTCGATCTGTGCCGCACCTGGATCCTCCGTCGCTGCGAAAGCATGGGCTTGAACGGTCGCCAGCAACAGCGGGCTGGTCACCTTGCTTCGCTCGAGCAGGTTCCCACCCCAACGCGCGCGGGTGACTTCCGCCGTATCCGAGCCGGTCAGTTCGATGGCGCTGCATTCGGTGACGAGCGGGAGGTCCCGGATCGCAGCAACGTGCGCTAGAACCTCGCTTCCGCGCGGCGTGCCCGCAGCCAATACGGCTCGGGGCGTGACTCGATCCATGACATCGAGAACAGCGCGAGCACTTGCGAGCGGCGTGTAGTCCGCGATCCGGTCGTGCGTGCCGTGGTGCACGGTGCGAACCCCGAAGTTGCCGAGTTCATCAGCACACTTCTCCGCGTTCGGTCCAACGACCACCGCCTGGACTTCGTTGTCGATAGTGCGTGCGGCACTGACAACCTGGAAGGCAAGCGGGTCGATCTCTCCGCGGTCGTGATCCACGTAGACGATGATCATGACAACACTCCGATCTGCTTCATGACGTCGACGAGAGCATCGGCTGCCTCGTCGCCGGCACCGAGGTCCTGGGCGCCCTTGGATTCGCGAACTGGAACCGTCAGGCCCAGCAATTCGATGCGCGGGTCTGCGAGTTCGGCCGGAACTTCCTCGATGGGCTTCTTGCGTGCCTTGATTCGGCCTGGCACCGATGGATAGCGCGGGATATTCAGTCCGTCCTTCACCGTCACAACAGCCGGCAACGGCACGGTGTAGATCTCGCGCATGGTTCCCACGGCTCGTTCGACGGTTGCGCTGCCATCGGCGATGGTCATCCCCTTGACGGCGGTGGCGACGGGCCGACCGAGCCGATGCGCGAGGCGCACACCGGTCTGGGCGTTGGCGTTATCCGCGCTCTCCGATCCGAGCAGGATCAGATCGAAAGCAGTGCCGTCGGCCTCGATGGCATCGGCTAGGGCTGCAGCCGCCGCCTGCGGATCCACATCGGTGGAGTCGGAATGGATCCAAATGGCCCGATCGGCGCCGATTGCGAACTGCTCGCGGATCTGTTCCTCAACGCCATCGGGGCCGAGGGTGACCAGCGTGACCGTCCCGCCGTGTTCCTCCTTGAGTTGGACGGCAGCCTCAACCGCGCACTCCTCATGCGGGCTGAGTGTGAAGCCGAGCTTGTCGGTGTCGATGGCCATCCCGTCCTCGGTCAGCACGATTGCGCTGCCGAGAGAGGGATAGCGCTTGATGCAAACGCAGATTTCCATCAGCTCACGATCCGTTCGTTATTCGGGTCGAACAGTGGCGTGGCACCAACGCGGTCCACAACCACCGGGTAGCGCTCACCGAGGTACTCGACGAGCAGTTCCTTGCCTTCCACAGCGTGCTCAGGAGGCAGGTAGGCCATCAGCAGGTGCTTGCCGAGTGACGGTGCCGAGCCGGCGCTCGTCACGAAGGAGCGTCGACCGTTCTTGTCGGTGATGGGAGCACCGTCCAAGGTCAAGATGGGCTCCATGCCGAGCATGTAGCGCTTCTCGCCGGAGGAACTGGTGTGATCGGCGACCGACAGCGTGCACATCAACGCGACCGGGTCCTCTTCGCGGTGCTTGAGGTAGGCCTCCTTGCCGATGAACTCGGCTTCCTTGACCTTCTTCAGGGCCATCCCCGCTTCGATCACGTTGTATTCCGAATCGAGTTCGGCCCCGTAGGCGCGGTAGCCCTTCTCCAACCGGCCGGTGGTGCCGTAAACCCCGACTCCGACGGCGATCAACCCGTGCTGCTGGCCGGCCTCCCAGACCATTTCCCAGAGCTTGGCGCCCTGCTCGATGGGCAGGTAGAGCTCCCAGCCCAGATCGCCCACGTAGGAGATCCGTGACGCAAGCACCCGTAGCGATCCCATCTCGATAACTCGACAGGTACCGAACGCGTGCCCCTCGTTGGACATGTCCGACTGGGTGAGGGACTGGATGATCGCCCGGGCATTCGGCCCCCACACACCCAGCGTGGTCATGGACGAGGTCAGGTCCTGCAATTGGGCAGTGCCGTCCGCGGGGAGTTGATCGGCGAACCACTTACGGTCGGCCATCCCATGCGCGCCACCGGTCACCACTCGGAAGTGGTTCTTGCCCAGCCGCATGATGGTGAGGTCGGACTTGAAGCCACCGCGCGGAGTGAGTACCGGGGTGTAGATGACTTTGCCGATTGCCACGTCCATCTGCCGCACTGCCGTGCGCTGCACCACATCGAGCGCGCTCGGACCGGTGATGTCGAAGATCGCGAACGGTGTGAGGTCGATCATTCCCGCGGTTTCACGCATTTGCAGATGCTCGGCGTTGATGATCGGGGACCACCATCGCGAATCCCACTCTGCGGTCCGCGGCATCACAGCGTCGCCGAACTTCTCCACCAGTGGGGCATTCACCTCGTACCAGAAGGCGCGCTCCCAGCCGGCGGCTTCGTAGAACACCGCACCGAGGGCCTTCTGCTGGTCGTAGTAGGGCGACAGCCGAACGTTGCGATTCGCCGTCCACTGCTCGCCGGGATGGATGATCCCGTAGGTCTTGATGAAGCCCTCGGACGTGCGAGCCACCACGTGCTCGCGAGTCTTTTGGTGCTCGTAGAACCGGGCGATATCGGCGCCGTGCAAGTCGATCTCCGGCTCGCCTTCGACGATCCACTCCGCCATGGCCTTTCCAACGCCCGGACCTTCCTTGATCCAAACGGCGGCCGCAGACCACAGACCCTTCACCTCCGGGGTCTCGCCCAGGATGGGTGCACCATCGGGGGTCAGCGACAGTAGGCCGTTGCAGGCGTATTTCTCACCGATGCTTTCGTCGCCCACGATGTCGGGCATGAGTTCCATCGCGTGCTCGTCTTGCAGGTCGAAGTCCTCCTGCGTGAACGGCATCTCGGTCGGCGAGAGCGCGGCCTGCTCGTTCGAGGGGATCTCGTCGGCCTCGTACAAGATCGCCCGGTGGGCGTAGGAGCCGATCTCCAAGCCCGTGCCGTGCTGGCGCTCGTACATGAAGGTGTCCATGTCGCGGATGATCGGCCACTCGATGTCACCCTTGGTGTCCGCGAAGAACGGAACCGGGCCGATGTCCTTCATCTGGTGGACAGCCGGGGTGAGCGGAATGGCGGCGCCAGCCATCGCGGCGATCCGCGGGCTCCAGCAACCGCAGGCGACGATCACGCATTCGGTCTCGATCGTTCCGCGGTCGGTGACGACAGCCGAGACTTTGCCATCGGTGACCTCGATGTCCAGCACTTCTGTGTTCGGCAGACTGCTAAGCGCCCCCATCTCCTGCGCCCGCTCGCGCATGATCGTGCCTGCGCGTAGCGAGTCGACAACACCTACGGACGGTGTCCAAAATCCGCCGAGGATCACCTCTTCGTCGATGTAGGGAACCTTTTCCTTGACCTCAGCCGGTGTCAGCATGGCCGTGTCCTCGATCTCGAAGGACTTCGCTGACTGCATCCGACGGTGCAGTTCCTGCATCCGCTCCTCAGTGCGCGCCACTTCGATGCCACCGCACTCGGTGAACACACCCATCTCCTTGTACTGGCGCATGCTCTCCAGCGTGAGTTGGGTGATCTCCTTGCTGTGGTCGGTCGGGAAGATGAAGTTCGATGCGTGACCAGTCGAACCACCGGGATTAGGTAGCGGTCCCTTGTCGACCTGGACGATGTCGCTCCACCCAAGGCGCGCCAAGTGATAGACGATGGAGTTGCCGACGATCCCAGCTCCGATCACTACGCACTTGGCACTTGTCGGGGCCTTCAGTTCCTCAGCCATCTACTCCTACCTTCCCTTTCCTGTTCGTTTCGTTTCGCATGTTCATCTGTCGTAGGTGTCGTCGTCGTTCTTGTTCCCTTGCCTTCAAAGCGCGCGCCGCATCTCCGCTTCGAAGCCTTCGATGTGCTTGCCCATCACCGTGGTCGCCCTCTCGATATCGCCATCACGAATCGCTTCCAGGAGTTCGCGATGCTCGAGAACGGCATCTTGCAGATGCGTGACGTTCGTCAGCCCGAGATACCAGATGCGCAGCGCGTGGGTGTAGTAACTGTCGAGGTTCTGTTGGAGGTACGCGTTGTGCGTCGCCCGATAGACGCACTTGTGGATGCGCTCATCCAGATCCATCAGCGCGGACCGATGCTCCTCGAGGTTGTCTCCTTCGATGGCCGCGAGGTCGGTAAGGACGTCGTCGATCACGGCGATGTCCTCGTCGTCGCGTCGCTCCGCTGCCAGGGCAGCAGCAAAAGGCTCCAGGCGCTCGCGCACCTCGCTGATCGCCCGCAGATCTCGCGGGTCCACACCGGCCACGAACATGCCGCGGCGCGGGTAGACGTCGATCAGGTGCTCGGACGCCAGTGCGCGCAGGGCTTCCCGCACTGGCGTCCGGCCCATACCGAGTTGTTCGCACAACTCGGATTCCACGATCACCGCCCCTGGCTCGAGTTCGGCCGTGCAGATCATCCGACGCAGGCGGTCATAGGCCTGGTCGGCGAGCGAGGCTGAACTGGCGGCAGCGGGCGCGGTGACGGACATCGGTATAGATATATCAGTCCGTGTCATTCTTGTACACCAGTTTTGCGAACAAATCCCCACCCAGCCCGCTCTCCCCCGTTGCCGCGTCTGACGTGGCCACGAAATCGTCCCGATTTCGGCCACGTTTGACGCGGCAACGGGCACGGAAAAGTGACTAGCGGGATGAGTCAGCGAGGAGGGCCTCCACCTCGGCCCCGAGCCGGTCCCGGCCCACGGGCCGGATGACCAAGGGCAGCCCCAAGGCCGCCGCCGCTTCGTGGGCCGCGGCAGCGAGCTCCTCGCGGGTGGCTTCGTCCACCGAACTGCCAGCCAGCCAGACCACCTGGCGGTAGTTGCCGAAATAGTCCTCGCGCAGTTCGGGGTACCGGTCCAGCCCAAGTTCGACGATCACCGAACGGTGGAACCCCTTCACCAGGAAGTCGGTCAGCAAGTAGGTACCGGGTTCGGTTTCCAGTAGTTCGGTGATCTGCTCGCGACCGGCATAGAGGTCGTAGCAGTGATTGCCCGAGAGTCTGCGGATGCCTCGTCGCTCGCACACCTCATCCAGGGCTCCGTAGGTGCCGCAGTCGGCATAGCCGATCGCCCACGCCCGGTGCCGGCCCGCGTGCCGATCCAAGACGTCCTCTACAGCACCGGCAATCTGATCGGGGTGGTTATGCAACAGCGGGGGTAGCGGGTAGATCGCAACATCCCAATGTCGTTCGGCTTGCAGTTCACGAAGGTCCGCCGCGAGCGCGCCGCACGCAACGAGTCCTAGCGAGGGCTCACTCACGTGACCGGAAAGGCCAATTCCTCGACGAAGCGATCGTTGAAGTCCTCTCGATCCGACAACTCCACATAGTTGATCACCTCAACCAGCGTGTGGGCCCCATTGCGCTCAGAGCCGGAGAGCAACGCCATCTTCGCGCCTTCACCAGCCACGTTCCCTGCACTGACCACCCGTGGGACCGAGATATCCGGGACCAGACCGATGCGTATGGCGTTCTTCGGTGAGAGGTAACTGCCGAAGGATCCGGCCAGCAGTACTTGTTGAACCTCTTCGGGCTTGATGCCGAACTCCTCGAGCAAGATCGCCCAGCCGGTCGAGATCGCCGCCTTCGCGAACTGCAACTCGCGCACATCGCGTTGTGACAGATACACGACTCGGTCCAAACTGGCGGGATCGATGGGGACCTCACCGGAGAGAGCGAAAACCCTCTCCTTCCCGCGCATCACCAGCCGATCTGCCACGTGCGGGGCAACCTCGCACGCAACATCGTCGGACACGAATCGACCTGAGGAATCGATCAAACCAACGCGGACCAACTCCGCGACCGCATCCACCAAACCCGAACCACAAATACCCGTTGGCTCAGCGCCGTCGATCACCTCGATATGCAGGCCTGCTTCATCGATTCGTACGACTTCGATGGCACCAGCGGCCGCCCGCATACCGCATGCGATGGATGCGGCTTCGAAAGCCGGACCGGCGGGAGCCGCGGTTGCAAGCAGTTGCTCGCCGTTGCCCAAGATCATCTCGCAGTTGGTGCCTACGTCGATGAACAGGCGAATGCGCTGATCACGATCCATGCCGCAAGCCAGCGCCCCAGCGACGATGTCACCACCAACGTACGCACCTAGCGCGGGGAACAAACATGCACGCGCACGGGGATTGACCTTGATACCGAGTTCGTCGGCCTTGACATCCGGGTAGTCCTCCGCGGCCAAGATGAAGGGCGCGACACCGAGCGGTTCGGGGTCGATACCCAGCGCGATTTGCACCATGGTGGCGTTACCAGCCAGGGCCACCTGGTACACCTCGGCCCGCTCGACCCCGGACTCGGTACAGACCTCTTCGGTCAGTTCATCCAGGGTGTCGTGCGCTAATTGCTGCAAGGACTCCAGCGACGACGGATCCAGCATGGTCGCGCTGATGCGACTGATCACATCTGCGCCGTAACGCTGTTGCTTGTTGAGCATCGACGAGACGGCAAGTGGCATTCCGTTGGTGAGATCCAGCAAGGTCGCGACAACGCTCGTGGTGCCGAGATCAAACGCGATTCCGAAAACGCGATCGCTCGTATCTCCATGCTCCACAGCCACAAGTACGTCGTCCACGACTACCGCGGTTACCTGGAAGTCAGCACCGCGCAGGACACGCGGCAGCCCACGCAAGACCATCGGGTCAGCTGACGAGGCGATGTCGGTGATCCCATCCATCACGCGACGCAGGTCCGGCCGCTGGTCCGAAAGGCTCGGCTCGGGCAGTTCCAAGAAGCGTTTGAGCACCGTGGGGCGGTGGATCACCTGCCGGCCGACCCCGACCGTGGATGCCTTCGGGCGGGTGGTGAGCGGTGGGACGTGCACCCGCAGGTCACTCCAGGCCGCTGCCTGGCACGCGAGTCGCCATCCAGCAGCCATCTCCTCTTCGGTGAAGGCTCGGGCGTCGACGCTGCCTGCCGGCACTTCCCCTTCGAGGATCTGCACGCGGCACTTACGACAAGTGCCGTGACCACCACAGGTCGAGTCGACCGCGATCGCGTTCCAACTAGCTACATCGAAGACGTTCACCCCGACCGGTGCCCGCACCTGCTTTCCGGAGGGCTCGAAGACCATCGCGACCCGCGCGACCTCAGTTGTATCCGCTTCCTCGACGTTCGGAACCTCCGGACCGGGGTCCTCGATCAGGACGGTCGTGTCCAACTCCACTTCGTCGCTATCCGGGGCGAACTCCGGTAGGACGACCGCCTCGTTTGCGTCGTCCTTGCTACCCGAGACCTGCTTCGAACCCGGATCCGCCATCGACTGCCTCTACCCCTTCGCCGCTTCCTTCGCCCGGTGAGCGGAGATCCAATTCATTCCCCACTCATCATTACCCAGCATCAGGTCCGCCGCCTTCACCGCCGTCACGATCTGGTCGGTGCGAGCGTCCATGATCGCGCTTGTCAATCCTGCACCCATCGCCATGGGGAGGAACACCGAATTGAGGGTGTGTCGGTCAGGCATTCCGAAAGATACGTTCGACGCTCCGAGGGTCATATTCACCCCGATCTTGTCGGCGATCAGCTCGATGGTCTCCATAGTCCGCACCACCATCTGCGAATCCGCGCCGATGGGCATCGCCAGCGGATCGATGACGATGTCCTCGATCGGAATCCCGTACTTGCTGGTAGCGGTCTCGACGATGTACTGGGTGAGTTCGAATCGCCGCTCCGGCTCCTCAGGGATCTCCTTGTCGTCATTCGGCAGCGCGATCACGGCGGCGCCGTACTTCTTCACCAGCGGGAGAATCAGTTCCATCCGCTCGTCCTCGGCCGTCACGGAATTGACCAGCGCCTTGCCTTCGTACACCGCGAGGCCAGCATCCAGGGCCTCGACGATCGAAGAGTCGATGCACAGCGGCATGTCGGTCAGGCTTTGGATCAACTTCACGGCATCGGCCAACAAGGCAGCCTCATCCACCAACGGTGCGCCCATGTTGACGTCGAGCATCATCGCGCCCCCGGCTACCTGATCGGCGACGTCCTTCTCCACCGCCGATAGATCTCCCGCGCGCAGTTGCTCTTGAAATACCTTGCGTCCGGTCGGATTGATGCGCTCGCCGATGATGCAAAAGGGTTGGTCCGATCCGATGGTCAATGTCTGATTGGCCGAACTGACGGTGGTGTGCATAACGCTCCTAGCAGTGTGGTCGGTTATTAGTTGCCCTGGTCTGTGGGTGGGTGCTGACGGGTATCGATGGGTAAGTGTTGGTGGCCGTGTCAGGCGGTGGCCGCCTGGCTCACGGCGAACGCTGGACCGATCGCTAGATCGCTGACGAGCCGGCGAAGGGAATCGTCGTGTCGGAAGTCGGTGATGTGCACGCCTGCCACTCCTGGCAGGGTCAGTGCATGCTCGACCTGCTCACGCACGAGCAGATAGGACTCTTCTGCTGCGTTCTCGGCGTTGGCGATCCGCTCGATGACTGGGGCTGGGACATGGATGCCGGGAACCTGACCGTCCATGAACCGCAAAGCACCGGGGCTCTTGGTCAAGATCACCGTCGGCAAGATGGCCGCACGCTCGGCAACGCCGTTCGCCACGACACCGGCCATGAAGGACTCCAAAAGGGCGGGCTCGTAGCCGATCTGCAACTGCAGGAAGCGCGCGCCACCATCGACCTTCATCTTGGCCCGTCGCACGCGAACTTCCGGAGGTGGCGCGAACGGATTCTCGACAGCTCCGATCAGCAGTTCCTTACGGTGCTTGAGTTCTCGTCCGGACAGGTAATGACCACGCGAAATCCCATTCATGATGGAAATCAATTGCGGGCTGTCAAGATCGAAGACTCGACGGGCTTCGGGCTCATCGCCCGCAGTGACGTCGTCGCCGGTGAGCGCGCAGAAAGTGGTGACTCCATGCATCGAGGCACCGACAACGTCTGCCTGTGCCGCTAAGCGATTCTTGTCGCGGCAGACAACTTGCATGATCGGTTCAACACCGAGTTGCTTGACAGCGATTGCCATCGACACGTTGCTCGCGTGGGCGTGGGCCGCTGGGTTGTCGGTGATGTTCACCGCATCCACATAAGGCCGGTAGTGCTCAAGTGCCTGGGCCACCGTCTCGAGATCACCGCCATCCAGCGACGGAAACTCTGCGGTAACGATGGGTCGTCGCCGATCGGCGAGGAGTCCCCCGAATTCGGACATTCCTAGTCCTCCTGCCAACCAGCCGGCGTTTGCCGGTCGCGGCCGCTGACCAAGTTCAACCACGATGAATCGCCCTTGAGTTCGTTATTGACCGGAGGACGCATGTGGGTGATCTCCTCGCGCCAACTCTTGGGTAGCAGCGGCATGTGCTCCGCCCGATCGTGCGCTTTCACCCAGACGCAGCGCATCTCCGGCTTCACTTCGCACTTTCCGTCCGGTCGAACTCCACCGCAGGGGCCATTGCGAAGGGTTTTCGGGCAGGTCATGGGACACGTCATACCGGTGGAATGGAGTACACACTGCCCACACATCTGGCAGTCCCACACCGGCCCCTTGACCACATGCTCGACAACGGGCAGGAGTTTGCGCAGCACGGCTAGGCCTCGGCACCCGCACGGACGGCGATCAATTGCTTGGCGACACGCACGGCAGTCGCAGCATCTGCTGCGTATCCGTCGGCTCCGGACACATCCGCGTACTCCTGAGTGACCGGCGCACCCCCGACCATGATGATGACGTCATCACGTATTCCGGCTTTCTCGATCGCGTTGATGTTCGCTTTGAACATGGGCATCGTGGTCGTCAAGAAGGCGGACATACCGACGATGTCGGGCTTGTGCTCCTCGATCGCCTCAATGAACTTCTCCGGGGGAACCTGCACGCCGATGTCGATCACATGGAAGCCCGCGCCTTCGAGCATGATGTTCACCAGGTTCTTGCCGATGTCATGGACGTCGCCCTTGACAGTCCCCATGAGGAATGTTCCTACGCTCTCCGCCCCGGTCTGTGCGAGCAACGGACGGAGCACTTCGAGTGCACCGGACATCGCCTTCCCGGCAACGAGCATCTCGGGAACGAAGAAGTCGCCACGCTCGAAGCGGGCTCCTACTTCCTCTAGTGAAGGAATGAGGGCATCGAACAGCAGAGTGTCCGGGGACATCCCTGCCTCTAATCCCTTGGCGGTGTATTCGAGAACCGCGGGCGCGTTGCCCACCATCGTCTCGTCATACAGCGCCTTCAAGATGTCGTCCGGCGTCATGCGGCACCCACCCTTCCTCCTGTTTGCGTGACCGTCGTGTTGCCTGAATCCGACGAACTCGCGGTTGCAGCGAGCGAGTCGGTTGTTGCCTGCGCGGCGGCCACGAGTAGTTCGGCGTACTCCCTTGTCACCTCACGGGACATCCGAAGTGTGGGGCCAGAGATCGAGAGCGCACCCACAACACTGCCGTCGGCGCTGAAAATCGGTGCTGCAACGGCAATCAATCCTTCTTCCAGCTCCCCATCTGCCAGCGCCCAACCGCGTTCGCGCACCTGTGCCAGGTCTGCGCGCAAGCGCTGCTTCGAAGTAATGGTGCGGGAACTGAATTTCCTCAGGCGCCCCGCGGGTGCCTCAGCTCCGTACGCCAGAAACACCTTGCCCAAGGCCGACGCATGCAGGGGGATGCGTTGATCGCCCCAGTTCACGCCGCCGATGAGATAGGAGCAGTCGATCTGGCTGATCTGCTCGACCTCCGCACCATCGAGAACGGCAAGGTTGATCTTCTCGCCCGTCGCCTCGCTGAGGTCGGTCATGTGCGGACGCGCCGCCTCGATCAACTCATCGGTCGGGCGCCGGGAGTGCGCGAAACGGGTGAGCGCACCCCCGGGACGGACGGAGCCGTCTTCGCCGCGGGATACCAGGTCATGACGCTCAAGACTGGACAACAGGCGGGACAGCGTGCTTTTCGCCAACTCGCTGGAGTGCTGCAACTCAGCGAACGTCATCGAATCGTGCGCTTCCATGACCGCAAGCAGTAACCCGGCGGCGCGATCCACCGCTTGGGTTCCTGACGTACTCGACATTCGCGGCCAGCCTTCTAATATTCAGTGACTCAGGGGGCTTCCCAGAGAAACCATAATGTGGAACGCTTGTTCCACAACCGGAGTCTAGAAACGCTTCCGAACACTCGTCAAGGGTTTCGGGACGACAACAAGGAGGGCCATGTTCCGCAATTCGATGCCTCGGTACGAGATCCTCTCCGAGGAAGCCATGGCCACCTTGGATGCCGGCTGGCGGCGCATCCTTACCGAGATCGGCGTGCAGTTCGCCAAGCCCGAGGCTGTGGAGTTGTTCGCCGCCCACGGCCAGAAGGTCGACGGAGAGACGGTCTTCCTAGACCCTGACTTCGTCCTCGAGCAGGTCGCCAAGGCTCCCAGCGAGTTCGACATCCAAGCCCGAAACCACGAAAACGACGTCCACATCGGCGGCGACTCCATGGTCTTCTCGAGCGTCTACGGACCGCCGTTCTTCCGCCGGGGTGATGAACGGCGCGATGGAACGCTGGCCGACTTCGAGGATTTCGCCAAGCTCGCTCAGTCTTTCTCTGTCATCGACAGCGTGGGCGGGGTGGTGGTTGAACCCAACGACGCCCCCCTGGATTCCCGGCACCTCGACATGGTCTACCGAGCGCTGACGATGACCGACAAGATGATCATGGGCAACGTCGTGAGTGCCACCAACGCTGAGGACACGTTGGCGATGGGTGAGATGGTCTTCGGCAGCCGCGAAGCAATCGAGCAAACGCCGTTTTGCATCTCCTTGATCAACTGCAACTCCCCGCTGCGCTGGGATGACCGGATGCTCGATTCGCTGTTCGTCTACACGGCAGCGAATCAGCCCTGCATCGTGACCCCGTTCCTGCTCATGGGTGCAATGGCCCCGGTCACTATCCCGGCCGCCCTCGCACAGCAGATCGCCGAAGCGCTCTCTGGTGTGGCTCTCACCCAGTTGATTCGCCCGGGTGCGCCCGTCGTGTTCGGCTCCTTCCTGTCCAATATCGACATGCAGTCCGGGTCACCCCAGTTCGGCACCCCGGAGTCGGGGATCGGATTGCTCGCCACCGGCCAGATCGCCCGCCACTTCGGCCTGCCGTTCCGTGGTGGTGGCGGCTTGAATTCCTCTCAGGTACCCGACGCCCAGGCTGGGTACGAGGCACTCATGACGCTCATGCCCGCCTTCTTGTCGGGCACGAACTACATCATGCACTCAGCCGGGTGGCTCGAAGGCGGACTGGTGTCCTCAATCGAGAAATACGTGATCGACGTGCAACTAGTGGAGATGCTCCAGCATCAATTCACGCCGCTGGAGATCAATGAAGCTTCCATGGCCTTCGACGCACACACGGAGGTGGGCCACGGCGGTCACTTCCTCGGCGCGATGCACACCATGGAGCGCTTCCGTGACTGCTTCTACCGACCCTTCTTGTCGAGTTCGGACAACTTCGAACGCTGGACGCGCAACGGGTCCAAGGACACCGCCACCCGAGCCGGGGAGATCGCAGCGGCGAAGATCGAGGAGTACGAAGAGCCCCCCATGGATGAAGCCATCAAGGAGCAGATGGCCGA